>CANIID010000240.1 GCA_947467315.1 Betaproteobacteria bacterium | reverse complement strand
ATTGGGAATGAAAGGCGCGCCCCTATGCCTTTCTCTGTTTTGCAGGATGAGCTGACGGCGCTCGACGCAAAAGGTCTGCGCCGCACCCGTCGCACACTCGATGCCGCGCAAAGTGCGCATGTGACGGTCGACGGCAAAAAAGTCATCGCATTTTGCAGCAACGATTATCTTGGACTGGCGAATCATCCTGAGTTGATTGCCGCGGCGCAGGCCGGCGCGAGCACCTACGGCGTCGGCGCGGGCGCTTCGCATCTGGTGTTGGGACATGCGCGCGCGCATGAGCAGCTTGAAGAGCATCTGGCGGCATTCGTGAATTTGCCGCGTGCGTTGTTGTTTTCCACAGGTTACATGGCGAATCTCGGCGTGGTCACGGCGCTGTTGGGGCGTGAAGACGCGGTGTTTGCCGACCGGCTGAATCACGCCTCGCTCAACGATGCGTGTTTGCTAGCGCGGGCGCAATTCAAGCGATTTGCGCACAACGATGTAGTGCAACTGGAAAGGCTGCTCGTCGGCAGCAAAGCGAAGCGCAAGCTGATCGTCGTTGACGCCGTGTTCAGCATGGACGGTGACATCGCGCCGGTGCCGGAGCTGCTCGCATTGGCGGAGCGCTACGATGCGTGGTTGCTGCTCGACGACGCGCATGGCTTCGGCGTGCTGGGTGCTAACGGGCGCGGCGTGCTGGAACATTTTGGATTGCAGCATCCGCGCGTGATTTACATGGCCACGCTTGGCAAAGCCGCCGGCGTTTTCGGCGCGTTTGTCGCGGGTGATGACACGCTGATCGAAATGCTGATGCAACGTGCGCGCACTTACATTTACACCACGGCGCTGCCGCCGCTGCTGGCGTGCGCGGTGTCGAAAAGCATCGAATTGATCGCCGCCGGGGCGCCTTTGCGCCAACAACTGAATGAAAATATTATCCAATTAAAACATATACTTAGAGAGTCATCGCTGCCTGCATGGCGACTGCTGCCGTCGCTCACCGCGATTCAGCCGCTGGTGATTGGCGACAACCGCGCGGCAACCGCCGTCGCGGAAAAACTCGCCGCGCGCAGCGTGCTGGTTCCCGCCATTCGACCGCCGACGGTGCCGCAGGGCACGGCACGGTTGCGCATTTCGCTGTCGGCGGCGCACACGGCGGATGACGTGCGTGTGCTGGGTGATGCGCTGATTGCGGTCGGCAAGGAAATGTCATGAAGACGGCGCCACACGTGGTGTTGCTGCACGGCTGGGCGAGCCATCCGGATGTGTTTCGCGGTTTTGCGCTGGCGCTCGGAAAAAAATGTCGTGTGCAGGTGATGGCTTTGCCCGGCCACGCGGAGGTCGCGACCTGTACACCGTACACGCTGGAACGCATCGCCGACGTGCTGGCCGCCAGTGCGCCCAAGCAATGCACTGTCGTCGGCTGGTCGCTGGGCGCGCAGGTGGCGCTGACCTGGGCGCAGCGCGCGCCGAAGCAGGTGCAGCGTCTGGTATTGATCGGCGCAACACCGTGTTTCACCCAGCAGAACGGTTGGCCGCACGCGGTAACGTCAGCGGTGATGCGGCAATTTACCGCGCAAATCAAGCGCGATTGTCCCAGTGTGTTGCGGCGCTTTGTCGCCTTGCAGTCGCTGAACGACACGCACGCGGTGCGCGTGGCGCACAAGCTGCGCACGGCCCTTTTTACCCACCCGCTGCCGTTACAGGCGGTGCTTGAATCCGGACTGGAGATTTTGCGCACGGTCGATCTGCGCGCATTGCTGCCGTCCATTCAGCAGCCCACGTTGGTGATCCACGGCGAACAGGATGCGGTGACGCCGTGCGCGGCCGGCGAGGCGTTGAGCACGGCGCTGCCCAACGCATGTTTTCACAAAATAGTTGGCGCGGGACATGCGCCGTTTTTATCCGACCCCAATGCGGTGGCGACACTGCTGCAAACCTTTCTCCAAGATGAGCCTGCCGCAATTCGATAAAAAGCTGCTGCGCCGTTCGTTCGAGCGCGCCGCGCACAGTTACGACGCGGCAGCGGTGTTGCAGCACGAGGTGTGCCGCCGCATGGATGAGCGGCTGGATCTGATCAAGCACCAGCCCGCGACGCTACTCGATGCGGGCAGCGGCACCGGCAATGCGTTGTCCGCGCTGCGCACGCGCTACCCCAAGGCGCGCGTGCTGGCGTTAGACCTGGCGCTCACGATGCTGCAACAGGGCCGCAAAGGTGCTGTGAAGCCCTGGTGGAAATTCGTTTTTAAACAACAAGTTAATGAGCTGTGCGGCGACATCGAACAACTGCCGCTTGCGACCGGCAGCGTCGATATGGTGTGGTCGAACCTGGCGCTGCAATGGGTGAACGATCCCGATCAGGCGTTTGGCGAATTCAACCGCGTACTCGCGCCCGGCGGACTGCTGATGTTCAGCACCTTCGGCCCCGACACGCTGAAAGAATTGCGCGCCGCCTTTGCCACTGTGGATCAACACACGCATGTGAGCCGCTTTATCGATCTGCACGACATTGGCGACATTCTGGTGAAGCGCGGCTTTGCCGATCCGGTGATGGATATGGAGCCGTTCACGCTGACCTACAGCGACGTGCGCGCGCTGATGCACGATCTGAAAGCCATCGGCGCGCACAACGTCACGCAAACGCGTCCGCCGGGTTTGACGGGAAAATTGCGGCTCGCGGCAGTAACGCAAGCCTACGAACCGCTGCGTCGCGATGGCAAGCTGCCGGCCACGTTCGAAGTGGTTTATGGTCACGCGTGGAAGCCGCTGCCGCGTATTACCAGCAGCGGTAAAAAAATCATCGATATCAAGCCAGCCACGTGACGCCTAACGCCGCACCCCTCACGCGTAACGGCCTGTTCATCACCGGAACCGACACCGGCGTCGGCAAAACGCTGGTGGCGTGCGCGCTGTTGCACGCGTTTGCGGCGCTCGGAAAGCGTGTGATCGGCATGAAGCCGGTGGCCGCCGGCGCGCAGCTAAACAACGGCGTATGGATCAACGACGATGTGGCGCAACTGATCGCCGCCAGCAACGTGAGCGCGCCCCGCGACGCCGTTAATCCATATTGCTTTGAGCCGCCGATAGCGCCCCATATCGCTGCGGAGATACAGAATAAAATTATTAAAAACAATATCTTATGTGAAAGCTATCGGCGATTGTCAGCGCTTGCTGACATCGTGATCGTCGAAGGCGCGGGCGGCTTTTGCGTACCGTTTAACGATCAAGAGAGCAGCGCCGATCTCGCACGCGAACTTGCTTTGCCCGTGGTGCTGGTCGTCGGCATGCGGCTGGGTTGCCTGAATCATGCGCTGCTCACCGCCGAGGCGATCCGCTCGCGCGGACTCACGCTCGCGGGTTGGGTTGCCAATCACATCGATCCGGGCATGGCGCACACGACCGCCAATGTGGAGGCGTTGCAACAGCGGCTGGCGGCGCCCTTGCTGGCGCGCATCGCGTTTAGCGACACGCCTGATGCAGCGGCCATCGCGCCGCGAATCAACTTGCGTCACCTGAGCGCGTAGCTGTAACGGGAAAAGCACCGCGTGTCAATGCGATGTTGCCTCTAGTAATTACAAGTATTCAAGGGCTTACAAGGTTGCCTCGATACCCCTCGCTGTGTTAAATTCCGTGTGTTTTCAGCGGCGTCCGATAATGATTATTCCGAACGCTGGCTGTCGGGGAGTTGGGGAAATATTACACGCGGTATGAACACACGTTTGAGCCGACTGCATCGGCACGATAACGGTGTGTGATCCCTGCCTGTGACAAGTGTAAATAGCCCGCATTGATTCAAGCAAAGCGGTAAGACTGGTTGTAACTATCCGGGGGAAGAATGCGTAACAAGCTGGTCAAAACTATCTCGAATACTTTCGCGGCACTGACAACAGCGGCAACGGCGATGTCGTTGATGTTTCCGGCGACCGCGTTTGCCGAATACAAACTTAACCTCCAGATACCGAATTCCGCGCTGGGACACACCATTTATGATCTGCACACGATTATCACGTGGGTGTGCGTGGTGATTTTCATCGTGGTGTTCGGCTTCATGTTTTACGCGATCTTCAAGCATCGCAAATCGGTGGGCCACCCGGCGTCGAATTTCCACGAGCATTTCTGGGTGGAAGTGGCTTGGACCATCGTGCCGTGCATTATTTTGCTGGTGATGATGGTGCCCGCGACCAAGGCGCTGATTCAATTGCGCGACACCTCCGAGCCGGATATGACCATCAAGGCCACTGGCTACCAGTGGAAATGGGGTTACGACTACATCAAGGGCGAAGGCGAAGGCATCAGCTTCTATAGCAGCCTGTCCACGCCGCGCGCGCAGATCGAAGGCACGGAGAAAAAAGGCGAGCATTACCTGCTGGAAACCGATACGCACGTGGTGGTGCCGGTCGGCAAGAAAATTCGCATGCTGGTGACTGCCGCCGACGTGATCCACGCGTGGTGGGTGCCGGCGCTGGCGGTGAAGCAGGATGCGGTGCCGGGCTTTATCCGCGACACCTGGTTCAAGGCCACCGAACCGGGCATCTTCCGCGGCCAGTGCGCGGAACTGTGCGGCAAGGATCACGGCTTCATGCCGATAGTGGTTGAAGTGAAAACGGCTGCCGACTACAGCAAGTGGGTCGACAGCCAAAAAGCCAGCATGAAGAAGGCCGCCGTCGCGGATGCACCCGATAAAGCCTGGACGCTGGATGAACTGAAAGCGCGCGGCGAAAAAGTGTATGCCGCCAATTGCGTCGCCTGCCATCAGCCGACCGGTATGGGCAATCCGCCGACGTTCCCGGCGTTGTCGGGTTCGAAAATTGTCAACGGGCCGAAAGAAGAACAATTGGATCGCGTGCTGAACGGCAAGGCCGGCACCGCCATGGCGCCGTTCAAACATCTGTCGGATGCCGATCTGGCGAGCGTGATCACGTATACGCGCAATAGCTGGGCCAACAAGACGGGCGAGATGGTCGCCCCGGCGGACGTTAAAGCCGCGCGCGCCGCGACAAAATAGAATAAGTATTTGTTTTTAAACAATATTATTAGATAGAACCGGAGCTAAGATGAGCACCGCTACCCACGACCACGCGCACGGACACAGCCACGATGGCGGTCATGCCCACGACGATCACGCGCATGATCACAAGCCCTACGGCATGATGCGCTGGTTGGGTTCGACCAACCACAAAGACATCGGCACCATGTATTTGTGGTTCAGCTTCACCATGTTTTTGGTGGGCGGGGTGATGGCGTTGATTATCCGCGCCGAATTGTTCCAGCCCGGCCTGCAAATCGTGCGGCCGGAGTTCTTCAACTCGATGACCACCTACCACGGCCTGATCATGGTGTTCGGCGCCATCATGCCGGCGTTCGTGGGCTTCGCGAACTGGCTGATCCCGATGCAAATCGGCGCGCCTGACATGGCGTTCCCGCGCATGAACAACCTGTCGTTCTGGTTGTTGCCGCCGGCAGCGATGCTGCTGATCGCCGCGCAATTCGCACCGGGTGGCGGCGCCGGCGTGGGCTGGACCATGTATGCCCCGCTCACCACGCAAGCCGGCCCGGCGATGGACCTCACCATTTTCGCGGTGCACATCCTCGGTATGTCGTCGATCATGGGTTCGATCAACATCATCACCACCATCCTGAACATGCGCGCGCCCGGCATGACGCTGATGAAAATGCCGCTGTTTTGCTGGACCTGGCTCATCACCGCTTACCTGCTGGTGGCGTCGATGCCGGTGTTGGCCGGCGCGGTGACCATGACGCTGACCGACCGCCATTTCGGCACCAACTTCTTTAACGCCGCCGGTGGCGGCGACCCGGTGCTGTATCAGCACATTTTCTGGTTCTTCGGTCACCCCGAGGTGTACATCATCGCGATTCCCGCCTTCGGCGTGGTGTCGCAGGTGATCCCGGCGTTCTCGCGCAAACCGTTGTTCGGTTACGCGTCGATGGTTTACGCCACCGCGTCGATCGCGATTCTGTCGTTCATGGTATGGGCGCACCACATGTACACGGTCGGCATGCCGGTCGAAGCGCAGCTTTACTTCATGTATGCGACCACGCTGATCGCGATCCCGACCGGCGTGAAAGTGTTCAACTGGGTGGCGACGATGTGGAAAGGTTCGCTCACCTTCGAGACGCCGATGCTGTTCGCGCTGGGCTTTCTGTTCCTGTTCTCGCTCGGGGGCTTCACCGGCTTGGTGCTGTCCATCGTGCCGGTGGACGTGCAGTTGCACGACACCTACTACGTGGTGGCGCATTTCCATTACGTGATGGTGGCCGGCGCGTTGTTCTCCGCGTTCGCGGGCATTTATTTCTGGCTGCCCAAGTGGACGGGCCGTATGTACAACGAGACGCTGGGCAAATGGCACTTCTGGCTGTCGTTGATATTCTTCAACGTCACTTTCTTCGTGCAGCACTTCCTGGGCCTGGCCGGCATGCCGCGCCGCGTGCCAGACTACGCGCTGCAATTTGCCGAATTCAATATGATTTCGTCGATCGGCGCGTTTGGCTTCGGTTTGAGCCAACTGCTGTTCCTCTACGTCGTGGTGAAGTGCATCACCAGCGGCGAAAAAGCGGAACAAAAACAATGGGAAGGCGCCGATAGCCTCGAGTGGACGCATCTGCCGTCACCGGCGCCGTACCATAGCTTTGTGACGCCGCCGGCGCTGAAATAAGCCGAAGCCATACATGAGCAACGAAGTCGGGGCCATCAGTGAAGAAGCGCGGCAGCAGCAGATCAAACGCAACATCCGCCGCACGGGCGCGGTGTTGTGGCTGATCGTGGCGGCCATCTTTTTTTACATGATCGCTAAGTATTACTGGCTGCCCAAATGATTCAGGTGAAAACCCGGCTCATTAACCGCCAGATGTGCATGCGGTTAAGCGTGTTCGCGCTGGTCATGTTCGGCTTTGGTTACGCGATGGTGCCGTATTACAAAAAGTTTTGCGAAGTGACCGGCATCAACAACCTGTTGCAGCCGAGCCTGAGCAAGGGCGAGGTCTCCAACACACAGATCGACAAATCGCGTTGGGTGACGATGGAGTTTGATGCCAATGCGCACGGTATGCCGTGGCAGTTCGGACCAATACAGCGCAGTGTGCGCGTGCATCCGGGCGAGATGATTCAGGTCGCGTTTGAGATCAAGAATACCGGCAACAGCACTCTGGTAGGCCAGGCGATTCCGAGCTACGGCCCCAAACACAGTGCGGCTTTCGTGAAAAAGCTGGAATGTTTTTGCTTTAAACAACAGGTGCTGGCGGCAGGTGAGTCTCGGCAGATGCCGGTGCAGTTTGTCATTGATCCGGCGCTGCCGGCCAGTGTGAACACCGTCACCTTGTCGTATACGTTTTTTGAGGTACCTGCCGCAGACAAGAAAAATGTTTCTGCCCCGGCGGTTGCGGCAGGCAGCGCCGGTTAAGCGGGAGTGGCAAACGAACCGCCGAAAACGGCATCGTTGTTTCAGGTGATAAAAATGGTGCTGTCGGCGTTTATCGGCATACGCAAACAGGATCCGGCACAGGAAATAAAAGTAACGCCGTTGCAGATAGTCATTACGGGAATTATCGCTGGTGCGTTGTTTGTGTTTACGGTGATTTCCGTGGTGCGATTAGTGCTCAGATAATCAGATTATCAAATAAGCAAGTTGAATCAGTAAGTGTGTAGCTGGACGAACAGCGAACAGAAATTTAGGAGAAACACATGTCGACGCAGCAGCATACCGCCACTTCCGATAACTATTACGTGCCCGGCTTGTCGCACTGGCCGATCACGGCAGCGACAGCCATGGCCTTGCTCGGTTTCGGCGCGGCATTCTCGATGAACCATATGACCGGCGGCAATGTGCTGCTGTTGCTGGGGTTCGTGGTGTTGTTTGTGATGTTCGCCGGCTGGTTCAGCACGGTGGCGCACGAGTCCGAAAGCGGCATGTATAACCGGCAAGTGGGCATGTCCTTCCGCTGGGGCATGAGTTGGTTTATTTTTTCCGAAGTGATGTTCTTCGCCGCCTTCTTCGGCGCGCTGGGTTACATGCGCTT
>CANIID010000239.1 GCA_947467315.1 Betaproteobacteria bacterium | reverse complement strand
ATTCCGTCCGTGACCGAAAGAGTTTCCCTCATGGACGCCATGATGGAGATGTCGCGCGGCGGCATGGGGATGACGGCGGTAGTGGATTCGGCACGCCGCGTCATAGCCATCTTTACGGATGGCGATTTGCGGCGCGCCATTGAGAAAAGCGTTGATCTGAAGGGCACGCCGATCTCGCAGGTCATGACCTTGGGCCCGCGCACCATCACGCCGGATCGGTTGGCGGCCGAAGCGGTGGAAATCATGGAGCGCGGAAAAGTAAACCAGTTGCTGGTGGTCGACGGCGAGGGCGTACTGGTGGGCGCGCTGAACATGCACGATTTATTTCGAGCTAAAGTGGTTTGAGTCGAGCCAGGTGAAATGAACGATACGATCAATGCAATCAGCGTGATGGAACGCGCCCGGCGTGTGCGCGTTGCCGCGTTCGACGTCGACGGCATACTGACGGACGGCCGCCTGTATTACACGGATAGCGGCGAAGAAATCAAGGCCTTTAACGCGCAGGATGGGCACGGCATTAAAATGTTGCGTGACAGCGGCGTCATCGTGGCGATCATAACCAGCCGCACCTCCCGTGTGGTGGAGAGGCGTGCGCATGATCTGGGGATCGAACATCTGTATCAAGGTGTGGCCAACAAGCTCGATACGATGAACGATTTGTTGAAGCGTTTGGGATTCGATCTGCAGGCGGCCAGTTACATGGGGGATGATGTCATTGATTTGCCGGTGCTGCGCCGGTGCGGATTGGCGGTGAGCGTGCCGGAAGCGCCCGCCGTGGTGCGTAAACACGCGCATGTTGTGACCCGCGCGCAGGGCGGATGCGGTGCCGTGCGTGAGTTTTCGGAGTGGGTGATGCAGGCGCAAGGCACGCTGGATGCGCGGCTTGCCGAATACCTGGCGTGAGCCCCGGCCTGACAACGCCGCGGCGCCGGAAGTGCACGCGCAACTATCAGAACAATCATGGGTGAACGGCTAACGAATTTTTTTCCGCTGCTGCTGATGGTGGCACTGGCGGCCTTGACGTATTGGCTGGACCGCGTGGTGCAAAGCCCTGTGGTGGCGCCGAATGCATTATTGCGGCATGACCCTGACTATATTGTTGACAAACTGCTGGCCACACGCATGGATGTCAACGGCAGAATCAAGAATACGCTCCACGCCGTGAAGCTGGTACATTACCCGGACGATGATACGACCGAGCTGGCATCTCCCCGGTTCATCAGTTATGCGAAAAGCGCGCCGGTTACCATTACCTCGAAAAAGGGATTGGTTTCCAGTAACGGCGAAAACGTCACCTTTCAGGATGCGGTGCGCGTGGTGCGCGCCCCGTACGGCGAGAAGAGCGAGCTGGTGATGAATACCGAATATTTGCTGGTTTTGCCGGATGACAACATCGCAAAGACCGATCACGCGGTTACTATTACCGATGCGAACATGGTCGTTAACGCGGTAGGCATGGAAATGAACAGTGAAACACGAATCATGTTGCTCAATGCGCGAGTCAAAGGTGTCTACTATGATGCAAAGCGTGCCGGAAAGGCGGGACAATAAAGCTATGATGAACGTGATGAGCGTCGGTGTCGTGCGCACGATGGCGCTGCTGTGCGTGGTGTTTCTGATCGCAGGGGTGCCGGCGTACGCGGAAAAAGCAGATCGTGAAAAACCCATCAATATCGAATCCGACCGCGTGACGGTGGATGACATCAAGCAGTTGTCCGTATTCGAGGGTAAAGTGGTGTTGACGCAGGGCACGATGGTGATCCGAGGCGATCGCATGGAAGTGCGCCAAGACAAAGAGGGGTTCAAACTGGGCACGGTATGGGGCAATCTCGCCTACTTCAAGCAGAAGCGCGACGGTCTTGATGAGAATGTCGAAGGCTGGGGCGAACGCATTGAATACGACAGCCGCGCCGACAAGGTGCAGTTGTTTACGCGGGCGGCGATGAAGCGCGGCGACGATGACGTGGCGGGCGACTATATTTCGTACGATGCCACGACGGAATTTTTCCAGGTGATTGGCGGCGGATCGAAGACCGCCACCGCCAACAATCCGGATGGCCGTGTGCGCGCGGTATTGCAGCCGAAAGCGAAAACCAAGCCGCCGGCGCAACCGCCAGTGCCGTTGAAGCCATCGGATGCGATAGCCGCCCCGCGCGAGGAGCCCGGCGCGCCCCGTTAGGGGCTGATGTCGTGAACATGCCCGATACCCTGACTGCCATCGAACCCCTGCCGCAGGCGATACACCGCAGCGAGTTGAGAGCCGAGCGCCTGAAAAAGCGTTATCGCTCGCGGGTGGTCGTGCAGGACGTGTCGCTGGAAGTGCATAGCGGCGAAGTCATCGGCTTGTTGGGCCCCAATGGTGCTGGCAAGACCACGTGTTTTTACATGATGGTGGGGCTGGTTGCCATGGACGGCGGAGAGCTTTATCTCGACGGCAAAAAATTGACCCATATGCCGATCCATCGCCGCGCGAAACTCGGCTTGTCCTATCTGCCGCAGGAAGCCTCCATCTTCCGGCGGCTGTCGGTGGCGGACAATATCCGCGCCATTCTTGAATTGCAGCACTCGCGGGAAGTCGATATCAACAACCGGCTGGATGATCTGTTACGCGACCTGCACATCACGCATCTGCGTGACAATCCAGCGATCAGCCTTTCGGGCGGCGAGCGCCGCCGCGTGGAGATAGCGCGCGCACTGGCCACGGCGCCGCGTTTTATATTGCTGGATGAGCCGTTCGCGGGCGTGGATCCGATTGCCGTGATCGAAATCCAGAAAATCATCGGATTTCTGAAAGACCGCGGCATCGGCGTGGTGATTACCGATCACAACGTGCGCGAGACCCTGGGTATTTGTGACCGGGCGTACATCATCAACGAAGGCACGGTACTGGCTTACGGCACACCTTCAGAAATTGTGGGTAATGAGAGTGTCAGGCGTGTCTATCTCGGCGAGAATTTCCGTCTGTAGGCACTGATAAGCGGGCCCACCGTTGCCCCAAATCCGTTAATCCATGAAGCACTCGCTACAACTCCGGCTTTCCCAGCACCTGACGCTAACCCCGCAGTTGCAGTTATCGATACGCCTGTTGCAACTGTCCACCCAGGAACTGGATCAGGAAATCGAGGGTTTTCTGCGCGACAATCCGCTGCTGGAACGTGACGAAGCCATGTCGGACATGACGGACAATACCGCGCCGCCGCTGCCGCCGCGCACGGAGTATGAGCGTGAGCAGGCAGCGGCACCCGCTGACGCCACGTCCAGCGCGACGACGGATGCGGATCAGCCGGAAGGCGACATGTCGCTGGAGTTATCGTACGGATCGGAATCCAGAGGCAGCGGGGGAGACGATGAGGACGGCGACTATCAACCGCAGGTGGCTACCGACGCACCCACGTTGCGCGAGCACTTGTTAGGGCAACTGGCGCTGCTGAATTTGTCAGACCGCGATCGCACGCTGGTTGCCCTGCTGATCGATACCCTGAATGAGGATGGCTACATCACGCAAAGTCTCGATGACGTGCGCGATATGCTTCCAGCCGAGTTGAGTGTGGACGATGAAGAGCTGAATATCGCCCTGCGCCACTTGCAGAATTTTGACCCGGTAGGCGTTGGCGCCCGCTCGCTTGCGGAGTGTTTATTGCTGCAACTCAGTGCGCTGCCTGGCGCCACGCCTTTTTGCGACAAGGCGATAGCCGTTGTGACGCACCACCTCGATGCTCTGGCGTCACGCGACTACGTCAAACTGAAAAGAGCCTTGCGTTGTGATGAAGGCAGCTTGCGTGCTGTGCAGAAGCTGATCACCAATCTCAACCCCAGGCCGGGGCGTGAGTTTGCCACGGACGAAGTGCGCTACGTGATACCTGATGTAAATGTGATTAAAAACAAAGGGTTGTGGGTTGTCAGCTTAAACCGGGATGCGATGCCCAAGCTGCGCGTGAATCGCATGTATGCCGACATTCTGGGCCGTAGCCGTGGCAGTTCGCAGCAAATGAGCGGACAATTGCAAGAAGCAAAATGGTTGATCAAAAACGTACAGCAGCGCTTCGACACGATCTTGCGCGTATCGCAGGCCATCGTGGATAGACAGCGAAATTTTCTGGAGCACGGTGCGGTCGCCATGCGGCCGCTGGTGCTGCGCGAGATCGCGGAAACGCTCGAGCTGCATGAATCGACGGTGTCGCGTGTCACCACCAATAAATATATGCGCACCCCGCGCGGCATTTTCGAGCTGAAGTTTTTTTTCGGCAGTCACGTCGGCACCGATGCCGGCGGCTCCGCGTCCAGCACCGCCATACGCGCACTCATCAAGCAACTGGTCAGCGCGGAAGACTCGCGCAAGCCGCTGAGCGATTCGCAGCTTTCAAATATTCTTGGGCAACAAGGTATGGTGGTAGCGCGCCGTACTGTGGCAAAGTACCGGGAATCGTTGCAAATTCTCCCGGGTAATCTCCGTAAAACCTTGTAAAGGAGTCAGCACCATGAACCTGCATATTACGGGACACCATGTTCAAGTTACTCCAGCGATCCGCGAATACGTCAGCGGCAAGATGGAGCGCGTGACCAAGCACTTCGATCACGTGATCGACGTCAATGTCATCATGTCGGTTGAAAAGCTGCGGCAGAAAGTCGAGGCGACCGTTCGCCTGCGGGGCAAGGATATTTTCTGCGAGAGCACGGAGGAAGGCATGTATGCCGCCATCGACATATTGGTCGACAAGCTCGATAGAGCCATCATTAAACACAAGGAAAAAGGGTTGAGTCACCGGCATGATGCAGTGACCTTAAAGCCGGAACCCTTGACGGAACCATCAGCCGAATAACATGATGCAAAGTACAGCACCATGAATCTCGTTGCCCAGATACTGCCGTTGTCCAATGTGGTGATTGATTTGGATATGTCGAGCAAGAAGCGTGTTTTCGAGCAGGCCGGATTGCTGTTTGAAAACAATCACTCCATCGCGCGCGCGCAGGTATTCGACAGCCTGTTCAGCCGCGAAAAGCTGGGGTCCACGGGGCTGGGTCATGGTGTGGCTATACCGCACGGGCGCGTCAAGGGCTTGAAAAATGCCGTTGGCGCGCTGGTGCGCATGAAGACGCCGATCCCCTTTGATGCGCCGGACGGACAGGGTGTCGGACTGATATTCATACTCATGGTGCCCGACCGCGCCACTGACGCACATTTGCAAATCTTGTCGGAACTGGCTGAAATGTTCAGCGACAAGGTGTTTCGCGAACAACTCATTGCGGCGTCTGCCGCAACCGATTTACACGCACTCATATCAAATTGGCGTTCCCATGCCCCGGATCAGCATCGCGCGGCTGTTTGAAGACAATCAGACGCGGCTCAAGCTCGATTGGCGCGTGGGCCGTGACGGCGCGGACAAAACACTCGATAGCGAACTGACCAAGGACTCTTCGCAGGGACTGATCGGGCATCTGAATTTCATCCATCCCAACCTGATACAGGTGCTGGGGGTGTCGGAGATACAGCACCTGGAGTCGATGGATACGGCCACCTGTGCCGCGACGTTGCGTAACGTGGCGACGCGCGAACTGGCGTGTTTTATGGTGGCCGGCACCGCCCGAGTACCTCAGTTGCTGCTGGATGTGGCTGCTGCAACGGCTACGCCGTTGATGGTGTCGCCGCTGCCCAGCGTGGAGCTGATGTGGATGTTGCGCCCGTATCTGGCGCGAGCGCTGGCGGAATGTGCCACCGTTCACGGCGTGATGCTGGATGTACTCGGTATGGGGGTGTTGATTACCGGCGAATCCGGCGCGGGCAAGAGCGAGCTTGCGCTGGAATTGATATCGCGCGGCAGCGGACTGATCGCGGATGATGTCGTGGAGCTTTATCGTGTGGGACCGGAGAATATCGATGGCCGCTGTCCGCCGCTGCTCAAGGATTTTTTGGAGGTGCGCGGGCTTGGCGTGCTCAATATTCGTTCTATTTTCGGCGAAGCGGCGTTGCGTCCGCGCAAGGCGCTCAAATTGATCGTTCACCTGGAACGGCCGGGTGGACGCGATGCGGCGTCGGTGGAGCGGCTGCCGCTGAAGCCGGGATCGGAAAGCATCATGGGCGTTGAGTTGCGCAAGGTGGCGATACCCGTGGCGGCTGGGCGCAATCTCGCGGTGCTGACGGAAGCCGCAGTGCGCAACTACGTGCTGCAACTGCGCGGCATCGACAGCACCCGTGAATTCATCGAACGGCAAGCCGAGCAGCTCGAAAGCGCACGTGATGATGACGACAAGCTCTAGCGATCGACGGGCGATGGATCTGGTGCTGATAACCGGCTTGTCCGGTTCAGGCAAGAGTATCGCGTTGAACGTGCTGGCAGATGCGGGTTACTACTGTGTGGACAATCTGCCGGGCAAGTTATTCAGCGCGCTGGTGGATACGCTTTCGGCGTCAGGAACGCGGCATCTGGCTTTGACCATCGATGCGCGTTCAGGCGATGACCTCGCGGATTTCCCGGCGCATATTGAAAATCTGCGCCAACGCGGCATTCAATTCAGGATGCTGTATCTCGACGCCAAGGATGACACGCTGATCAAGCGCTTTTCCGAAACGCGGCGCCGCCATCCCTTGTCCGATGGCCGGATGACGCTGCCGGAATGTATCGTGCGTGAACGCGAATTGCTGGCCGACGCAGCCGGGTTGGCAAACCATGTGGATACCAGTGATCTCGCGCCCAATGCGTTGCGCGCATGGGTAAAGGACTTTGTGGCGGTGCCGCAGGGCGGATTGACGCTGTTGTTTGAATCGTTCGGATTCAGACACGGCATACCGCTGGATGCGGATCTGGTGTTCGATGTACGTTGCCTGCCTAACCCGCACTATGATCCGCTATTGCGCCCGTTGACCGGGAAGGACGTCGCGGTGATCCAGTTCATGGAGCAGAATGCGGAAGCCCAACGCATGCTCGAAGATATCCGGCGCTTTGTGGACACCTGGCTGCCGTCCTACCGGCGTGACAATCGCAGTTATCTCACCGTGGCGATAGGTTGCACGGGCGGCCAACACCGCTCGGTGTACTTTGTCGAGACGCTGGCGCACACGTTTCGTTCGTTCGCACAGGTACTGACGCGGCATCGTGGATTGTCCTGAGTCGTGACGGATACCGCGCAGCAACCTGTTTTTCTGTTTCCGTTGGGTACTGTGCTGTTTCCTGGCGGACTATTGCCGCTGAAGATTTTCGAGCAGCGCTACCTCGACATGACCAAGGCGTGCATTCGCGACAATGCGCCGTTCGGCGTGTGCCTGATCCGTGAAGGGCGCGAAGTGGGTGCGGCTGCGGTGCCCGAAGCGGTGGGGTGTCTGGCGACGATAGAGCAGTGGGAAATGCCGAATGCCAGCATGTTTCATTTGCTGGCGCGCGGCGGTGAGCGATTTCGCATCCTCGACACGCAAGTCGCTGCGAATGGCTTGTTGTCGGGAAACGTGGAAATGCTGCCGCCGTTGGAGGCGGGCGCGCCCGACGCCGAATGCGTCGCTTTGTTACAGCGCGTGATAGAACAGGTGGGCGTAGAGAATTTCCCGCAACCGGTTTGTCTGGATGACGCGGCTTGGGTGGCTTACCGGTTGGCGGAAATACTGCCGATGGCTATGGCTGAAAAGCAGATGTTACTGGAATCCGCAAAGGTGGGTGACTCGTGGGGCAGTGTTAAGAGTTTAATAAAAACAAATAGTTAGGGTAATTTCCCGGCGGTCACCATGCGATTGAGCAGAACGTAGAGTGGCACCCAAGTCACGATGTCATCGAACTCACCGCCGGTACCGCTTGCACCTGGTGCTTGCGGCGGGCGGCTCACGAAGCTGGTAGTGCCGGTCGCGTTGGAATTTTCATCCGCGAATGAAGCCGGCCACCCGGTCGGCAGTGCCATTCCGGTACCTGATTCGCTGGTCCCACCGTAGCCGTTTTTCCCATGAGAAATCACAATCGCGGGAACAGTGCTGCTGTTAGTAAGATTAACGAGTGCGCCCGCGCTATCGCGAGTGCGCACGGTGATATCCGCACCACTGTTTAATTTAAAGGCATTGGTATTATCGGCGAAGGTAGGCGTT
>CANIID010000238.1 GCA_947467315.1 Betaproteobacteria bacterium | reverse complement strand
GTGCCGTCGAGCAGCATCACCGCCAGCATGTGCTGCATGTTGATGTCCGGCATCGGGCGGTTGTTGACGATGGCCGCGCCGCGCGGATCGACGCGCACCACCAGTTTCGCCACGTCCGCGCCCGTGATGCGATGTTCCTTCATCAATGCAGAAAGCGAATCGAGCCCGGCCTGGATCGGCGAGCCGACACACCATTTCTTCACGTTGGTGTTCATGATCTCGAAGCGTTTGCCCAGATCGAGCGCGAGCTCGTCCGGATCAGGATCGATCGCGTATGTCGAAATAAAATTGCGCTCGCCGGAAAACACATCATCCAACCCGGTAAAACCGTGCGCCGCCATCGTCGCCGCCAGCACGCCCTGATGTGCGGGCATGCCGCCAATATCGAACGCTTTCTCGATGTGATCCACGTCGCGCACCAGGCACGACATGCCCGAAGCCTGCTGCGCCGCATACGACAGCATGTAACGCAACTCGCGCGCCTTCAGTCCCAGCAACGTGCCGGCTGCCGCCGCCGCGCCAAAGGTGCCGCCCATGCTATGCGTGGACAAGCCTTTGTGCCAGCTCTTGGTCGCGCCCAGCGCTTGCGTTGAACGGCAACACACGTCGTAGCCCAGCACCACCGCGCGCAAGAACGAACGTCCGTCACGCGCATGGCGTTCCGCGATGGCCAGCGCGGCGGGTATTACGCCGCAACCCGGATGCGTATGCGACGGCGCGTGCGAGTCGTCGGTTTCGTCGGTGTGCCCCAGCATACCGTTGGCAAGCGCCGCGTTCGCCACCGAGGTCAGCAGCCGCGTGCCCACGACGCAGGCCTCGGGCTTGCCACCGAGCGTGCGCACGTATGAAATCGCGATCTTGCCCGGCGGCAAGCGCGAGCCCGACACCATCGCCGCCAGCGTATCGAGTATCAGATGCTTGCCTTTTTCCACCACGTCCGGCGGCAAGCGGCGTTTAAGCGCCACGCTCATGTAGCGGCTCAAGGCCGCCATCGGTGCGGAAACCTCGGGATGCAGTTGATTTGCCATGACGCTACCACGCTCCTTTCAGTTGCGGCAGACAGGCCGCGTGGTCAATTTAGCGGCGGCACCCACGCCCGTCAATCCACCGAAAATCGTTTTTCGTGCGCGGCTGCTTAAATCACCTCACGCACGCGCTTGCGCAACGCGGGCAACACATCCTTGGTAAACCACGGATTTTTCTTCACCCACATCTGATTGCGCGGACTCGGATGCGGCAAGGGTATCTGCTCGGGCCAGTAGGTCTTCCACGCACGCACGGCGTCGGTGACGGATTGCTTAGTGCTTTTAAGATGGTAGGCCTGTGCGTACTGGCCAATTACGATGGTCAATTGCAGCTTGGGCAGATTCGCCAGCAGCGTCGCGCGCCACGCGGGCGCGCATTCCGGGCGCGGCGGCAGGTCGCCATTGTCGCCGGTGCCGGGGTAGCAAAAGCCCATCGGCAGCAGCGCGATTATTTTATCGTTGTAAAAGATATCGCGGTCGACGCCCATCCACTCGCGCAGCCGGTCGCCGCTGGGATCGTTGAACGGGATGCCGCTCTCATGCACGCGGCGACCGGGCGCCTGCCCCGCGATGAGGATGGTCGCGGCGCGGCTGATCTGCACCACCGGGCGCGGGCCATGCGGCAACATAGCCTCGCAGAGACGGCAAGCGCGCACCTGCGGCAATAACGTGCGTAACGAGGGCATATTCCTCCTCTGCATTCGGGTAATCAATCGGCGATGTCAAAAGCGGCGACTTCACCCCCGGCGTCGATCCAGGCATCGAGCCCGCCGGCGAGGGGCCGCACGCGACGCAAGCCTTTGTCCATCAACAGGCGGGCGACACGCGCCGCGCTGGCTTCGCTGGGTCAACTGCAATACACAACGATGTGGTGATCGGGCGTGACATCGCCGGCGTTGTGCGCGGGCGCTGCCCAATCCACCGGCACCGCGCCGGGGATGTGACGTGGATCAATTGTACGCGCAGTGGATGAGCGCGCGTCCAGCACGACCACCGGCACGTTGTCCCGCATCAGCGCTTGCAATTCATCCACCGTCACGCGCGCCATGCGCATCACGCGCATGAACATCCAGCGCTCCACCCATTTCGCCGCCAGATAAAATGCAATCGCTGCCGCCAGCACGGCGAACGCTAGCGAGCCCATGTCGCTCAACCATTGAATCAGATCGTCCACTTGCGTGTGAAACACCATGCCCAACGCCACTGCGGCGCCGGCCCACAGCAACGCGCCCGCCGCGCTGTACAGCAGAAACGACGGCAGCCCCAGCCGCATGGCGCCAGCCACCGGCGGCGCTACGGTGGAAAATCCTGGCACGAACTTCGCGACCAGTAAGGAGGGCGCGCCCCAACGCTCATAGATGGTTTCGGTTTGCTTCACGCAGGAATCGGGTTCAATCGACACACGACACAACACGCGCAACACGCGATAACCCGCGCGGCGGCCCGCTGCATACCACGGCAGATCACCCAACAACGACGCCGCCACCGCGACCAGCAACACCATCGCCAGTGACAACTGGCCATCGCGCACCAGCGCGCCCGCGACGATCAACGTCGGCTGCGCGGGCAGCGGCAATCCTGCCTGCGCGAGCAAGACGTTTGCGAATACAAGCAGTAGCCCGTATTGCGCGAGCAGGCTGATCAGGTGTTCCATCTGGCACGCACCGCCGGGTTAGTGACGGCTCTCTCCACGGGGAGTCCTAGCCTACACCCGCCCGACTTCAACGCAGCTAATTCTTTTTCGCACGCCTCTTGATGGGTTTTTCGCTCCCGGATTTGCGGCCAGCCTTCACCACTCGCGCCAGCGCAGCAAGCCCATGCCAACCGTAACGCCGCCGCGCACTGTGAAGAATATCGACTTCAGATTGCAGACTGTGTAGTGCGCTGCCGGTGCGCGCGGCGGTAGAATACCGCGCTCGCGCCGGGCGTCTCGCGCCCGCCGATCGCGATACCGTAACTATATATTTTTATTGAACTAATCTACGCCGCACGCTGGATTCGGCGGCGTGGAAAACGCACCTGAAATTGAGAAAATGGCTGCCACATGACAACGATTACCGAACAACTGATAGATCGCGTTCTCGCGGTTAAATACGATGCCCTGCCCGCTGCCGCCATCGACATGGCAAAGGCGTGCACGCTAGACGGCATCGCGGTGATGCTCGCCGGCGCCACCGAGCCGCTGGGGCTGGGCCGTATCGTCACGCAGTATGTGAAAGAGACCGGCGGCAACCCGCAGGCGACGGTGATCGCGGGGGGATTCAAAACCTCGATGGTGAACGCCGCTTACGCGAACGGCACCATGGCGCACGCGCTCGACTTCGACAACACCTGGTATCCGCTGAATCACCCGACTTCGCCCACCCTGCCGGCGATATTGGCGATTGCGGAGCATCACAACCTTGGCGGAAAGAAAGTCATCGAAGCCATGGTCGCGGCATTTGAAGTGCAGGGCCGCATGCGTATGGCGGCTACCGGACTTGAAACCGGTTCGGGTTTTCATAAGCCGGGCACCACCGGGCAATTCGGCGCAGTGACGGCGGGGGCGAAGATGCTTGATCTCGACCGTCAGCAAATGTTGATGGCGTTCGGCATCGCGGGTTCGCGCGCGGGCAGCATGTCGATCAATACCGGCACTATGACCAAATCGTCGCACTCCGGCCACGCCGCGCGCATGGGCGTGGAGTGCGCGGTGCTGGCGAAAATGGGCTTCACTGGCAGCGCGGATGTGTTTGGCCCCAAGGGTTTCTTCGACACGTTTTTGTTCGGCCGCGCCGAGCCGCATTTATTGATCGACAATTTCGGCGCACCGTTTCGTATGGTTGATCCGGGCGTGGGGTTCAAAAAACATCCGTCGAATTATTTTACCCATCGACCGATAGATGCGGCGCTGATGTTGCGCGAGCAGCACCAGATCAAGCCGGAACAGATCGCGAAAGTCGATGTGGTGTTCCCGCGCTTCGAGTACGTGAATCGCCCGCAGCCGGAAACCGGTCTCGACGGCAAGTTCAGCGTGCAATACACCACCACTGTCGCGTTGCTCGATGGCGAGATCACCGTAGATTCGTTTAACAACGAGCGGCGTTTCGCGCCGGATGTGGTGGCGCTGCTGTCGAAGGTCACGCTGCACCTCGACGATAAAATCCCCAACGATTTTGATCGCATGCACATCGACATGACGGTCACGCTCACCGATGGCCGCGTGCTCAAACAGCGCGTGGATAAACTCTCCGGCTGGGTAGGCTCGCCACTCACACGCGAGCAGCGCATGAAGAAATTTCATTCCTGTGCGCGGCGGGTGCTGGCAAAGGACAAGGCGGATCGCATCGTTGACATTATAGAAAATATCGAACAAAAACAAGATGTTACTGAATTGATGGCACTGGTGCGGGCCTAACCATGACACTACACAACGCCCGCTACGGAATGGCCATCGCTGCGGCGTTTAGCACCGCCAATGGATACGCCGCTGATCCCGCGCCAGAAAAATACCCCACCAAGCCGATCCGTTTCATCATGCCCTACCCCGTCGGCGGCAGCATTGATCTGGGTGGCCGCACCGCCGCGCATCAGGTCGGCGAAAATCTGGGCTATCAAGTCGTCATCGACAATCGCACCGGCGCGGGCGGCACGCTCGGCGCGGAACTGGGTGCTCGCGCCGCACCCGACGGCTACACCATTGTGATGGGCGGCACCGGCACGCTGGCGATCAGTCCCGGCATGAGCCGCAAACTCAGCTACGACGTGGCGCGCGATTTCGCGCCGATCACCCTGCTCGCCACCACGCCGTATGTGCTGGTGGTGCCGCCGTCGCTGCCGGCGAAGTCGATCAAGGAACTCATTGCGCTGGCGAAGACGCAACCGGGTAAAATAATTTACGCCTCGGGCGGCAGCGGCAGTGCCCCGCACCTGATCGGCGAGGTGTTTCGCCTGAAATCCGGTGCGGATTTTTTGCATGTGCCCTATAAAGGCAGTGTGCCGGCAAAAATCGATTTGATGGCCGCGCGCGTGCAAATATTTTTCACCGGCGTGCCGTCGGTGGTGTCGGAATTGAAAGTGGGCACGCTGCGCGCGCTCGGCGTCACCAGCGGCAAACGTTCGGCGTCGCTGCCGGAAGTGCCGACCATCGCCGAAGCCGGCGTAGTTGGCTTGGCGGGCTTCGATGTCAGCCCGTGGTTCGGCATACTCGCACCCGCGCGCACGCCGCCCGCGATTGTTTCGCGGCTTAACACCGAGTTCGTCAAAGCCTTGCAAACCCCCACTGTGCGCGACACCATGCTGCGCAACGGCTTCAACAGCGTGGGCAACACGCCAGCGGAATTCACCGCCTTCATCGCCGCCGAACGCACACAGTGGGCAGAGGCGATACGCATCTCGGGCGCCAAGGTTGAATAGATTCACCGGGGGCTATCCGGTTGCCACTATATGTTTTTATTGATATTTTTGGAGTTTCTGTATGAGCGCTGAACTGGAAAATTTAAAAAAATGGATCGGTGAACAAGAAACCGGCGTCGATCACGTCACCATTCCGTTTGTACATCGGATGTCGGCGACGCTGGATCGTGATGATGCGTTTCCGCAGAACGGCGACGTGCTACCGCCGGGCTGGCACTCGAGTCTGTTTCCGCGCGTGGTGCGCCATTCGCAAATCGGCCCGGATGGGCATCCGGCACGCGGCGATTTTCTGCCGCCGGTACCGCTGCCGCGCCGTATGTTCGCCGGCAAGCGCAGCACCTTCAGCGGCGATCTGCGCATCGGCGACGAATTGAAACGCATCTCAACGATCAAGGATGTGGCGATCAAGACCGGTCGCACCGGGCAGATGGTTTTTGTGACGGTGAAAACCGAAATCTCCAGTACGCGCGGGCTGGCCGTCAGCGAAGAGCAGGACCTTGTGTATCGCGCAGACCCGGACAAAAACGCGCCGCCGCCTCCTGCGCAACCCGCGCCCGGCACGGCGGTATGGAAAAATATCGTCACGCCCACCGAAGTGATGTTGTTCCGTTACTCCGCGCTGACGTTTAACGGCCATCGCATCCATTACGATCATCCGTATGTGACGCAAACCGAAGGTTATCCGGCGCTGGTGATGAACGGGGGCTTAACCACGCTGCTGGTGTATGAACTCGCGCGCGCGAATGCAAAATCACCGATCAAATTCATCAGCTCGCGCAATGTGCGCCCGATGTTCGCCAACCGCCCGATTACGATTTGCGGCGAGCCGTCCGCCGACGGCAAATCCGCAAAGCTGTGGACGCAAGACGACACCGGCGCGCTCAGCATGAGCGCCACTGCGGAGTTTGTGTAATGGCCGGTGGACCGCTGGAAGGCGTGCGCATTGTTGATCTGACCTCGGTGGTGGTAGGGCCGCTCGCCACGCAGATCATGGCCGATCACGGCGCGGATGTGATCAAGGTGGAAGCGCCCAGCGGCGACATCGTGCGCACGCTCGCGGGCAAGGGGCGCAACCCGCACATGTCGGGCAAGTTTCTGCATCTGAATCGCAACAAGCGCAGCCTGGTGCTCGATCTGAAAATCCCCGCGGCCCACGACGCGCTGTTGAAGCTGCTGTCCACCGCCGACGTGATGGTGTGGAATATGCGTCCGCCCGCGATGAAGCGGCTGAAGCTCACTTACGAAGACGTGTGCAAGGTCAATCCAAAAATCATCACCTGCGGCATGTATGGTTTCGGACAAGGCGGGCGTTACAAAAACAAACCCGCCTACGACTCCATCATCCAGGGCTCGGGCGGCATCGCAGCGCTGTATCAGATGGGCACCGGCGAGCCGCGCTATCTGCCGATGGTGGTGGCCGACCGCACAGTGGGTTTGATCGCGGTGCAGATGATTTTGATGGCGCTGTACCACCGTGAGAAGACCGGGCATGGTCAGGCGATTGAGTTGCCGATGTTTGAAAACATCGTCAAGGCCACGCTCGAAGAACATATGTACCTCCGGACTTTCGTGCCCCACGGTGACGAAAAAGCGGGCGCGATGGGCGACCCGCGCTTGATTGATCCGCAATCGCGCCCGCTGCCGACCAAGGACGGGCATATCTGCATCTCGGCCAACACCAACGCGCAAGCCTTCGCGGTGTTCGACGCCATCGGCCAGCCGGAACTTAAAACCGATCCGCGCCTGAGCACTGTCGCCGCGCGCTTCAAGAACACGGCGGATTATTTTTCCATACGCGCGGAAGGCCTTAAACAAAAGACCACTGCCGAGTGGATGGAAATTTTTGATCGTACCGACGTGCCGGCGATGCCGTTTCAAACGCTGGAGCAGATCATGGAAGACCCGCATCTTAAAGACGTGGGTTTCTTCGAGACCATTGAGCATCCGACCGAGGGCAAAATCATCAATATGAAGTTGCCCAACAAACTGTCGCGCGGTGCGCGCAAGGATTTTCGCGCCGCGCCGAAAATCGGCCAGCAGAGCGTGGAGATTCTGCGCGAAGCGGGGTTGGCCGACGCAGATATCGCCGCGCTGGTCGCCTCGGGCGCTACGCTGGATGGCGGCAAAATCAGTTAGTCTCGCGCTTGAACGCCTGTATCGTTAAGGCATAATCTCTCTCCCGATGCCCTTCCTGACTGCCTTCCCACTCAACCCTTACACACTCAAGAGGCCCACCATGCAGTTGATTACGAAACGTTTTTCGCTATTGCTTGCCGCAACGACCCTGTTGTTTTGCGCCGCCGCGCAGGCGCAGAACAAGGATTTCACGCCCTCCGTCGGACAGGAGGGCAAGGATGTGATCTGGGTGCCGACGCCGGTGGCGCTGGTGCAGAAGATGCTCGATATGGCCAAGGCCACTGCCAATGATTACGTGATCGATCTCGGATCGGGTGATGGCGTCACGGTGATTAACGCCGCCAAACGCGGCATCCGCGCGCTCGGCATCGAATACAACCCCGACATGGTGGAGCATGCCAAGCGCAACGCGCAAAAAGAAAGCGCCGCGGTTGGAGGCCGCGCGGAATTCGTGCAGGGTGATATTTTTCAAACCGATTTCAGCAAGGCCACGGTACTGACAATGTATCTGCTAC
>CANIID010000237.1 GCA_947467315.1 Betaproteobacteria bacterium | reverse complement strand
TCGTCACGAAAATTTTCATACTGATCGTCGCCCCAGATCAGCACGAAATCCGGCTTGAAGGCATCCAGCTCGGCGCGTGCTTTACGGAAGTTATCGATCAAATCCTGGCGATGTTGATCGGAGTGCGCCTGACCGCGATCCGTGCCCCACTGCGCACGCATCGCCGGCGGCCAGTTTTCCACCGCGCGTAAATGCTCGGGCAGCTTGGGATCCGCCAGCACGCTTTGCATGCGCCAGCTCATGTTCACCTGCGCCGCTAGGTTGGGGTAGTGGGTGATGCCGAGACCGAGTATCTGTCCCATGAGGGTTCCTTATTCGAAAATCGTTTGCACGCTATGCTAGCATTGTCGCGGGAGCATCAACGATACCGCAATGATAAGAAAACCTCGCAACGCGTTCGTCGTGTATGGGTTGTGCGCCACTGCGTTCACCGGCGCCGCCGCGGCACAGGAGTCTTCGGGTTATCCCGCTCGCGCCGTGCAACTCGTGGTGCCGTACTCCACCGGCACCACCGCCGACATCCTCGCGCGCCTGCTCGGCCCGAAACTCTCCGAACGCTGGAAGGTCAGCGTGGTCACCGATAATCGCCCCGGTGCCACGGGCGCCATCGGCATCGGTGCCGTCGCCAAGGCCGCGCCGGACGGTCACACGCTGCTGATCGTGGTGGCCTCCTACGCCATGATTCCGGCGATTTACAAAACGCTGCCGTACGATTCGCTCAAGAGCTTCGCGCCGGTATCGCGCATCACCACCAGTGGGCTCGCGCTCGTCGTGCATCCGCAAATACCGGCGAAGAACGTGCGCGAATTCGTGCAGCTTGCCAAGCGCCGCCCCGGCGAGTTGTTCTATTCGACGGCGGGCAACGGCTCGGCGCAGCATTTTGCGATGGAACTGTTCAAGCTCGATACCGGCATCAACCTCGTGCATGTGCCGTACAAGGGCTTGTCCAGCGCGCTCACGGATTTGATGGGCGGGCATGTGCAGGCCACCATCTCGACGCTGCAAACCGTGCAGCCATTTGTCACCAGCGGACGCCTGCGCATGCTGGCCGCCACAAGCGCGGAGCGCTCACCGGCGTTTCCCCAAGTGCCGACATTGAAGGAACAAGGTCTGGCGCTCGAAGTCGATACCTGGTCCGGCGCGCTCGCGCCCGCCGCCACACCCGCGCCGGTGATTCAAAAACTCAACGCCGACTTCAACGCATTGCTTCAGCAAGCCGACATACGCGAGCAACTCGCGCGGCAAGGCATGAGCGCCACCGGCGGGCCGCCGGAACGCTTCGGCGAATTGCTCAAAAGCGAACTC
The DNA here is from genome assembly GCA_947467315.1 of Betaproteobacteria bacterium. Taxonomy (GTDB): domain Bacteria; phylum Pseudomonadota; class Gammaproteobacteria; order Burkholderiales; family SG8-41; genus UBA5216. The sequence goes on along the minus strand of CANIID010000237.1, from coordinate 6,772 downwards.
GCGCGCTGGGCGCGCGTGGTGGCAGCGGCGAAGATCCGGATCGATTGAGTGCTACCGCGCCGCTTTCAAAAAAAGCTCCGGATCAACATACACACCGTTAAGCAACACGCTCCAATGCAGATGCGGGCCGGTGACACGCCCGGTCGCGCCCGACAGACCGAGTGTTGCACCGCGCGCGACGGCATCACCTTCTTTCACATCGATGCGACTCATGTGGATGTAGAGCGTGATAAAACCTTGCCCGTGATCGACGAATACGGATTTGCCTGAGTAGAAATAATCCCCCGTGGCGATCACGCGCCCTGCCGCCGCCGCGCGCAGGGGCGTGCCGGTGCCGATGGCCACATCGAGACCCGCGTGCGACGAACTCTCTTTGCCGTTCAGCACGCGCCGCAACCCGAAACGCGCGGACAGCGGACCTGCGGCCGGAAGGTCCAGCGTAAAGTTCGCCGGCGCATCATCGCTCCAGTGCGCTTTGGCGCGCGCGATGGCGATCTGATCGCGTTCGTTGCGTTCGATATCATCGGCGGATGGCTGCATGAAGCGCGAGCTGATTTTCAAATGCTGTGCGGGATACGTCTTGGGCTTCACCTCGAAGGTAGTGGCATAAGCCAACTTGAGCGCGCCTTCGCGAGCCTTGATCTGCAGGGTTTGCGGGCCGGGCTGGGTTTCCAGCGGCAAGCCCACCACTGCCAGCAATCCATCGGCGGTTTTAACGGTGAGTACGCGCTTGCCGTCATACGTCACATCGAGGGGATGCGAATTCGCCTCGCCCAATTTCACCACCGCCACCCCGCCGGGATACGGTGCATGTCGCGGCAGCGTGATGTCTTGCGCAAACGCCACCGCACTGAACAGCACGAGGCACGCGCTCGTGACTCGCCGATATAAACATAACCTTATGTTTATATTCATTTCTTTTCCATATTCGCCGCACGCAGGCAGCACCGTACCTGATGCGCGATGGCGGCAGGCACCGCACGCTTACCGGCCAGCGCCTCGGCAATCCACGCCGCGGTCACCGCCGCTTCTCGGCTCTCCGGTAACGCGGGATTTTCTTCCGCGCACGCCGTCCACGATTGCGACGCCGCGCCGTCACACCATTCGATCACCGGCTCGCGCCGGGGATGCGCAACCGCTTCGCCCTCCGCGCCGCGCAGCAACAACGCGCCGCCGGCGTGTTGGGTAAAGAATTCACGCATGCGTTTGAGGTAATCCGGATGCGTCACGCTCACCAGCCGCACGGCAGGCGTGGTGAACGGTTGCAACATTTTCGCCAGCGTGTGTCCCGAACTGCGCACGCCGATGTCGCCGCGCAACGCCAGCACGCGCGCGAGCGGCGGCGCGAGTACGTCCAGCGGTATGAACGCGAGGTTGCGCGCGGCGAGTTGTTCTTGCGCCTCGCCACACGAACGCGCGGCAGTGATGCCCATCGCCGCGAACACCTCGCACGTAGACACCCGCCCCGCATCGCGCGTAACCCCTTGCACCAACACCGGCACGCCCTCGCGCGCAATCAGCAACGTAAGCAGCGGCGTGAGATTCGGCAACTGCCGCGCGCCGTTGTAGGCGGGAATGACCACCGGAACCGTATTGACCGGCGCGACCAGATGCGGATAACTCGCCTCGCATGCCTCCAGAAAACCCGCCAGTTCTTCCAGCGATTCACCCTTGATGCGCAGCGCGATCAGCACCGCGCCCAGTTGCAGATCGGGAATGTCGTTCGCCAGCATCGCCGAAAACAACGCGCGTGCGTCGTCGCGGTTCAAATCGCGTGCGGCATTTTTGCCACGACCGATTTCCTTGATGATGCGGATGAGTTCCAACGCTTGCATCACGGAGTCACCGCCAGTTCTCCACCACCAGCCCGCTCACGCGCTGAAACTCACCCACGTTTGAGGTAACGACAATCATCCCGCGCGCTAATCCACAGCCTGCGATCAAACCATCGTACGCGCCAATGGGCTGACCTCGGGTTTGCAGCGACGCACGCACTGCCCCTGCGGCCTGAGCATCCGCGGCATCAAACGGCAAGGTGGTGACGACACTCAGAAAAGCATCGATGACGGGCGTGAGCTTGCGTGCCCGCTGCGGGTTGAGGATCAGCCCGAATTCGATTTCCATGCGCGTGATGCTGGATAGGGCGAGCAGATTAGGCGCTGTCGCCTTGATTCGCGACAACACGCCGGGCTGCCCCTTGACGAAATCGCTGACGGTGCAGGTATCGAGCAGGTATTTCACGCGACGTTACGCCAGGGGATCTGCAGCAGGTGGCCGCATATTTTCGCGCCCACTTTCAAACGGCGGCACGTCAGCGATACCGTTGAACGACAGCACGGCGTCGGGCCATTGCGCGGCGCCGTGGCGCGCCAGCCATTCGCTCACCGCCTTGCGTATCAGCGCGTTTTTGGTCTCGGCGCTTTGTTCGGCCGCTGCGACCAACTGCTGGCCCGTCACGTCATCCAGGTAAATATTGAAGTTCACGGCACCCCCCGCCATATATAACATGTATATATGTTATATCAAAAAATCTCTGGGTTCAAGCCGTCTGAAACGCGAGCGCGCGCAAAGGGGCGCGAGTATAAATAATTGAATTTATTGATTATTTTTAATGCGCCTTGTCCCAATTCAGCCCAACCCCCAACTCCACCGCCAACGGCACGGACAGCGTCGCTACGCCATTCATCCATTGCGGCAGGCGAAGTTTCACGGTTTCAAGTTCGTTCTCCGGCACTTCGAGCACCAGTTCATCATGCACCTGCATGATGAGTTTGGTGGCGAGTTTTTCGTTCACCAGCCAATCGTTGACCGCGATCATCGCCAGCTTGATGAGATCAGCGGCGGTGCCCTGCATCGGCGCGTTAATCGCCGCGCGTTCCGCGCCCTGGCGGCGCGCTTGATTAGTGCTGCGGATTTCCGGCAGCCACAGGCGGCGGCCGAACACGGTTTCGACGTAGCCCTGATTACGCGCCATCTCGCGCGTGTCTTTCATGTAGGTATCGACGCCGGGGTATCTGGCGAAATAGCGCTCCATGTAGAGCTTCGCGGCGTTGTTTTCGATGCCCAACTGCTTCGCCAATCCGAACGCGGACATGCCGTAGATCAGGCCGAAGTTGATTACCTTGGCGTAACGCCGCTGCTCGCTGCTGACCTCGGCGGGTGTGGCGCCAAAAATTTCTGCTGCGGTGGCGCGATGAATGTCTTCACCGGCAGCAAAGGCTTTCAACAAACTCTCGTCCTGCGAGATGTGCGCCATGATGCGCAACTCGATTTGCGAATAGTCGGCAGAAACAATCACGCAGCCCGGCGGCGCGATAAACGCCTCGCGGATGCGGCGGCCTTCGGCGGTGCGTATCGGGATGTTTTGCAGATTCGGATCATTGCTCGACAGCCGCCCGGTGACCGCGATCGCCTGCCCGTAATTGGTATGCACACGCCCGGTATCCGGGTTAATCATGCTCGGCAGCTTGTCGCTGTAGGTCGATTTTAATTTCGCCAGGCCGCGGTATTCGAGGATCAGCTTGGGCAGCGGATGATCGAGCGCCAGTTGTTCCAACGAATCTTCATCAGTAGAGGGCTGGCCGGTGGGCGTTTTTTTCACCGGCTTCAGTCCCTGCTTGTCGAACAAGATTTCCTGTATCTGCTTGGGGGAACTGAGATTGAACGGCTGGCCCGCCTGCGCGTGGGCTTTCGCTTCGGCCTCGATCATCTTCGCGCCGAATTCGCGTGACAGTTCAGCCAACAACTTCACGTCAAGCAGCACGCCGTTGCGCTCCATCGATTGCAGCACGTGCATCGCGGGCATTTCGATGTCTCGATAGATGTGCAGCAGTTTGGCGTCGGCTTCGACTTGCGGATACAGCGCGTGATGCAATTGCAGCGTGATGTCGGCATCCTCCGCGGCGTATTCGCTGGCTTGCTCAATCGACACTTGCTCGAAGCCGATGCGCGACGCGCCCTTGCCGGTTAACTCATCGTAAGTAATTGTTTTTATTGATAAATGTCTTTTCGCCAGATCGTCCATATCGTGCGGCTTGTGGCTTTCGAGCACATACGATTGCAGCAGCGTGTCGTGTACCGCGCCACGTAACTGCACGCCGTGGTTGGCGAACACATGCGTGTCGTACTTGATGTGCTGGCCGAGCTTGGGCGCGGCTGCGTCTTCCAGCCAGGATTTAAGTTTGCCGAGCACGAGATCAACCGCGAGTTGATCGCCCGCACCCGGATACTGATGGCCGACGGGAATGTACGCCGCTTCGCCCGGCGTAACGGCAAGCGAAATGCCCACGAGGCGCGCCTTGAACGGATCAAGGCTGGTGGTTTCGGTGTCCACCGCGGTTAAGGTTGACGCACGAATTTTGGCGAGCCATGCATCGAGTTGCGCCTCGGTGATGACGGACTCGTAGCGGCGCGCGGTGTTGGCTTGATAGGCGGCCACTGCTGGCACTGGCACTGACGTTGAAACGGCATCGGCGGTGGGTGGCGCGGCGTCGGGCGACCCTGGCGCTAATTCCCTGCGCCACGTCTTGAAATCAAAGTCCTCGAACAGCGTCAGCAACTTGGGCGTGTCTTGCGGTTTGAGATCAAGCGCTTCCAGCTTCACCGGCAATGGCACGTCGCATTTGATGGTGAGCAAACCACGCGCGGTCGGCAGCCAATCGAGCGCCTTGCGTAAATTCTCGCCGACCACGCCGCCGATGTCGCCGGCGTGCGCCACCACGTTATCCAACGTGCCGTATTGTGTCAGCCACTTCACCGCCGTCTTAGGACCGACCTTGGACACGCCAGGCACGTTGTCCACCGTGTCGCCGATCAGCGACAGATAATCGATGATGCGCTCCGGCGGCACGCCGAATTTTTGCGTAACGCCAGCCACGTCCAGCACTTCGTTGGTCATGGTGTTGACCAGCATCACCTGCGGCGTCACCAGTTGCGTGATGTCCTTGTCGCCCGTGGAGATCACCACCTGCATGCCGGCGCGCTCACCCGCGTGCGCCAGCGTGCCAATCACGTCGTCGGCCTCAACACCCTCTACGATCAGCAGCGGCCAACCCATCGCGGCGATCGCCTCGTGCAGTGGCGCAATTTGCGACGACAACTCATCGGGCATCGGCGGGCGATTCGCCTTGTATTCGGGATACACGTCGTCGCGAAACGTTTTGCCCTTGGCGTCGAACACGCAGGCGGACAGCGCCGAGGGGTAATCTTTATGCAAACGGCGCAACATGTTCAACACGCCGTAAATCGCGCCGGAGGGTGCGCCGCGTTTGCTGCGCAGATCGGGCATGGCGTGAAACGCCCGGTAGAGATACGACGATCCGTCAACGAGCAGCAGGGTTTTCATGTTGAAATCAGGCCAATAAAGGGGGTATCAAAATCACGCGGTCGCTTTCAAAATGCCGGCGAAAAGCAGATAATTGAAGTTGAAACGAGGATACCCCATGCGCGCTCCTATCTCTACCCTACTTGCGGCCTTGCTGCTGTGCCTCGCGTTGCCCGCGCTGCCAGTGATGGCGCAGACGCGTCCGCCCAATCTGCAACCCGTGCCGGAACCGCCGCCTCCGCCCAAAGGCTTCGAGCTCGATCCGGCGCTGGAGCCGCAGATCACCATCATCCGGCGCGGTACCGATACCGTAGAAGAGCATCGCATCGGCGGCCGGCTTTACATGATCAAGGTCACGCCGGCGAGCGGCAGCACGCCCTACTACCTGGTGGATCAGCAGGGCGACGGCAAGTTCACACGCCAGCATCCGCAAGACACCGGCCTGCGTCCGCCGATGTGGGTGATCCACAGCTTCTAGGCGTTCTGCGTAGCGTCGGCAAAAAAGCGCGGTGATTTACCGCGCTTTTTGCTGTACGCGACGCGCTGAAAACGGTACGCTATCCAGATGTCTGTCTTCACCACCGTCACACCGGAACAACTCGCGGTCTGGCTCAAAACCTATTCGACCGACGCGGTCGGCACGCTCGTCGATTTGCAAGGCATCGCCGCCGGCATCGAAAACACCAATTATTTCGTCACCACCACGCTGGGCCGCTACGTCCTCACGCTGTTTGAAAAGCTCACCACGCGCGAACTGCCGTTTTATCTCAACCTGATGGCGCACCTGGCGCAACACCAGGTGCCTTGCCCTGCGCCGGTCGCCAACCGCAGCGGCGGTTATCTGGGCGAGCTGAACGGCAAGCCGGCAAGTCTGGTTTCGCGGCTGACCGGCAAAGACCTGGTCAATCCGGCGGTCGGCGATTGCGCCAAAGTCGGTCAGGTGCTGGCGCGCATCCACATCGCGGGACAAAGTTACACCGGACGCATGGACAATCCACGCGGACCCACCTGGTGGAAGGCCGTGATGCCGGACATCCTGCCGTTTCTCAACGCGGCCGACGCCGCCTTGCTGCGCGCGGAAATCGAAGCGCACGACACACAAGGCGCGCAGCATTTTGATGCGTTGCCGCGCGGCGCGATCCACGCCGATCTGTTCCGTGACAACGTGTTGTTTCAGGAGGGCAAGGTGGCGGGTGTGATCGATTTTTATTTCGCCTGCACCGGCGCGCTGCTCTACGACGTGGCGATCACCGTCAACGACTGGTGCATGCAAGCAGACAGCACACTGGATGCGGCGCGCACGCAGGCGCTGCTCGCGGCGTACCATGCCGAGCGGCCTTTCACCCCGCAGGAGGCCCATGCGTGGCCGATGCTGCTGCGCGCGGGCGCGCTGCGCTTCTGGGTATCGCGCCTGTACGACCTGCATTTGCCGCGGGCGGGCGAAATGAC
>CANIID010000236.1 GCA_947467315.1 Betaproteobacteria bacterium | reverse complement strand
GCGGGGAAGGCCTGTGCCGAGCCTGCGGTAACGGGTTGGGCAACCACGGGTAGCGGCATCGCCAGAAAGGTAACCGCCAGTAAAGCGCCCACGCTGGCGCACGGCGTTGCGCACGCACGGCGCGGTTGCAATGGCGGCATTCCGCCTCTAAAAATAGCACTCATGAACACTTCCTTGTGGGTAACGCGCATTTACTGTTAGTCCGCAGTGATTGCCGCAGCCTTGATAACCCGCGCCCACATGGCCGATTCGGACCGGATGAGTGCAGCCATTTCCGCGGGCGAATTCCCCACGGGGTCGTAGCCTTCCGCGCGCAATCGTGCTGCAACTTGTGGCGACTGCAACGATTTGGCAATTTCGGCATTGAGCTTGTTAACGTACGCAACCGGCGTGCCGCGCGGCGCCAGCACGCCTATCCAGGTCGACACTTCAAAGTCTTTGACACCGGCTTCGATCATGGTGGGTAAATCAGGCATCGCATCCGAACGCTTGCGGCTGGTTACCGCAAGCGCCTTCAGTTTGCCGGCCTTCACCTGCGGCATCGCTGACGGCATGGTGGCGAACAGCAGAGACACTTCACCGCTGATCGTGGCGAGCACGGCAGGGCCGCCGCCTTTGTACGGCACATGGGTCAAATTCACGCCGGCCAGAAACTTCAGCAATTCTCCGGCAAGGTGATTCGAGGTGCCGTTGCCGCCGGAGGCATACGTCAGCGTGCCCGGCTTGGCTTTGGCCGTTGCGATCAGTTCCTTGACACTGCTCGCCGCAAATGACGGACTGACGACCAGCATATTGGGCAGCGCCGCGATCACCGTCACGGGCGCGAAGTCCGTGATCGGGTCATAGGCCAGCTTGCGGTAAAGGCTCGGATTCGCCACGATGACGCCGCTGGTGGTCGCCATGAGCGTATAGCCATCCGGTGCGGCTTTCGCCGCGAGTGTCGCGCCGATGGCGCCGCCGCCTCCGCCGCGGTTATCGATCACGATGGACTGACCGAGTTGTTCCGTCAGTTTTTGACTGACGGATCGGATCAGAATATCCGTCGAGCCGGCGGGCGCAAACGGCACGATGATCCGTATCGGTTTGTCTGGATACGCGCTCTGCGCCGCGTGCAACGAACTCACCGAAACCATCAAAGCTGCAACGCCGATTGACTTGATTCGCCGCATGATTGGCTCCGTGCGATCACGCATATTTGCGTCGCAGCGCGTCAAAAGCGCTGTCGAGGCGATTGCGTGACGCCGTAATAGCCGCGGCTTTCTGCGTCACAAACTGCCGGTCGCGCGCCAGTTGCTCACGCGCGGCAGTTACGTGCTCCGCCACGCGTTCGGGCGCCGCGCCCGCACGATACTTGCGTTCACGCACGCAATGCATGGCATCAAAAAGCTGATCCAGCTTCTGCTGGGTAACACCAATACGGCGGCCGGTATATTTCTCCACGGCTTTTTCCAGCACATCCGGCGTCACTTTCGAGGGCGGAATGTTGCGATCCGCCACATCCTGCATCATCAACGCCAGAACCTGATGGCCGGTGCGGTACGACATGCCGTGCTCCTTCACCAGAAACCCAACCACCGTGCTTGCCTGCGACCAGTAGTCGTTAGCGCACTGCGCCATGCGCGCCTTGTTCACCTTCATGTCAGCCAGCGCATCCACCATGGCGTCCATCGCCCGGCGGGATTCATCCGCGCATTTCCAGAATTCGGCGGGCAGCATGGTCGCCATCTCAAGCTGATCGGAAGCGGTCTTGGTAATCGCCAGCGCGCCCATCAGGCGGCCCGCGATCAACCCGCTGGTGCCATTAATGAATTCAAGCACATAGGGTATGCGCATCTGCGGCGAAATACTCGAGGTAATACTCAGCCGCCCCGGCAGTTCAATAAAATCAAACTCGCTGCTGTGCCATATCAGAAAATCCATCGCCACGCGTCCCAGCGTGTTGTGCATCAGCGCCAACGCCATGTAGGTTTCGATCATGTAATCGTAGTTACGGATGGAATCGCGCGCGTTCCACGGCGCCGCATCGAAGCCCAGCAACTCGTCGAAGCGTTCGAGATCCAGCGGAAACTCGATGCCATACGCGGCGCCGGTACCGACCGCGCTGATGTTGGTGTTCTTGTAGGCAAGGCTAAAACGTTGGAAGTCCCGTTCGAGCGGCTCGACAAACGACATGAGATAAAAACCCAAGGTGCCGGGCTCAATGTGTTGTATGTAGCTGTAGCCCGGCATCAGCGTTTCAAGATGCTGCTCGGCGACATCGATGATCTTAGTACGCAAATCCAGCGCCGAGGCCATGATCTGAATCTGCAAGTCGCGAAACGCAATGCGTGACGCCACCACGCGTATGCTCGGGCTGGAACGTCCCAGATGCAGCCAGCCGGATTGCTCCTCCTCACAATGCTTGCGCATGTATTCCTCGCCGCCGTGGATGACATTCCACAAGGCCTTGCGCGCCTCGACGACGCCCTCCTTCTCCATTTCGGTGATGGCATGCAGTAACGCACGTGTCGCCTCAGCCGGCGCAATGCCCTGCTCGCCCAACACCACCACCTGCGCTTTGTCCCACTGATGCAAAGCCTCCAGAAACAGCGGCTCGCGCATGGTTTCCGCGTAATAGTGCTTGAGCAGGTCGCTCGGCTTCTCGCCCAGCCTGCCCTTCCAGAAAAAACTCATGCGAATTCCTTATCGAAAAACATAATGTCGGCGCACCGTCCGCCAGGACTTATTAACAAGCGCTAACGTATGAACCGGTCAACGTAGCTTTCACCCAAGCCAACCGCCGTGTAATGCGCGCGCGCCTTGTCGAGCCGCGTGAACACATCATCGTAGCCGGTCGATACGCCCTGCGGATCGACATACATCAGGCTACCGGTCACCTGAAACAGCGTGATCATCTCCGTGCAGCCCTCGGGCACCACCAGCGTGTGCGTCTCGCCGGGCGGCTCGAAAATATAGCTGCCTTCCTCGGCCACCCAGTCGTGCTCAAGGTACAGCCAGCGGCCCTTGAACACCCACGCATGCACGCCGCCCGAGTGACGATGACGCGCGATCATGCCGGCCTTGGTGACGCGCATCACGTTCGTGTATTGGCCTTGCGTGACATTAAATTGCAGCGGGCGCACGGCAACGTGTTCCGCCAGCGGCACCCACACACGCGGGTCGCTATTCGGCGCCAAGGCCATGGCGTCGTGAATCACCATGTCGGGACGCATGTCGCGCGGCTGCGGTTTTTGATACGGAATGCGGTTAGGGTCGGTTACAGCGGGCGCGAGGGGTTTATTCATGGTCGTTCCTGATGGGAATCGGTGGAAGGTGAGTGATGCAGCAACGCCGGGCGAGTGTTACTTGGCGAGCGCAAGCCCCGCAGCCTTGATAACGCCCGCCCAGCGCTCGGATTCGGCACGCATATACGCACTGAGTTCCGCCGGCGTGGTGGCCTGCGGCTCCTGTCCCTGATCCGCCAACCGCTTGGCGAACGTCGGCTCGGCGAGCATTTTTACAGTCTCGCCATTGACTTTAGTCACGATGGCCGGCGGCACGCCGCGCGGCGCCATCAGGGCATACCAGGTGATGCACTGAAAGCCCGGGATCGACTCCGCGACTGTCGGCACTTCGGGCGCGGCGGGCGAGCGCTTGACGCCGGCGTGCGCCAGCGCGCGCAGCTTGCCGGTTTTGGCCAGCGGCCATACGGCGGGCATGCTGTTGAACATGAATTGCACCTGCCCGCCCACCACGTCGGTGACCGCGAGCGAAGTGCCTTTGTACGGGACATGGAGAAAATCCACTTTCCCCATCACCTTCAACATTTCACAACCCAGGTGGTTGGAAGTGCCGGTGCCGGGCGAGGCGCAATTGAGTTGCCCCGGTTTCGCGCGCGCCAGCGCCACCAGCTCATTGACGTTGGTGGCGGGAATGCCGGGGTGGCTGACCAGCATCTGCGGGCTAATCACCACCAGCGACACCGGCGCAAAATCGCGCATCGAATCATACGGTGCGCGGGTCAACATCGGCGTGATGATCAGCCCCGCCGAGGTGGACATCAGCAGCGTGTAGCCATCGGGCGCGGCGCGCGCCGTCAGTTCGTGCCCGATCATGCCGCTGGCGCCGGCGCGGTTGTCCACCACAATCTGGTAGCCCCAGGCATCGGTGAGGCGCTGCGCCACCATGCGCGCCACCATGTCGGTCGCGCTGCCCGCCAGGTTCGGCACGATCATGCGTACCGGGCGCTGCGGGTAGTTCTGCGCCAACGCGCTAGCGGCATTACAAAGAAGCAGCGCAACGCCTGCGGCGCTCAGCAGGCGCCATTCCACGAATCTAGCGCGCAAGGGGTATCGATGCATAAGGGCGGTCCCTCCAGAAGATGTGAGGCAATGTAGCGCCCGTACGGCGTACGGTCAACCGCGCTCCGCAACCGCATTTCACCCACGGGTTGTACAATCGCTACTGGTTTTAAATCGATCAACACTCCAACACCCCAACACAACTTCCAAGGGAAACCACATGCGTATCAATCGGGTAAAAAAACTCTGGCGTGAAGGCAAACCAGCGGTCGGCGGCTGGCTGTCCATTCCCCATTGCTTTCAGGCCGAAGTCATGGCCCATACCGGGCTCGACTGGCTGTGCATCGACATGCAGCATGGCTGCATCGACTACTCGGATACCGTGCCGATGCTCACCGCGATTTCCACCACCAACGTGACGCCTTTCGTGCGCGTGCCGTGGAACGAACCGGCGATGATCATGAAAGTGCTGGACGCCGGCGCCTACGGCGTGATCGTGCCGATGGTGAGCAACCGTGCCGAGGCCGAGCGCGCCGTCGCCGCCTGCCGTTATCCGCCGGTGGGCATACGCAGCAACGGGCCGAACCGCGTGATGCAATACGCGGGGGCCGATTACCAGAAGTATGCAAACGATGAAGTCGTGTGTGCCGTCATGATCGAAACCGCTGAAGGCATCGAAAAGATGGACGAAATCATTTCCACGCCCGGCGTGGACGCGGCCTACATCGGGCCGACGGATCTGGCGCTGGCGCTAGGCCTGCCGCCGGTGATGGACAACGACGAGCCCAAGCACATCGCCACCGTCAACCGCATTCTTGAAACCTGCAAGCGGCATAAAAAAATCGCCGGCATGCACACCGCCAGCTCCAAGTTCACGCAGCGCTATCTCGATCAGGGCTTTCAGATGGTCATGCTCGGCACCGATCGCTCGGCGATGTCGAACTACATGAAAGCGGAAGTCGGCCGTCTGACCGGCTGGACGCCGCTGAACCCGGTGGGTGCGCCGGATAAGGGCGGCTACTAACCCGGCGGCGGGGCGGCGCAGCGGAAGCGGCTTAGAGTGGCACCAACGACTTGAATCCGCCGTTACATTAAGTCACTCAGCCGCCGCTCAATGCCTGCACAATCACCACGTCATCCGTTGGCTGGAGCGGCTGTGACAGTGCGTTGACCTGCTCGCCGTTGACGAAGATACGTATGTGACGCCGCACCCGATCCTGTTCGTCGATCATGCGAAAGCGGATGCCTGGATATTGTCCGTTTAAGTCCATCAGCAATTCCGCGAGCGTTGCACCCTGGGCTACGGCGCGGCTGCTTTCCGTGTACGAACGCAGCGCGTCAGGGATCAGCACTTTCATGGTTGCGGCTATCTATACTACTGCCGCTTCCACCGCGTAAATCTCCGGCAGGTTGCGCGCGATGCATGCCCACTTGCGGCCTTCATCCCGGCTCATCCACAACTCGCCGCTGGTGGTGCCGAAGTACAGGCCAACCGGATCGCGCGTATCGCTCGTCATGCACTGACGCTTCACCGTCCACCAGCCTTGGGATTTCGGCATGCCGGCATCCTGCCGCTGCCATGTCTTGCCGCCGTTTTTCGTGACATACACCGCAGGTTTGCCATCCGGGCTCACGCGCGGCCACACGCCGCTGCCGTCCATCGGAAACACCCATGCCGTGTTGTCGTCGCGCGGATGCACCACCAGCGGGAATCCCACATCGCCCACTTTCTTCGGCATGCTTTTGCCGATGCGCACCCAGGTGTCCGATGGCCGATCAATGCGATAGATGCCGCAATGATTTTGCTGATAAATACGGTCCGGGTTACTCGGCGCCATACGCAAACAATGCGGGTCATGACAAGTCGGATTCAACGGGTCCAACCCGAACCCTTCGACCACGTCCATACCCTTGATCATCACGCGCCAAGTGTGGCCGCCGTCGAGTGATTCATGCACGCCGCCGCCCGACATGCCAAAGTACAAATGCTTCGGATCACGCGGATCAACGATAATCGAATGTAGCTTCGGCCCGTCGGGCGTGCCGTCCTGCACGGTACCCATCCATTCGCGATATTGCGGGTCATCGTTGATGATTGAGAACGGCGCCCACGTGACGCCGCCGTCCTCCGAGCGAAACAAACCTTGCGGGCTCGTGCCCGCGTACCACACATTGGGTTCGTTGACGTGGGCGGGCGTGAGCCAGAAGGTGTGATCGACTGAGCGGCCTTTTTCACCCTCGGGTACTTTGGCGAATGCGGGCGGCTGAGCAGCTTCTTTCCAGGTCTTGCCCATATCCGTCGAACGAAACACCGTGGGACCGAGATGCCCCGTCTTTGCGGCGGCAAGCAGCGTGCGCTGGTCGCGCGGATCAAGCACCAGATGGCTGATGGTATGGCCGAGAAAATGCGGGCCATCGACGCGCCATTTTTTGCGCGTGCTGTCACCGTGAAATAGCCATGCACCCTTGCGGGTGGCCGCCAACACTAGTGTGCGCCGCACACGTGCGGGTGCGGGTTTACGCTGAGTCGTGATCTTCGTTGTTTTGCGGGCCATGTTCATCTCCTTTACAGGTGGTTCACACGTTGCTGGATTGCCGTTGCGCCTGCGCCTCGGCCACTGCCTCTCGTATCGGGCGCACCGGCCGCACCTCGATGCCGCCCACGCGCGCCGGCGGTATCTTCGACGCAATCTGAATCGCCTCGTTCAGGTCACGCGCTTCTATCATGTAAAAGCCCGCAAGCTGCTCCTTGGTTTCGGCAAACGGCCCGTCGGTGATGGACATTTTGCCGGCACGCACACGCACCGTGGTGGCGGTCTGCACCGATTGCAGCGCCTCGGACGCGATGCAGTGGCCGCTGTTGCGTATCGAGGTATCGAATTCCACGCAATCCTCGTCAGGCAATTCGTGCAAGCGGTTTTCGTCGAGGTACACCAGACAGAGATATTTCATTCGATTCTCCTTTCGCTTATTTGAATAACGCGTTAAATCGGCGCTGCATTTCTTCCGGCGTGACCTTTTCGATTTCATGCCCCAGCATCCACTCGTGCCCGAATGGATCGCGTATCAAACTACTGCGTTCGCCGTAAAACTGGTCGGCGGGCTCGCGCACCATCGTCGCGCCTGCGGCCACTGCGCGCGCCGCGAGTTCGTCGGCATTGTCCACGTGCAGGTGTATCGCCATACCGGTTGCGCCCGGCGCCTGCGGCCCCAGAATGCCGTATTCGGGATACTCCTCGGAAAGCATCAGCACGATATTGCCGATGTCGAGCTCGATGTGCCCGATGCGGCCACCGGGTTCCGTCAGTCTAAAACGCTCCTTGGCGCCGAACACGGTTTGGTAAAACGCGATGGCGGCCGGCGCGCCTTTCACTCGGAGGTAGGGGTACACCTCGTTGATTTTGTTTTCGGTCGTACGCATCGCGACACCGACGGGCTTACTTTTCGGCGACTACTTTCAGATTCGCCAGCCCGGCCTCGAAATCCGGCCCCACCATCTTGTCCATGTTCATGAACACGTGGATGATTTTAGTCATGTAATTCGCCGGGCCGTGCATCGCCCAGGTGACGAGGGTGGTATCGCCTTGCGCCGTGAGCGTGAATTCCGCAACATTGTGCGCCTCGAAAGGTTTCAGGAAATCCAGATTGATCGCAAGTTTGGAGAAAGGCGTCGATTCGGTGATGGTCATGCTGCCCGTGCCCACATCCTTGTTGCCTTCCCAGCCATAGGTGGCGCCCTTGCCAATCGTGGTGGCGCCGAAGTTGCGCTTCATAGCGGGATCTTTTTTCTCCCACGGCGACCACGCGCCCCATTGCTTGAAGTCGTTGAGGATGGCGAAAATTTTCTCCGGCGTCGCTTTGATGCTGGCCGAGCGCTCCACGCG
>CANIID010000235.1 GCA_947467315.1 Betaproteobacteria bacterium | reverse complement strand
GCATGATCCACCCTGCCGCCCGAACGCCAAACCACCGCCGTCACACGGCCACGCGGCGGAGCAGCGCTATAATCTTCGCGCCCCTGACTGCTGTGCGGAACCCTCATGAAACCCACCAACACGATTTTCATCCTCTCCGACGAGCACAACAAACGCGTGCTCGGCTGCCATGGCCACCCGATGATCCAGACGCCGAATCTTGACGCGCTGGCCGCGCGCGGCACGCGCTTCACCAACGCGTATACCAACTGCCCGATCTGCGTGCCGGCGCGCGCCTCATTCGCCACCGGGCGCTACGTGCATGAGCACCGTTGTTGGGACAACGCCATTGCCTACGACGGCAAAATCCCCTCGTGGGGGCATCGGCTGATGGCGCAGGGGCATCACGTTACCTCCATCGGCAAGCTGCATTACGCCAGCGGCGATGATGTGAAGCGCAACGGCTTCGATGAAGAAATTCTGCCCATGCACATTGTCAACGGCACCGGCGATTTGCTGGGCCTGATTCGTGATGAGCTGCCGCGCCGCAAGGGGGCGGCGAATCTCGGACCGGAGGCAGGCCCCGGCGAATCGGATTACACGCGCTACGACCGCGCCATCGCTGATGAGACCGTGAAGTGGCTCACCAACGAAGCGCCCAGGTACAAAGATAAACCGTGGGCGATGTACGTGGGCTTCGTAGCACCTCACTTTCCGCTGATCGCGCCGCAGGAATTCTACGACCTGTATCCGGTGGACAAAGTGCCCTTCCCCGACATGTATGCGCACGATCAACGCCCGCGCCATCCGTTCACCGACGCCATGCGCAAGAGCATGTGCTTCGACGAGCCATTCGATGAACCGATGGTGCGGCGCGCGATTGCCGCGTACTTCGGCCTCACCACGTTTATGGATCATAACGTCGGCAAGATACTCAAAACACTCGAAGCGCTGGGCATGCTCGACAATACGCGCGTCGTGTATACCTCCGACCACGGCGACAATCTCGGCACACGCGGGATGTGGGGCAAATCAACGATGTACGAAGAATCCGCCGGCATCCCGATGATCGCCGCAGGCCCCGATATTCCGCGCGACAAGGTTTGTCGCACGCCCGTCACGCTGGCCGATGCGTTTCCCACGTATGTGCAAAGCGTCGGCGCAACACCAGACGCGAGTGATGCGTCGCTGCCGGGTGTGTCGCTGATCGACATCGCCAATGGCGTTGTGCCCAAACGCACGATACTGTCGGAGTACCACGCCGCAGCGTCGATCACCGGCAGTTCGATGATTCGCCACGG
The DNA here is from genome assembly GCA_947467315.1 of Betaproteobacteria bacterium. Classification (GTDB taxonomy): domain Bacteria; phylum Pseudomonadota; class Gammaproteobacteria; order Burkholderiales; family SG8-41; genus UBA5216. Next base: position 6,930 of record CANIID010000235.1, on the reverse strand, counting down.
CAACTACAAATACGTGCATTACGTCGGCCTGCCGCCGATGTTGTTTGATCTGCACGCCGATCCTTTCGAGCGCACGGATCTCGGCCGCAACGCCCAATACGCAAACGTTATCGCCGAATGTGAAGCGGTGTTGCGTAAAGTAGTTGATCCCGAGGCTGCCAATCGCAATGCCAAGGCCGATCAAACCTCGGCCATTGAAAAACACGGCGGAAAGGATGCGATCCTCGGCAAGGGCACCTTCCGTTATTCACCACCGCCGGGTGTCAAGGCGGCCTATCACTGACAATGCGTAAATATTTGTTTTTAAACTTCTTTTTACTTATGGTTGTTGGCAGCGTTGCGCATGCGCAAACCGCACCGACGTCCTATCCTGCGCGTCCGGTACGCTTCATCGTGCCCGGCCCGCCGGGAAGCTCACAGGAAGTGCTCGCACGGATTGTCGGCAACAAACTCTCGCAACAGATGGGGCAATCTTTCGTGGTGGATGCCCGCGCCGGCGCCAGCGGCATGATCGGCCTGGAAGCCGCCCGCACCGCCGCCCCCGACGGTTACACGCTGCTTGCGGCAACCTCAACGCTGCTCTCCGGCCTGCCCGCATTGAAACCCAAACTCGGCTATGACCCTGATCGCGATTTCATCGCACTATCGCGCATGGCGTCGGTGGCCAACATCGTTACCGTGGGCGCGAGTCTTAACGTGGATACCGCAGCGGATTTCGTCAAGCTCGCCAAGGCGCGTCCGGGGCAGTTAAATTTCGGTTCCGCCGGTAACGGCTCGCCCGCCCATTTGGCCGGCGCGATGCTGAACGTGCTGGCTGGCGTGAACACCGTGCATGTACCCTACAAAGGATCGGCACAGGCGCTGGTCGATATCATGGCCGGGCAATTGCAATTCATTATTACCTCGCCGCTGATCGCGATGCCGCAAGCCAAAAGCGGACGCATCAAATTGCTGGCCACCACCGGCGCCAAACGTGATCCGCTGCTACCCGATCTGCCGGTGTTCGCCGACGTCGTGCCCGGCTATGAAATCACGCAGTGGTGGGGCATTGTATTGCCTGCCGGCGCTGCACCCGCGATCAGCCATCGGCTGCACAGTGAAATCATTACTGCACTCACATCGCCCGAAGTCGCTGGCCTGCTTGCCAAGCAAGGCGCCACGGCGCAACCCGAATCACCCGCGGCGTTTTCTGCCTTCATGAGAGCCGAGCGCAAGCGAATCGCGCACATCGGCAAGCAGGCCAACATCGTGCTGGATTGAAGCGGCACCCACGCCATGACACTCACCGAACTCAGATACATCGTCGCCGTCGCCCGCGAAAAACATTTCGGTCGTGCCGCTGAAAAATGCTTCGTCAGTCAGCCAACACTATCGGTCGCGATCAAAAAGCTCGAAGACGAACTTGATGTCACGCTGTTCGAGCGCGCGGCCAACGAAGTGCGTGTCACCGATGTCGGCAACCGCGTGATTGCACAAGCGCAACGCGTGCTCGAAGAAGCCTCCGCCATTAAACACATCGCCGCCGCAGGCAAGGACGAACTCACCGGGCCGCTGCGCTTCGGTGCGATCTACACGGTCGGCCCGTATGTCACGCCGCAACTGATTTCCCTGCTCAACAAACGCGCCCCAAACATGCCGCTATTGATACAGGAGAACTACACTGCCAAGCTTGGCGAGATGCTGAAAAACGGCGATATGGATTTGATCCTGCTGTCCGAACCCTTCAGTGAAGCGGGCATCGTGACGCAGGCGGTTTACGACGAGCCCTTTCGCGTGGTGATGCCGGCGCATCACGCCTGGACGAAAAAATCACGCATCGCCGCAGCCGATCTGTGCGATGAAACGCTGCTGCTGTTGTCGAGCGGCAATTGCTTTCGCGATCAGGTGATGCAAACCTGCGCGGGCGCCAAGCGAGCAGCGAACCCCGGCCTGCAACAGTCACTCGAAGGCAGTTCGCTGGAAACCATACGCCAGATGGTCGCATCGGGTGCGGGCATTACCGTGCTGCCATCCACCGCCGCCGAATCGCGCACGGCAGATACCAAACTCACCACGATGAAAAATTTTGTCGCGCCCGAACCGTCGCGGCGTATCGCGCTGGCGTGGCGCAAAAGCTTTCCGCGTACGCGCGCGGTGCAGGCCGTGCGCGAGGCGCTGCTCGCGTGCAAGCTGCCGGGCGTGACCCTGCTGCCGCAGTCAAAGCCTGTTGAGCATTGATCTCGCCTTCTGAAATCACAAAATATTGCTTTAAAACAAACACTTGTGAGTGGCATCCGGCGTACACACGTTCCACAGGTTTGTCGCGGCGCGCGGCACTTTGGCTGATCGTGCGCACGGCGCACACTACGGTTCGGCAATTCTTCGATAGCCATTTCCTATCGAAGTAATCATAACAATCAATTGGATTGATTCATCGACCGCCTCCAAAATGCGTCCCAAGCGTGAACCAACACGCGAAACGCAAACCACCAGGAGACACAGATGAAACCCGAATCGATCACCAGCATTACGATTAAAAACCTCGAATCCGCCTTCGCCGGCGAATCGATGGCGCACATCAAGTATCGCTACTTTGCGAAAATCGCTCGCGCGCACGGCGACATCGACACCGCGAAAGTATTTGAAGAAACCGCCGATCAGGAAGTGCAGCACGCCTTCGGCCACCTCGACCTGCTCTACCCGCCCGCCGAACTCACGCCCGCCAAGGCACTGGACATGGCGATAGCCGGCGAGACTTACGAATACACCGAGATGTACCCCAACTTCCGCCACCTCGCCGAGCAGGAAGGTAACGCCGCCGCGGTAACGGAAATGGACGAGCAGATCGCCGAATCGAAAGAGCACGCCGCGCGCTTTCAGCACACGCTTGCCAAGGCCGCCAAGCGCTTTGCCGCGCTGACGAAAGTCGAGGAACGCCACGCCAATCACTACAAGGCGAGACTCGCCAAGGTGCAGGGTTAATCAATTCAACGAAAGGAGACTGATATGAAAAAATGGCAATGCATCGTATGTGGTTATGTGTATGACGAAGCCGCTGGCGACCCGGAGCACGGCATCAAAGCAGGCACGCGCTGGGACGACGTACCGGCGGACTGGTCCTGCCCGGAATGCGGCATCGCGAAGGAGGACTTCGAGATGGCGCTGCTGGCGGCGTAATTCCCTCAACGCAACTGGTTTAGAATACGCGCCTCGTTCCCGCCGGCCGAGTGTCACACGGCGGGATTTTTTCTGTGTCGAATCAGGAAGTCTCATGCACCCCATCATCATCCTCGGTAGCGGTCTCGCAGGCTACGGTGTCGCGAAAGAACTGCGCAAGCTCGATAAAACTACACCACTCATCATCATCACCGCCGACGGCGGCGAATCGTATTCCAAGCCCATGTTGTCGAATGCGCTGGCGTCGAAAAAAACACCTGCAGCACTTGCCATGGCACAGTCCGCGCAGATGGAAACCACCTTGCCCGCGACCCTGCGCACGCGCACGCGCGTGACCGCCATCGCGCCCGAACGCCACGAAATCAGCATCGGCGACGAAACAATTGCCTACTCAAAGCTGGTGCTGGCGCTGGGTGCGGAACAAATACGTCTGCCTATCGTTGACAAGGTGGGCAACGACGCCGATGCCGTGCTGACGGTCAACGATCTCGACGACTACGCCAAATTCCGCGCCGCGATTGAAGGCGGCAAGCGCGTGGTCATCATCGGCGCGGGCCTGATCGGCAGCGAATTCGCCAATGACCTCGCGGCCAGCGGCCACCCGGTTGATGTGATCGACATCGCCGACCGTCCGCTCGGCAGGCTATTGCCTCCCGAAGGCGGCGCGTTGCTGAAGGACAAACTTGCCGCGCTCGGCGCGCGCTGGCATTTCGGTGCCGGCGTGCAATCCATCGACCGCGACGGCGCGGCGCACAAGGTCACGCTCACCACCGGAGAAACACTCAACGCCGATGTGGTGCTATCGGCAGTGGGTCTGAAGCCCAGAATCGATCTCGCGCGCGCAGCGGGCCTCAAGGTCAATCGCGGCATCGTCGTCAATCGCCATATGCAAACGAGCCATGCGGATATTTACGCCCTGGGCGACTGCGTGGAGATCGAAGGTCTGGTGCTGCCGTATATCATGCCGATCATGCACGCCGCGCGCGCGCTAGGCCCGACGCTCGCGGGCACGCCGACCGAGGTGAAATATCCAGCGATGCCGGTGCTGGTGAAAACACCCGTGTGCCCTACCGTCGTATCGCCGCCTGCACCGGGGGCCGTAGGTGAATGGAAAATCGAGCAGACCGCCGATGGCATTAAATCGCTGTTCGTCGATGCATCCGGAAAATTACTGGGCTTTGCGCTGAACGGTGCGGCCACTGCCGAGCGCGGCAAGCTGCTGCCGCTGCTGCCAGCCGTGCTGCCGTAACCGAAAGCCATATAACCATTTGTTTTTAAACAGTTATTTAACTCATCGCCGTCATTAATATCAGCAACACAACAATCACCGCCAGCACGGCAAAGAATATCTTCACCCAGCTCTTGGGATAATCGCCGGAAATTTTTCCCGTATAGCCGTTCATCACTACCTGGAAATTCTTCGCGCCGTAGCGGTACTGCAGCATCCACAGCGGCGCGAGGATGTGCTTGAAGGTCTGGCCGCTGTACGCCGAACTCACGCGCAGATTGCGCTGCGTGTCGCCGGGCACCGCGCGTGAACACATCGATTGCACCTGCCGCTCCATCTGCTCGCGCGATTTCTGTGCGGCGGCCACCAGATCAATCTGGTAGCGCTCGACCACCCAGCCGGACAAATACGCCGGATCGTAGGGCTGCAATTCCGGCGTCGGAAACGGCTCCACGGCGCGCAGATGATTGGCCTGTATGCCCAGTGACGCCGGCACCAGCTCATCATCAAAAAAATGATCGATGCTGCCGCGCACATATTCCCAGCGTGTGCGCTGGATTTGTCGCGTCTGCCGGTTGCCCTGACCGTCGGTGGTTTCCTCGGTTTCGTAATAATGGTAGCCGGCTTCGGCTTCCCAATCGGCATTGGCTTGCGCGTCGAACGTCCAGTACGGAATGTAAATGCCTTTCACCGTGTCGGTGAGCGCGGCCTTTTTCAGCTTGTTCGGCGCAAACCAGCGCGAGCCGTACCAGGTCTTGATAAGATCGCGCGCCTTGTTATTGGCGACTTTCATCGGCAACAGGCTTTCCGGTGAAAACGCTTCTTTCACCTCTTCGTACGGCACCAGTTGCGTCGCGCCGCAAAACTCGCAGCCCTGCGATTGCCGCGCAGCATTGAACACCGAGATGGCGTGGCAACTCTGGCATTTCACTTCCTGCTTTTTTTCGCCCCAGCCGCGCTTGCTGTCGGGGATACTGCGCAGCGCGCTCGCCAGATCATGCTCGATAATTTTGCCGCTGCCCGCCTCATCCAGCGTGCCGGGCACCACCGTGCCGCAAAAGCCGCACGCCAGCACCTGCTTGCCGGCGTTCCACACCGCCTCGCCGCCGCACGCGGGGCAGGTGTGTTTGACGCGTGCTTTGATCTCCGTTGCTGGCGACGCGGATTTGGCTTCCGCTGGCGCACTACCCCAGGTTTCCGCCATGCTTAGCTCTTCAGAAATTCATCGACCGCCGCGCGTGTAATGCGATAGGTGCTGCCGATTTTTTTGCCTTTGAGATCGCCCGCCTCCAGCGTGGCGAGCACGTCGGCCTCCGATACGCCCAGCAGCTTGGCAACTTCCGGCACGCCCATCAGATCCGGCATCGCCGGCGCCGCGGATACCGGCCCCGCCGCCGCCACGCCCACGCCCGGCGCCACCGCCGGTGTGCCTTGCGCGCCCAGCATGCCGCCCGGTTGATTCATCATCTGCTGCGCCATCGAGAAGCCCATCGCCATCTCGGCTGCGGTGCCGCCCATGCCGCCGCCTGTGCCTTTGGCCAAGCCTTCGGCCATCTGGAATTTCACGTAGTCGTTCAAATTGCCAATCGCGCCCATGCTTGAACGTTTGTCGATGGCCGCCTCCACTTCCGGCGGCACGGAGACGTTCTCCACCAGAAAGCTGGTGAGTTCCAGACCATACTTCGGCCCGATCGCCGGATTGATCAGCCCCAACAACGCCTCGCCCAACTCGGTGTAGCGCGTGGCCATGTCGAGCGCGGGCACGCCGGAGCTTGCCATCGCATCAGAGAACACACTGACCATGCGGCTGCGCATGGTGTCGGCGAACTCGTCCAGGTGAAAATGGAAATCGCTGCCGGCAACTTCTTTGAGGAAAATTTTCGGATCGACGATTTTAAAATCATAGGTGCCGAACGCGCGCAGCCGCACGATGCCGAAATCCTTGTCGCGCAGCATCACCGGGTTGGCCGTTCCCCACTTGTTACCGGTAAAGAGCCGCGTGGTGACGTAATAAACGTCCGCCTTGAACGGCGAATTAAAACCGTACTTCCAGCTTTTGAGCTTGGTCAGCACTGGAATATTGTCGGTGGTGAGCGAGTGCTTGCCGGGCTTGAAAGTGTCGCCGAACTCACCGACGTAGACAAACTGCGCCACCTGCGACTCGCGCACGATCAGTTGCGCGCCGTTCTTAATCGCCTTGTCGTCGTCGGGCCACCGGTACGACAGCGTATCGCGTGAATCATCCGTCCACTCGATCACATCGATCAGTTCGCCTTTAATGAAGTCCATCAATGCCATGTTGTTCTCCTGTGTGGGGAAACGGGTCGCGGAAACCATCGCCATTCACGATCAGTTTAACGCAAGGAAACGCCTTATGCCTACAGCGCCACAACCCAGCAGGGCAATTGCATCAAAACCCTAAATGAATGAAATAGTTATGACGTTGTGCAAAGGCTTATACTTTTTCGCGAAGCTGTGTAGTTTTCTGTCTTTTTGGAGTGGCGATGGAGACAGAAAAGCCCGTGTGTCTTGCCGAAGAATTTTCG
>CANIID010000234.1 GCA_947467315.1 Betaproteobacteria bacterium | reverse complement strand
GGCCTTGCTGCGTGAACCGCAAACCGTATTGGACCTGGGCACCGGCAGCGGTTGCATCGCCATCAGCATTGCGCTTGCGCTGCCGGACGCGCACGTAACCGCTCTCGATCGATCGGCGACCGCGCTCGCGGTTGCGCGCGAGAACGCGGTGCGGCTCCATGCGCGCAACGTCGTGTTTCAACCGAGCGATTGGTTTGATGCCGTGCGTGGCGCGCGCTTCGACTTGATCGTCTCCAATCCGCCCTATGTGGCTGCCGGCGACGCGCATCTGACGCAAGGCGACCTGCGATTTGAGCCTGCTTCCGCGTTGGCGGCAGGCGACGATGGCCTTGCCGACATTCGGCGCATTGTCTCCGGCGCACGTGAACATCTCGTACCCGGCGGCTGGTTGTTGTCCGAGCACGGCTACGATCAGGCATCGCGGTGCCGCGAGTTGCTGACGCAAGCCGGCTTTATCGACCTGCAATCGTGGCGCGATCTGGCTGGCATCGAACGCGTGAGCGGCGGACGCGCGCCGTCGCTATAATCCAATCGACACGAACCAACCGTCTCAAGGGGCCGCCATGTTTCGCTCAATTTGCATTGTCGTCATCTCACTGACGGCGCCCAGCGTGCTAAGTGTGGCGAGCGCACAAACCACTTCGACAGGCTCAGGGCAGGCCTATCCCAATCGAACGATACGCATGGTGGTCACGTTTCCGCCGGGCGGCGCGACGGACATCCTCGGGCGCATGACCGCGCAACGATTGACCGAGCGCCTGGGGCACACGGCGGTGGTGGAAAATCGTGTCGGCGGTGGCGGCAACATCGGCGCGGAATTCGTCGCCAAGGCCGAACCCGACGGCCATACGCTGCTGCTGGGCGGCGTGCCGCACACCATCGGCATGAGTCTATTCAACAAACTGTCGTACGATTTCGCGCGTGATCTGACGCCCGTCGCAAATCTGGCTGTATTTCCGAGTGTGATCATTGTGCATCCGTCGCTGCCGGTGACATCGATCAAGGAACTCATCGCGCTGGCGAAAGCGCGCCCCGGACAACTGAACTACGGCGGCACGCACGCCTCGCCCAATCATCTCGCCATGGAACTGCTCAACAGCCAGGCGGGCGTGAAAATCGTGTTGATTTCGTATAAAGGCACCGGGCAGATCGTCAGTGATCTAGTCGCCGGGCATGTGCAAATTGCCTCGATGGGATTTCCCGCGGCATTGCCGATGGTCAATGCGGGCAAGCTGCGCGCGCTGGCGGTGACCAGTGCCCAGCGTTCGCCGCTGCTGCCGAACGTGCCGACGGTGGGTGATACCGGCTTGCCCGGCTACGACGTGACGTCGTGGTATGGCGTGTTTGCGCCTGCGGGCGTGCCGGAAGTCATCGTGAACCGGCTGTACACGGAAATTTCGGCGCATTTCAGATCGCCGGAAGTGGCCAAACGCTTGTCGGTGCTGGGCGCGGAAGCCGCCGTCAGGCCGCAGGCGGAGCTCGCCAGTTTCGTACGCGAGGACATTAAAAAATGGGCGGGGATAGTCAAATCCTCGGGCGCGAAGGCGGAGTGAGCGCTGCAATCTCAGCAATCTTGGACGGGAACGTACCTTGACGCAACACCCCGCAGGCCGCTAAACTTATACCCGAGCAGAATTGTCAGGTAATGGGTTAATTGAGGAGCACTTATGAGTATTCAAGACGATATCAAAGCGCAGATCACCAAGAACAAGGTTATGTTGTACATGAAAGGCTCGCCGGATTTTCCGCAGTGCGGTTTTTCGGCCAACGCCATCAACATTTTGCGTGAGTGCGGCGTCACGGAAATCGCGTCGTGCAACGTGCTGGAAAATCCGGAAATCCGTCAGGGCATCAAGGCGTTTTCCAACTGGCCGACGATTCCGCAGTTGTATGTGAACGGCGAGTTTGTCGGCGGCTCGGATATCGTGAGCGAGATGTATCAAAGCGGCGAGCTGCAAAAAATTCTGAAGTAGTGCGCAGCACAGTACATAAAAAGGGCCATGTTGAACATGGCCCTTTTTGTTTGCCGCTTTTTGCAGTGACTGGCCTATTGTGATTTCGGCACGGTGGCGCCGCCGGCATCTTTCCAGGTATCAAATCCGCCGGCCACCAGCCGCGCCTTGTAACCGTTTTTCGTCAGATAGTTCACCGACGCATCGCTGATCGTACGGCCATGCGCGCAGAACACCAGAATTTCCTTCTCCTTCGGCAATGCGCCGCTCCACTCGGCGATCTTGTCGGGATCAAAGCGGCGTGAGGCCGGCATGGTGACAGTGTCCTTGTCGTAATCGGCGTTGCGCCGCAGATCGAGGATGACTGTGCCGTCCGGCTGGGCGAGCACTTTTTTCAGGTCGGCGTGCGAGATCACGCGCTCGGTAGAGGGCTGCTTGGCCGCGGCTGCGTCGGCCGCGTGTACTGTGGGCGCGAGCATCACAAAAAACACCGCTGACAGCAGGCAGGCAAAAAGCTTTTTCATTGCGGACCCCTTAAAAACGTTGTTATCGCGTACTGAAAGCATATTGTATGACCAACACCAGCGCAATCACAAACAGCAGCCGCAACAGCCAGCGGCGGTAGGTTTTAGCGTCGATACGTTCCCGATTGCGGATACCGAAGACGGTGGTGGCGGTGGCGATGACGGCAAATGGCAGCGTTGCGGCCCATTGCGTCCAGGTGACGCCCCCCTCCAGCGTGAGTATGACCATTTGCGTGGGCTTACCCACGGTGAAGCACAGGTTCAGCGCTTGCACGAACATCATGCGATCCAGGTTCAGCGAAAAAAGATACATCAGCAACGGCGGCGCTGCGATGTTGGCCGATCCCTCCGACAGCCCCGCGAGCAGGGCGAAGCCCACGCCGGACGCGACCGGATGTTGCGACACGAACGCCCATTCGACGCGCCCCAGATGATCGAGATACAGATACAGCACGATCACACCCGCCAGCAGCAGCGCAAACGGAAACGCGGGAAACGCCACGAACAATCGCGCGCCGGTGGCCGCACCCGCCAGCATGCATAAGGGCATAAACCAGAAGCGCCGCAGCGTCGCCCGGAACTGCCCGGTCAGGGCAATGTTGGTGACGGTGGTGGCGACACACGGCAGCAGCACCACGATGACTGCGGTGCGCATGTCGGTAACGGCGGCGATCATCGGTGTGGCCAGCATGGGGAACCCGAGCCCCAGCGCGCCCTGCACCATGCCGGCAAAGGCCAGCACAAAAGCGATCCACACAATGATCAGCAGGGGCAGTGATTCGAAGCCGGGCATGGAGAGAAAGGCGCGCGTAGGCGCATAGGCGTTGTCATGAGACAACCTGACCACTATATCATAACTATATGTTTTTAAAAGATATTTTGTGCGCTCTCCAAGGGGAAAATTTTATCTGCATCGATGTGACAGATTTCCATAGACGGCTGTATTGGAGTTAAAATATGCTTGATGAGTGCTGCGCGGCAAAGTAGATCGGATATTTCGCAGCGAGGCTGTGTGGCGAAATAAAACTCAAAAAAAGGGCGCACCGGTGGCCGATAAGACCTTGTATGACCTGCTGGAAGTAAGCAACACCGCGTCGGTGGAATCCATCCGCGCGGCGTATGAGCGCCTGTCGGCAAAACTCGACGCGGCGAACACCGGCAATGCGGACGCACGAATCCAATCCGAGGCGATCAAAGACGCCTTCTTTACGTTAAGCAATGCCGAGAAACGCGCGCAGTATGACCGCAAGCTTGAACAACGATCTGTCGCGGCGATCAGTCAAGTGCAGGTGATCGAACCGTTCTGGACCTTGCCCAAAATGATCGTTATGGGTGTGGTGGTGCTGAGCCTTGGCGGTTTTTACTACAAACATCAGCAAACCCAGGCCCGGCTGGAAGCGGAAAAAGTGATTGCGGCGGCCAAGGCAAAGGAAGCCGAGGAAAAAGCCAAGGCCGAAGCCGAGGCAGACCGGATAGCCCTGCAACGAGAGCGCGAGCAAAAATCAGATGAGCGCCGGCGCTATTACGAGCAGCAATCGGCCGTGCGGCAGTATCAAGGGGAATCCCGCACGAGCGGTGTATACAATCGTTCCATGAGCAATGCCGAACAGCAGGCCGCGCAACGTGCCGAATCGACTCGCCGGAACGAGGAGTCGCGAGCCGCCTCCGCTTCACGGCAGCAACTGGCGCGCGACAGGGCAGAACTGTGCCGCATGGAATATGAGCGTTACGGGCGCTCTATTTCGTGTTGAGCCGCCGGTGTCGAGGAGCAGGGAATTGAAGAAGAATGGATGGTTCTGTTTTGCGTTAACGGCAGTGATGGTGTTGCCGGCATGGTCTGCGGACGAAGGCAAGGTCTACAAGTACGTCGACAAATCGGGAAAGGTGACGTATTCCCAAATCCCGCCGACAGATGGCAAGCCGGCCGAAAAGATGGATGCCAAACCTGCGTTGCAAGGTCGCGCCGGTGGCGGCCCCGCCTACTCACCCTACGATGAGCCGCGTAGCTATCGGTATCAAGAGTCCTATCGCACGTCGATCATCCCGGCTCAACCGTCGGTGACAGCGCAGGAGCAGCGCATGGCCGCCGTAAAAGCGGAGTGCGAACGCAATCGCGGCACCGATTGCAATAATCCCGCGACCTTGCAGTACCTCGATTCAACCAGCATCCCGCGCCGCGGCCGCTACTGATCGGTGCGGGGTTTTGGCTTGAATTGGTGCGTGCTTCCGCGTTTACATTAGTGCTTACTTGAGTGCTTTCCGCGCCTTGGCAATCGCCGATTTAACCCGCGCCGGCGCGGTGCCGCCGATATGCGAGCGCGCGGTTAACGCGCCGTCCAGCGTCAGCGACGCATATACGCTTTGGTCGATCAAGCCCGAAAACTGCTGTAACTCGGGCAAGGTCAGATCGGCGAGATCGCATTGGCGCGTCTCGCAAAAGCGCACCGCCTGCGCCACCACTTCGTGCGCTTCGCGAAACGGCATGCCTTTGCGCACCAGGTAATCGGCCAGATCGGTCGCGGTGGCGAAGCCTTGCGCCGCCGCCACGCGCATCGCCTCTTTGTGGACGGTGATGCCGGGAATCATTTCGGTGAATACGGCCAGACTGTTCGACACGGTGTCTACAGTGTCGAGCAGCGGCTCTTTGTCTTCCTGATTGTCTTTGTTGTAGGCCAGCGGCTGGCCTTTCATCAGGGTGAGCAGCGCGACGAGGTGGCCATTCACGCGACCGGTTTTGCCGCGCACCAGCTCGGCGACATCGGGATTTTTTTTCTGCGGCATGATCGACGAGCCGGTACAAAAGCGATCCGCGATGTCGATAAAACCAAACCGCGGGCTCATCCAGAGGATGAGTTCTTCGCTCAAGCGCGACAGATGCGTCATCAGCAGCGCGGCAGCGGCGCAAAACTCTATCGCGAAATCACGGTCGGACACCGCATCCAGCGAGTTTTCGCACACGCCGTCGAATTCCAGTGCCTTGGCGACCATCTGGCGGTCAATCGGGTAGGACGTGCCCGCCAGCGCCGCTGCACCCAGCGGCAGGCGGTTGACGCGCTTGCGGCAATCGACGAGACGTTGCGCATCGCGCGTGAGCATTTCGTAATAGGCCATCAGGTGATGCGCGAACGACACCGGTTGCGCCACCTGCAAATGGGTAAAGCCCGGCATCACGGTGTCGGTATGCTTGTCCGCCAGATCCAGAAGCGCGGTTTGCAGCGCGCAAATCTGGCCGATAATGTGATCGATGGCCGCGCGCAGGTAGAGCCGGATATCGGTCGCCACCTGATCGTTGCGCGAGCGCGCGGTGTGCAGCCGCTTGCCGGCGTCACCGACCAGATCGGTCAGACGCCGCTCGATATTCAGATGCACGTCTTCGAGATCGAGCGACCAGTTAAACGTGCCGCTGCGGATTTCGCTGAGGATTTGCGCCAGGCCGCGCTCGATGGAAGCCAGGTCTTCCGCGCCGATGATGCCGGTGGCGCTCAACATGCGCGCGTGGGCGATCGAGCCTTCGATGTCGAATTCCGCGAGGCGATAGTCGAATCCAACCGAAGCGGTAAACCGCTTCACCAAGTCGGACACTGGCTCGGAAAAGCGGCCGGACCAGGGCTTGATTTCAGGGGCAGGGGCTTTATTCTGCGCGGACATGATGCAAAAGGTATGATTCCATTATGGCTCGCAGTATAAATCAAAACGTCTCGCCCCACGGCGCTGATGCGGCCCGTCCGCGTGCGCGAGCGAACGTCTACGGCAGCGCGCTGCCGGATTTTCGCAATCTCGGCGTGCAGTTGCGCATACTGCTGATTGTGAATGCGGTGGCGCTGGTGGCGGCGGTGGTGAAGAGCCCGTCGCTTACGGCACTGGGCGCACAAATTACCGAACTGGCGGCGATGGTCGAGCCGCTGCTGATCCTGACGCTGGTGCTGCTGTACCTGCTCAACGGCGTGCTCGCGCGCTTGCCCTATGCCGCGGGCGCGCTGGCGGTGATGGCGCTGACGCTGGTGTTGACCACGCTGCTGCACGCCGGCGCGCTGCGTTACTTGCCACTGAATGTGACTTCGGTGGGGCGTTACTGGCTGCTGGTCGGCCTGGTCACGGCGATGTTGCTGTGCTACTTCGATCTGCGTGTGCGCGCGCTGTCGCCGGCCATTGCCGAGGCGCGCTTGCAGGCGTTGCAGGCGCGCATCCAGCCGCATTTTTTGTTTAACAGCATCAACGCGGTGCTGTCATTGATTCGCCAGGAACCCAAGCGCGCGGAAACCGCGCTGGAAGACATGGCCGAGTTGTTTCGCGTGCTGATGGCCGATAATCGCGAGCTCACGCCGCTGGCGCGCGAAGTGGAGTTATGCCGGCAGTATCTGGGTATCGAACAATTGCGCCTGGGCGAGCGGCTCAAGGTGGAATGGCATATCGACAAGATGCCCGTCGATGCGATGGTGCCGCCGCTGGTGCTGCAACCGCTGCTGGAAAACGCGGTGTATCACGGCATCGAGCCGCGTACCGAACCGGGCGTGGTGAGCATTAACATCTATGCCACGCGTGAAGAGGTGCATGCCGTGTTGCGCAATCCGTACTCGCGCGACAGAGATCATCACGCCGGCAACAACATGGCGCTAGGCAATATCCGCGAGCGCCTGCAATTGCACTTCGATGCCGAGGCGTCGCTCTCCTCGCGCGTCAGCGACGACGAATATCAAGTGCGTATTGTCATGCCGTATCGCAAGGAGAAAAAATGATTTCAATGCCTTTGCGTATCGTGATTGTTGATGATGAAGCGCCCGCGCGCAGCCGGCTGCGCGATTTGTTGGCGGATTGCGAGGCGACGCTGCCGCTGGAGATAGCCGGCGAAGCCGCCAGCGGCCCGCAGGCGCTGGAAATGGTGGTGCAGCAGCGCGCCGACGTGGTGTTGCTGGATATCCGCATGCCGGGCATGGACGGCATCGAGACGGCACAGCACTTGCGCAAGCTCGGTGACCCGCCGGCGATCATCTTCACCACGGCTTACGATGCCTATGCATTGAAGGCATTTGAAGTGCATGCAATTGATTATCTGTTAAAGCCGATCCGTGCGGCGCGTCTGCTTGAAGCGCTGACCCAGGCGCGCGGCGCGATTGCACCAAAGCAGCGGCGCTGGCCGACATGCGCCGCACACCGCGCACGGCGTTATCGTCGAGCGAGCGTGGCAAAGTGCATTTAATTCCGCTGCCCGACATTATTTATCTGAAAGCCGAACTGAAATACGTAACCGTGCGTACGCACGCGCGCGAGTATCTGGTCGAAGAATCGCTGACGCGTCTGGAAGAAGAATTCGGCGAGCGCTTCGTGCGCGCGCACCGCAGTTGCCTGGTGGCGCGCGCGGCGATACGTGGCTTTGAACGCGGGAGTGGCGCGGGCGAGAGCAGCGACGGTCAGTGGGAGGTGCTGGTTAACGGCTGCGACGAACGTATCGCCGTCAGCCGCCGACAGCAGCACATCGTGCGCGACTTGTCTAAATAATCAATATAAACAATTAGTTATATTGTATTAGCTGCGTGATTGTGCAGACCGCAAAACTCGCCGGCCATGCGTCCGGGGCGGTCGATTTTACCCAATGAATTCTTTTCATGGCGATATGCGCTGGCAAATTTTTCGGCGATATTTTTGCCGTGCTATGCACGTACCGCTTAGGGCTAATTAAACAAATTTCGTGTAATAACAATTAGTTACGAAATATGGGCAGGCGGACTTAACCCCATGCCGCAGTGCGCGCCGTTTAAGCGGTGAAGCGCTGTCACCATCGGCAGCGCAGCCTGGGGATAAAAATGAATCGCAGAAATTTCCTGTTAAACCTACGCACCGTTGCCGTTGCGGGTTGCGC
>CANIID010000233.1 GCA_947467315.1 Betaproteobacteria bacterium | reverse complement strand
GCGTTGTGCAATAATCTTTGCCACAGCACAGGGAGTGAGCATGCAATTTCATGTGGGCAAGCTGGATGAATCGGCATTCGCCGTGCCGCACGGCTACGCGGGACGCTCGCGCGGCTATGAGCGCGCGTCGTTGATTGATCGCGGCATCGGCTCGGTGCATATGGGCGTGGGGGTGTGCCGGCTGTCGGCGGGCGGCAGTGTCGATACGTGCGTGCATGCCAACGAAAAAGGCATCTACATTTTCGAGGGCGAAGTTGAAGTGAAGCGCGGCGGTGAATCGTTCAGGCTGGCGCGAGATGATTACGCGCTGATTCCGACCGGCGTGGCACACGCGTATCGCAATGTCGGCGGCAAACCCGCGCGCTGGTTCGATATGCAGGCGCCGCAACCCAAGCCGCCGGGCCAATGGCAGGATACGTTTTTTGTCCCATATGACAGCGCGTGGCCGGAGCGCTTGTCCGCGTTGGGCGATACCGCCGTGGCGCAGGCTGGGCATTTCGTGCCGCGCGCGCCGATTATCAATCCCAATGCCGGGGTATCGGGTCTGCGCGTATTTCGCTTCATGGAAAAGGAATTCGGCGCGCAGTGCTTTTACATGATGCGCGGCGAACTGTCGCCCGGCGGCGTGCGTGGTTACCACGATCACCCGGTCGAGGAAAGTTATCTCGCGCTCGAAGGCGAAGCGATCATGTCGATCGAGGGCGAGGATTTTCATTTGAAGGCCGGCGATTACGTATGGACCGGCGTGGGGGCGTGTCATGCGTTCAAGCATATCGGCACCGAGCCGTTTCGCTGGATCGAAACGCAGGCGCCGCAGTTTCCGGCGCATCAGGGTACGCGCAATTACAATGTGTGGGACAAATACAAGACGGCGGGCGGTTCAGTTTGAAGCATGGCATTAATCCTATAAAGGTATTCATGAAGAAACCCAATCTCTGGTCGATAGCGTTGGCTGCGGTCACGATAAATGGCGCGGCGACAGCCGCCGAAGCGCCGAAAAACTTCCCCACCAAACCGGTGCGCATACTCGTCGGCTACACGCCCGGCGGCGGCGTCGATATGGCAGCGCGGCTGGTGGGCCAATCGCTGGGTGAATTGTGGAACACCAGCGTGGTGATCGACAATCGTGCGGGCGCTGCGGGCGGCATTGCCACGGAGATGACGGCTAAGGCCGCGCCCGACGGTTACACGCTGCTGCTGTGTACGATTGCCTCACACGGCATCACACCGGCGCGGGTGAAAAAACTGCCCTACGATCCGATCAGGGATTTTTCGCTGTTGTCGATGGTGGGTGGAATGCCGAGCGTGTTGATGGCGCATCCGTCGCTGGCGGCGCGCACGCTGCCGGACGTCATCGCGCAGGCGAAGGCCAATCCCGGCAAGATGAGCTACGGCTCTTCCGGCGTGGGCGCATCGCCGCATCTGGCGATGGAGTTGTTGAAAATGATGGCGGGCATCAACATTGTGCATGTGCCGTACAAGGGCGCTTCCGCCGCGCTGTCCGACGCGATGGGCGGACAAATTCCATTGTCGGTGGGCAACCTGCCGGGCGGTCCGCTGGCCGCAATCAAGTCGGGCAAGCTGCGCGGGCTGGGTGTCACTACCGCCAAGCGCAGCGCGAAAGCGCCGGAGGTGCCGACCATTGCCGAAGGCGGCGTGCCGGGGTTTGAGGTGACCGGCTGGTACGGCATCTGTTCGCCGAAATTGGCGAAACCGCTGGAAACCAAAATCAATGCCGATCTGGTGAAGGTGCTTACGGGCGCCACGCTCAAGCAGCGTCTCGACGATCAGGGCATCGACGTGCAATCGTCAACGCCGGACGAATTTATTGCGCACGCGCGCGCCGAGATCGCGAAATGGAGCAAGGTGGTGAAGGCGGCCAAGCTGGAAGGCGATGAATAAAATATCAATAAAAACAATTAGTTACGTATTCTCCGTCGCGCTGTGCGCTGTCGCGGCTGTCGCCGCGCAGGCGCAGACTTATCCCACCAAGCCTATTCGCATCATCGTGCCGTCGTCGCCCGGTGGCGGCTTGGATTTTGTCTCACGTGCAGTGGGTCAGCAGCTCACGCAAGCGTGGGGACAAAGCGTGGTGGTCGACAATCGCGCGGGCGCGGGCGGTACGCTGGGGCCGGAAATTGTCGCCCGTGCTGCGCCTGATGGTTACACGTTGCTGATCGTCAGCGCGACTTTCGCGGTGAACCCCAGCGCCTACGCGAAGCTGCCGTACGACACGCTGAAAGATTTCGCGCCCATCACGCAGGCCACCACCCAGCCACAGGTGCTGGTGGTACATCCGTCGGTCGCAGCGCGCTCGGCGAAAGAACTCGCCGCGCTGGCAAAAGCGAAACCGGGACAACTGAATTATTCATCGCCGGGCGACGGCACTTTGTCGCAACTCGCGTTCGAGTTGTTCAAAATGACCGCTGGCGTCAACGTGGTGCAGATTCCCTACAAGGGCGCCGGACTGTCGGTGACGGCGGTGCTGGGCGGCGAAGTGCAGGCGTGCAGCGCCAGCGCGGTGACCATGCTGCCGCATGTCACCTCGGGCAGGCTGCGCGCCATCGCCAGCACCGGCAAGCGCCGGTCACTCGCGTTGCCGGAAGTGCCGACCATGGCGGAGCAGGGTTTGCCCGATGCGACGATCATGGGCTGGTATGCGTTTCTCGCGCCGGCGCGCACCCCCAGTGCCGTCGTGCAAAAACTCAATGCGGAGTTGGGCCGTATTCTGCAAACCAGGGAAATGCGCGATCTGCTCGCGCGTGAAGGCAGCGAACCGGCGGTCTCCACGCCGGAGCAGTTGCGCGCGCATATCGCAGCGGAAATCGCGCAGCTTGCGCGCATCGTCAAGGCGTCGCGTGCCGGAAAATCCTGACAGGAACGAGCGGCGGGATGTCTGCCCTGTCGCCGGCTGAGTTTGCATACTGCGCACTGATTCTGCTGCTGGCCTACGGCTTGCGCGGCAGCACGGGCTTTGGCGGCGCCGCAGGCATGCCGCTGCTGGCACTGGTGGTGCCGATCAAGATTCTGGTGCCGGTATGGACGTTGCTCGGCCTGGCATCGTCGCTCGCCATCATCGGCAAGGACCGTCGGCATATCGCGTTGCGCGAATTCGTCGCATTTATTCCATGGTGCGTGCTCGGCGTCCTGGTCGGACTGTATTTTTTTGCCACGCAGGACGAGCGTACGCTGGCGCGCGGGCTGGGCGTGCTGGTGCTGGCATACGCGGCCTATGTTTTTTCGACGACATTTCATGCATCGGGCGCAACCCGGCCGTTGCCGCGCGTGCTGAGTCCGATCGCGGCGTGGTTGTCCGGCGTGGTGGGCGCGGTGTTTGGCACCATGGCCACGGTGTTTTTCGCCTTGTATCTGGATTCAAAGTCGATGGCGAAGACCGCATTTCGCGCCACGTTATCCGCGATGTTGCTGACGCTGTGCGTGGCGCGCGGCATCGGCTATTGGGCGGTCGGCGAATTCACGCGCGAGGTGTGGATCGCCTTCGCGATGGCGTTGCCGCTGATGCTGATCGGCATTTGGGCGGGCGACCGTATTCACGTCAGACTGTCTGAACTCGCGTTCAAGCGGCTGGTGTGCGGGGTGTTGCTGATATGTGGAATTCCGTTGTTGCTGCGCTAAGATTCGCGCTTGCGGTATAAAATGTGCGGGAATTGTCCTCCTTGTCCTCCCTTTGAATTCAGGAGCATCTCATGAACTCTCCCGAAAAATCCCTGCGCGAAAGAGTCAGCGCCGAAGAGTGGGAAGCGCGCGTCAATCTCGCGGCGTGTTACCGCTTTGCCGCGCATTTTCGCATGACCGATTTGATTTACACCCACATCTCGGCGCGTGTGCCGGGGCCTGAGCATCACTTTCTGCTCAACGCATTCGGCTTGATGTGGGATGAAGTCAAGGCCTCGAACCTGGTGAAGATCACGCTCGATGGCGAGATTGTCGATGATCCGACCGGGTTGGGATTTAATCAGGCCGGGTTCGTGATTCACAGCGCAATACACGCGGCGCGGCCCGAGGTGATGTGCGTGATGCATACGCATACGGCGTCGGGCATTGCGGTGTCGGCGCAGGAGCAGGGCTTGCTGCCGATATCGCAACACGCGATGCGGCTCACCGGCAACGTGGGTTATCACCAGTACGAAGGCGTCGCGCTGAATCTCGAAGAGCGCGAACGGCTGGTGGCCGACATCGGCAACAAGATGACGTTGATTTTGCACAACCACGGTCTCTTGTCCTGCGGCAAGAGCGTGCGTGAAGCGCTGGACTATATGTATTACCTCGAACGCGCGTGCCAGGCGCAGGTGGCGGCGATGGCGGGCGGCGCGAAGCTGATTATTCCGTCGAAGGAAATCGCTGAAGGTGTGGCGCGCAGCTTTGAGCGGCCGGGGTATCAGGAGCGCAAGGGGGAATGGCGGGCGCTGATACGCATGCTGGATAAGACGGATCCTTCTTATAAGACTTAGCCTTACCGTACTTCCCTCCCCTTCAGGGGCAAGGGCACACTTGAAGCGAAGCAGAGGGCTAGCGTGGGGGTGGGGTTTGCAGGCTGACCCCACCCCCACCCCCATCCCCGCCTTCCCCCTGAAGGGGAAGGAGTTAATTTGGTCGTGAATAAATTGTGTTACGCACCTTCAACTCAAACGGAAACTGAAAATGGCAACAGCAATCACCAAGGGTGAAATGTCCCAACCCCAAGACTACAAAATGATCGTCGAGAAAGACGTGTGGATACCGCTGCGCGACGGCACGAAGTTGTGCGTGGATATTTTCCGGCCTGAAAGTACAACGGGTGCCACGGAAAAATTCCCGGTGATCATGTCGTTGGGGCCGTATCAGAAAGACAAGCTGTGGGTGCCGCCGCCCGATCTGGAAGAAAAACCGAATCCCCACATGAACTGGGAAACGGTGAATCCCGAATGGTGGTGCCCGCGCGGTTACGCCATGCTGCGGGTGGATACACGCGGTTCGGGCAAATCGCCCGGCAAATCGGAGCCGAGTTCGTATCAGGAGTCGCTCGATGCCTACGACTGCATCGAGTGGGTGGCGAAGCAAAAGTGGTGCAACGGCAACGTTGGTACCTGCGGCATTTCGTATCTGGCGGCGTTTCAGTGGAAAGTCGCCGGCCAGCAGCCGCCGTCGTTGAAGTGCATTATTCCGTGGGAAGGCCGCGCCGATCAGTATCGCGATCAGGGTTACCACGGCGGTATCTTCGCGTTTGGCTTTATCACCAGTTGGCACAACCGCAATACCGCGTGGAATCTGCTGGATCAGGCGCGCACCTACAACCCCGATACGTTCGACAACAATATGCTGTGGCATTTCATGCGCAATGATCTCGATTCCGAGTACTGGCGCATGGCCAGCGCACGCTGGGACAAGATCGAGGTGCCGCTGCTCTCCGCCGGCAACTGGAGCGGCTTCGGCATGCATCTCAGAGGCAACACCGAGGCGTATCTGTGCGCCAAGTCGAAGCACAAGAAACTGCGTATCCACAGCGGCACGCATTTCCACGCGTTTTACTCGGAGGAAGGCCGCATCGATCAACTGCGCTTCCTGGATCACTGGTTAAAGGGCATCGACACCGGATTCATGGACGAGCCGCCGGTGAAACTCGAAATCCGCACCGGCGGCACCGAACGCTCCCCGTTTCGCTTCGAGAACGAATGGCCTATTGCGCGCACGCAATACACCAAAATGTATCTGCGCATTGATAAACAGCCCACGGCCAATCCCAAGGATGCCGAGGGCGAATTGGTGACCAAGCCGCTGGATAAGGCGGCGACGGTAAGCTACGGCGCGGCGGCGCCCACGCGCCCCGGCAAAATCCCGCGCGGCGCGTCGTTTGAAACCGCGCCGTTTGCCCAGGACACCGAAGTCACCGGCCACATCGTGCTCAACGTGTGGGTGTCGAGCAACAAAGAGGACTTGGATATCTTCGCCACCCTCCGCAATATCGATGCGTCGGGCAACGACGTGATGGAGATGGGGCAAATGGGTGAGCCGTTGCAATGCGTGACCAAGGGCTGGCTGCGTGCGTCGCATCGCAAGCTCGATGCGGCAAAGTCACTGCCGTTCCGTCCGTATCATGCGCACGACGAGCGCCTGCCGCTACAGCCCGACGTGCCGGTGGAGTGCCAGGTGGAAATTATCGCCACCAGCATGGTGTTCAAAAAAGGCCACAAGCTGCGCCTGGATATTTCACCGGCCGACGGCGTGGGCACGCAGCATTTCACGCATTTTCCGGCGGACTACAATCAGGGCGGCGTGACGACGATTCATTCGGGTGGCGACAAGCCGACATGGCTGCAGTTGCCGATTATTCCACCCAAGTGAGACACGCATGATCCGCACCGCGCGCATCGGCTTTCTGACACTGGCGGCGTTTAGCGCCGGCGGGGCGGTGTTGTCGGCTGCCGCACAAGAGTGGAAGCCGACAAAAAACGTCGAGTTCATCGTCAACTCCGGCGCGGGCGGCGCGGGGGATCGTGGCATGCGTGTGCCGCAGCGCCTGATGCAAGGCATGCCGGGGCTGCCGAGCATCACCGTGGTCAATAAGCCGGGCGGTGGCGGCAGTGTTGCCTATACCTATCTTGCACAGCACGACAAAGATCCGCATTACCTTTGCACGTTGAGCACCGGCCTGCTCACCAATGAAATCGTCGGCGTGAGCAAGCTGAGTTACCGCGATCTCACGCCGCTGAACATCCTGATGCGCGAATACATTGCGGTGTGGACGCGCGTGGAGTCGCCGCTTGCCTCGGCGCGCGACATCATCGCGCAGCTACGGAAAAGCCCCACGGCACTGACCTTTGGTTTTGCCACCGCGCCCGGCAATCAAAACCATATCGTGATCGGCATGCTGGCGAAGGCGGCGGGCGTTGACCCCAAGTTGCTCAAGACGGTGATTTTTGCTTCCGGCGGCGCGGGCATGACGGCGGCGCTGGGCGGTCACGTGGATGTGTGGGTGGGCACCACGGGTGGTGGTTTGCAGCACACGCGCAGCGGAAAGGCGCGCATGCTCGGCATCAGCGCCGCGCAACGGCAGGACGGCGGTTTGGAAAACGTGCCGACACTGCGCGAACAGAGCATCGATGCCGAGTATTACGCATGGCGCGGATTCGTTGCGCCGCGTGGCCTCACGCCCGCGCAGATTGCGTTTTGGGATCAGGCGTTCGCGCGTATGAGCAAAATGGATGAATGGCGCAAAGAGCTGGCGGACAACGGTTGGGCGGATGGATTTGTCGGCGCCGCCGATATCAGAAAGCGGCTTGACGGCGAGGCTGCGATGCTGACGAACATGTTGAGCGATCTGGGATTGGTGACACGTGCAGCAAAGTAGCGTGCGCTGTGCGCACGAATCGTTATCCCATCGTGCGCACAGTGCACGCTACCTGTCGGTGTGTAACGTGCGCGTGACGTACGCTACGGGGGTGTGCATGGTTTTGCTCTACGTATGCGGCGCATCGGCGCAAGTCTTCCCGGAAAAAACCATCACCATGATCGCGCCGTTTTCCGCCGGCGGCTCGGTGGACCTGGTGGCGCGCGCGGTGGCGCAGCAGATGGGCGAGTTATGGAAGCAGCCGGTGATTGTGTCGAATCGTCCCGGCGCCAGCGGCAACATCGGCGTTGAAGCGGCGGTGCGCGCCGCGCCGGATGGTTACACGCTCCTGATCGGCACCACAGCATTGTCCAGCAGCGTGACGCTGTTTCCGAAGCTGCCGTTTGATCCGCAGCGGGATCTCGCGCCGGTGAGTCTGGTGGTCACCATGCCCAATGTGCTGGTGGTGCATCCGTCGCTGCCGGCGAAATCGATTCGGGAGTTGCTGGCGCTGGCGAAGGCCAATCCGAATACGCTCAATTCCGGTTCGGCGGGCGTGGGCAGTTCCAATCATTTGGCGCTGGTGTTGTTCAACATGTTGTCGAACGCAGGCATCAGCCACGTGCCGTACAAGGGCGCTGCGCCCGCGGTGGCCGATGTGATGGGCGGCCACGTGTCGATGACCTTCGCGCCGATCGCCGCAGTGGTGCCGATGATCAAGGCGCAACGGCTGCGCGCGCTGGGCGTCACCGCCGCCGCACGCACGGCGATATTTCCCGAGATACCCACCATTGCCGAGGGCGGCGTGGCGGGCTACGACGCTTCCGGTTGGAACGGTTTGTTCCTGCCGCGCACCGCGCCGCGAGAATTGGTGATGCGCATCAACGCTACGCTGAAAGAAAGTTTGTCTTCGCCGCGTTTGAAAGACGTGCTGGTGAATGCGGGGGCGGATGCGGTGGGTAATACGCCGGAAGAATTTTCCAAGTTCTTTCAGAGTGAAATCGTGAAGTGGGGCAAGGTGGTCAGGGTGGCTGGCATCAAGGCGGAATAG
>CANIID010000232.1 GCA_947467315.1 Betaproteobacteria bacterium | reverse complement strand
TTTTTCAGTTGCCATTACCATGGCCTCGATGTCGCTGGGCTTGCCCACATCGGCGCCGTGGTACGCGACTTTGACGCCGTGTTCCGCGGCAATGGCGGCCCGCAGCTTTTCAATCGTGGAGGGTTCGCCCAGCCCGTTCATCATCACGTTGCAGCCCTCGGCAGCGAAGGCGCGCGCGAAGGCTTCGCCGATGCCGCCGGTGGAGCCGGTGACGAGCGCGGTTTTTCCGTTGAGTGACCCTGACAATGCCGCTCCCCTATTGAATGGATTTTCTGCGAGTATACTCGTTGAAACGCTTTCGGCGACTTCAATTCCCAGAGGGACGGCAATGAAGAATATTATAAAAGCCAGCGCTTGTGTTTTGTTCGCGGCAGCGATGCCCGCGTTGGCGCAGGAGAACTTTCCCAATCGCCCGATACGCTGGATCGTCCCCTCGCCGCCCGGCGGCGGCACCGATGCCGTGTCCCGCATCATGGCGCCCCGGTTGATTGAATTGTGGAAGCAACAAATCGTGATCGACAATCGCGGCGGCGTGCAGGGCAGCCTCGGCACCGCGCTGGCGGCAAAATCCGCGCCCGACGGCTACACCATCGTGTTCGCGTATTCCGGCCCGGTGGCGGTGAATCCGCACCTCTATAGCGAAGTGGGCTACGACACGCTGCGCGACCTCGCGGCGATCACGCGTTACACGCAGCAGCCGATGATCATGACCGCGCATCCCTCGCTGCCGGCGAATTCGCTGAAAGAGTTGGCCGCGTACGCGAAGCAGAATTCCGGCAAGGTGACGTTTGCTTCCAGCGCTTCGTTGCAGCATCTGGGCGGCGAGTTGTTCAAGCTGGCTGCGGGCGTGAACATGACGCACGTGCCGTATAAGGGCGCCGGCCCGGCGGTGCTGGATTTGCTCGGCGGCAACATCCACACCATGATTTCCAATCCCACCTCGGTGGTGCCGCATATCAAAACCGGCAAGTTAAAGCCACTGGGCGTGATGGGCGGCACGCGCATCGACGCGCTGCGCGACGTGCCGACGGCGGCGGAAGCCGGCTTCGCGGAATTCGCCAATGTGATCGAGTGGTACGGCATGCTCGCGCCCGCCGCCACGCCGCGTCCGATTATCAGGCAACTCAACGCGGGACTAACCAAGGTGCTGATGATGCCCGAAGTGCAGGAGCGCATCCGCGCGCTCGGCATGACGCCCTCGCCCAGCTCGCCGGAGGAATTCGACAAACAAATCCGTGCGGACTACGCGCTGTGGGGCCGGGTGGTGAAGCAGGCGGGCGTTAAGGCGGAGTAGTGGGTATATCAACCCAAGCTAACGTAGGATGCAAGAAAGTGTCGATGGTTATTCAAGAGTCAACAACCGTGGAGAGTGGTATGGAATACAAACTGATGATGGCGGCAATGCTGGCAACCCTATGCACGGCACAGGCGCTGGCGCAAACGGGTTATCCCAACAAACCCATCCGCATCATCGTGCCGGTCGCGCCCGGCGGTAACGTCGATATCGTCGCGCGCACGCTCGCCGCAGAACTGACCAAAAGCCTGGGGCAAACCGTGATCGTCGAAAACAGGCCGAGCGCGGCGTCGCTCGTCGGCACGCAGCAGGTGGCGAAGGCCGCGCCCGACGGCTACACGCTGCTGGCGCATTCGAGCACCTACTTCAGCGCGCCGACGATATCGGCCAACGCGGGCTACGATCCGATCAAGGATTTCGCGCCGATCACCCTCACCTGCAAAGCGCCCATGTTCATGGAAGTGCATCCCAGTGTGCCCGCACGCAACGTCGCCGAGCTGGTGGCCATCGCCAAGGCCAAGCCCGGCTACGTATCGAGCGCGAATTCCGGCAACGGCTCCACCGGGCACATGGCTGGCGAAGTCTTCGCCAGCCGCGCCGGCATCAAACTGCTCAACGTGTTTTACAAAGGCAGCGCGCAGGCGATACTCGATGTCATCAGCGGGCAAGCCATGCTCATGTTCGACCAGATCAGCACCTCCGGCCCCTATGTGAAAAGCGGCAGGTTGCGCGCACTCGCTGTTACCAGTGTCCAGCGCGCGACGATGTTTCCCGACGTGCGCACCATGGCCGAATCCGGGTATCCCGGCTACGAAGATGTCACGCTGAATTTCTTGCTGGCGCCTGCGGGCACGCCGAAGGAAATCGTCGCCAAACTGCACGGTGAAGTGGTGAAGGCTTACCAGCAGCCTGAACTCATCAAACGCTTTACCGAGCGCAGCATTCAGTTGGTGGCCAGCCCTTCGCCGGAGGCTTTTGGCGAGTTGATTAAGTCGGAGGTGGCGCGGTTGTCGAAGGTGGCGCGGGATGCGGGGATTAAGGCGGAGTAACCTCGGGCGAGCTTACCGATGGTCGCCGCGTGATTCGCTTGCGCCAGAGCGTGCCGGGGGAAGATGCGCTGCGCGAAGTTGTGATAACCCACGTGGGGTGTCATTCAAACGACAACCCGATAAGCTTGACGGCTTTTTCCCATTTTGCCGAGACTTGCGCGAGCGTGTGCGCGGCATCGGATGGCGAACCGCCTACGCGCGCATGATCCATGGGCTCCAGAGTTCGTTCTTGTAGTTCCGGGGTCGCGAGAACCTCGTTCGCAAACGCGGCGAGCGTCCGCTTTACCGGCTCGGCGAGGGATCGCGGCGCCGCCAGAACCTGGTAGAACGTGACTTCATAGTCCTTGAAGCCCGTTTCTGCCACGGTCGGCACGTTTGGCGCCATCGGGGATCGTATCGACGAAGAAATCGCGATCGCGTTCACGCGTCCGGATTTGATATGGGCGATGACGGCAGGCGTGCCGAGGAAAGCGCAGTGAACATGGCCCGCGAGTAAATCCTGCAGGACGGGCGCGGCGCCTTTGTACGGAATATGCCGCATCTTTACACCGGTGTGAAACAGAAAAAGCTCCATTGCCAGATGATTCGGGGCACCCACGCCGCCAGACGCATAATTGAGCGGATTGGTTCCGGCCAATACAACCAGCTCTCGCACGGTCTTTGCAGGCACGCTGCCGTGACAAAGAAGCATCTGTGAGATGCGGGTCAATAGCGTCACTGGTGCAAGGTCCTTGCGTGCATCGAAGTCGACGTTTTTCATTACATGCGGATTTACGGTAATAACCGTGTCCGGTGTAATGAGCAGGTGATAACCGTCCGGGGCTGCCTTGGCGACGATTTCGGAGCCAATATTGCCCGATGCGCCGGGCCGATTATCAACAACCAACGCCTGGCGAAATTTTTCCCGAAAGGGTTCGATCATGGCGCGGGCCAGTATGTCGGGCGGTCCACCCGCGGGAAATGGTATGACGACGCGCACGCTGCGTTCCGGGAATGCCAACGGCTGGGCGTGAGCAAACGCGGTCCAGAAGAATACAATCAACACAAGCATTCGTGAGGGTGTCATTTGAGTTAGGGTTGGGTGTCAGTATGTGCCGAATCCATAACTTTAGTTCCGATCACGTAATAGTAGAATCCGCATTTCTCGATGCACCTATAGGTTATTCCGATGGCAGAATCCAAACGCAGGTGGGACGAGCGCGTCGGCCGCCGGCTTAAGCTGCGCGATCTTTACATCTTGTCTGCGGTTGTTGAGTGGCGCAGCATGGCCAAAGCGGCGTCTCACCTTGCCATGTCCCAGCCGGCGGTATCGGAGGCTATTGGTGCGCTGGAGTCGATGCTGGGCGTGCGACTTCTGGATCGGCTTCCTCGTGGTATCGCGCCCACGCTCTATGCGGATGCATTGTTAAGGCGCGGGCAAATCGTTTTTGATGAGCTGCGGCAGGGCATTCTCGAGATTGAGTTTCTTGCGGATCCGACCGTAGGGGAAATTTGTGTTGCTTGTCCTGAAACGTTCGCTGCGGGCTTGCTGCCGGACGCCATCGATCGATTGTCGCGGCAGCACCCAAAAATCGTCGTGCGGGTTGATCAGCCCAGCACGGCGTCTTTGGGGTTGCAGGAGCTGCGCGAGCGCAGCGTCGATCTGGCCTTGCTCCGACTTCCCAAAGCGTTGGCGGCTGACGATCTGAAAATGGAGTCATTGCTTGATGATCGCCACCGTGTCGTGGTCGGCCCGAACAACCCTCTCGCACGCCGCCGTCGGGTCAATCTGAAAGCGTTGGTCGATGAGCCGTGGATTCTTCCGCCGAATCACGTGGTGGGCGAACTGATTGCCGAGGCGTTTGCCAAGCAAGGTCTAAACATGCCGGCGGAACGCGTAAACTCTTCGTCAATATTGCTGCGCAACCGTTTATTGGCAACGGGACGTTATGTCACGGTGCTCACCGATTCGGTGCTTCATTACAACGCAAGACAATGGTCGCTCAAGATATTGCCAGTCGACTTGAAACTATCGCCAAGGCCGTTGACCATAGTGACCTTGAAGAGCCGCACGCCAAGTCCGGCTGCCTTGCTTTTGGTGGAACAGTTGAAGGTGGTTGCTGCTTCGCTGCGGGGAGCGCAATTATCTAAAAAGATTTGAGAGCGTCGCATTCAGTTGACGGCGAGCCCGTCGCCGGACGCGTTTGGCGAGACCGTCACGTCGGCTGCGACGCAGGATGCGGGGATTAAGGCGGGGCGAGGAAGGGCGAAGGAGCGACGCAAATCAAGCCAACGTTGCTGCCCATGCACGCGCCCCGGTTCCTACGCGATGAGTTTTGCCAGTAAATGAGTCAATAGACCCGCTGCGAAGATGGCCAACGCCAACCAGCGCACCTTTTTATTCAGCACGAAATGCCTTGCGGCCAAGCCGTCGCCGCTGTTCTTCAATGCGGGCAAAATTTGCGACCCTATTACCTTTAGCTGCAAATCGGTTTGCTCCCTAAGTTCGTTAGTCATGGGCGGCGCCGGAGGGTTGGCGTAAACCGCTACATCGCAGCGACGCAGAGCGGGATATAAGATACAGAAGGCTTCTTGAATGAACCCGCTGATGCGTTCGATGGTGGCGTCATCCGCGCCCTCCCAACGGATCCAGGCCAAGGTAGTGACCTGACGCACGCGGAACAGACGTCGTGCAGTGTGCAAGTTCCGGTACAGCCATATTGGACGGGACTCGTACGTGAACAGGTAGCGCGTGAAGGCTTCCCAGTGGCGTTCCGGCATATAGCTGGCATCGACCAAATAGGTGTTGCCCTCTCGATTCACCACCCACTCTCCTACCCGAGGGGCGGGCCTCGTGCCCGGGATTACGAATTCGGGAACTTGCGCGCGAATTCGCGCCCGGTCTTCGTCAGATAACAGTTTTCGTTTCAGTAACATGGGTACATGCTTATTAATGTAGTTACAAATGTAGTATACTTATTTTGTGGACTTCGAGTGGGATGCAACCAAAGCTGCCGCCAATCTTCGCAAACATCGTGTCAGTCTTGAAGATGCCGCCCAAGTGTTCCTGGACCCATACCGCATCGAAACCTTCGATGGACGGGATGCCTACGGTGAAGATCGCTGGAAAACCGTGGGCTTGGTTGAACCGGCTTTGCTGGCCGTGGTGTACACGGTGCGCGGCAAAGCGGGCGAGACCATTCGATTGATATCAGCGAGAAAGGCAGATGCACATGAGCGCGCGCAATACCGTGAAATTTAAGCTGGATACCCAGAACCCAAAGCCCGTCGGCGCTGCGCAACGCAAGCGTCTGGCGGCGGTCGCTGCCATGCCGGATTCCGCCATTGATTACAGCGATATTCCCAAGCTAAGCGGTGCTGTTCAGTGGACCAGGCCGGGCGCCTTGGTGCCCTCGGAAAACAAACAGCAGATTACGCTGCGCGTGGATGCAGACGTGTTGAGTTTTTTCAAGGCCACGGGTAAACGTTATCAGAGCCGAATGAACGCCGCATTGCGCGAGTACGTGAAAGCGCACGCTAAATCCGCGTAGATTTCCTTTACAACGGCAGCTTCGCCTCCAGCCGAGTTTCTTTCGCAATCCGCCGCAAATCCGCAACCGTATCGTCCGGCAGAAGCAACCCCTCACGCCGGAATTTCGCGTCGCTGTTGTTTTCCATCTCGCCCGGATAAAACACTTCGTCAAAGCCCTTGGCGAGCGGCACGGATTTAATTTCGCTGGTGAATGCCTGCATGCGCGCGTAAAACTGTTCCAGCGGCTGGAATTTGGCGATGTCCATCGCGATCATCAAGTGTCCGCAATTGCTTTTCTCGGCGGTTTTGTAGGGGCTGTGTACGGCCGACAAAAAACCGCTTCCGGTCAACACGCCGGACATCATGTCCACCATCGCGGCGATGGCGTAGCCTTTGTGTTCGGCCATGGGCAGGATGATGCCGTCGATGGCTTCCTGCGGGTCGGTGGTGGGTTCGCCCGCCTGATTGATGGCCCAACCCAGCGGTATCGGCAAGTTCTTGTTTTTTGCCAGATAAATTTTGCCGCGCGCGACACCGGTGGCGGCCATGTCCACCACGAAGGGCGCCATCGTGCCATTTGGGCCGTCGGCGCTTACCGGTGCCGCAACGGAAAACGGATTGGTGCCGATGATTTTTTTGCGTCCACCCCACGGCGCCATCGCCGGGCCGCCGTTGCTGGTGAGCATCGCCGTGCAGCCCGCTGCAGTGACGCGCCGCGTGTAATACATGCAGGTGCCGAAGTGATTGGAGTTGCGCACCGCCACCGCGCCGATGCCGTGGGCTTTGGCGCGTTTGATTGCTTCGTTTGTGGCAAGCATCGTGGCCA
Organism: Betaproteobacteria bacterium; assembly: GCA_947467315.1. Taxonomy (GTDB): domain Bacteria; phylum Pseudomonadota; class Gammaproteobacteria; order Burkholderiales; family SG8-41; genus UBA5216. Next base: position 1,719 of record CANIID010000232.1, on the reverse strand, counting down.
CGTGGCCCACGCCATCATGTGCATCAATCACGGCAATAGCGCCCGCATCCACCACGAACTCCGGTGTGGTGACCGGCTTCATCACGCCGTTGCGGATGCGGTCGAGATACCAGCCCAGACGCAACACGCCATGGGATTGGTGGCCCCATAGATCGGCTTGCACCAGCGTGTCGGCAATGAGGCGCGCGTCGGCTTCGGGTACGCCCGCGCTGGCGTAGACGGCGGTGGCGAAATCAATCAATGCGACAGCGGTGATACGGGTTTGTAACATATTGTTTTTATTGCGTATTTTATATAATTGAGGCGACGTGTTTCGCAAATGCCTGTGTGCCCAGCTTGCCGCCGATATCCGGCGTGCGAGTCTCGGGTTTTTGCAGTGCGGCGTTGATGGCGGCATCGATGGCTTTGGCGGCGGCATCGAATTCGGCGCGCTTGTGACGGATGCTCAACCAGTCGAGCAGCATCGCTGCCGACAAAATCAGCGAGGTCGGGTTGGCTTTGTCCATGCCCGCGATGTCGGGTGCCGAGCCGTGCTGGGCTTGCGCGCAGCAGGCGTCGTCCCCCGCCATGGTGGAGGCGGCCAAGCCGAGGCCACCGGAAATCTCGGAGGCTTCATCCGACAAAATATCGCCGAACATATTGCCGGTGACGATGCAGTCGAAGCGGTCGGGGTGGCGCACGAGCAACGCTGCCATGGCATCGACGATTTTTTCGTCGAGTTCGACATCCGGGTATTCCTTGGCGACCTTGCGTACCTCGCGCAAAAACAAGCCGTCGGAAATGTGAAACACGTTGGCTTTGTGTACGGCGGTGACTTTTTTGCGGCGCTTGCGCGCCCAGTCGAACGCCACGCGCGTGATACGTTCGCACTGGCGCGCGGTGACCTTACGTATGGCGATAGCCATGTCTTCGGTGGGCATGAATTCGGCCTTGCCCATGAACATATTGCGGTCGGAATAAAAACCCTCAGTGCATTCGCGGAAAATCACCAGATCAATCGGCTTGCCGGTCAGCCCCATGCCCATGCGCGAAATCGCAGGGCGAATGTTGGCGAACAAGTCGAGCTTGGTGCGAAATTCCCCGGAAGGATTGATCCCGCCTTGTTCGCGCGACGGATAAATCAGGTGATCAACCGGGCCGAGGATGATGCCAGGGGCTTTACGCGCGGCTTCCATTACGTCGTCGGGCAGTGTGGAGCCTTTGGATTTCAGCGTGACGAGACCCATGTCGCGCTGATCCCATTCGAGACCGAGTTTGAACTTGGCGTTGGCACGGTCGAGCACCGTGAGGGTTGCTTGGGTGATTTCGGGGCCGATGCCGTCGCCGGGGAGTACGAGAATCTTCATGGGAGTTCCTAGTTAGCCTTGTTAGAATTCGCCCCGACACGATAAACAATGAAGCAATAACAATCAATCCGCGAGTGAAAGAAAAAATGTCCTTGAATATCATGGCGGTTGCCACGGCAGACGATTACACGTGCGACCCCACGCGTTGGGGCAGTACCGAAGTGGCCGCGCATTTCCCCGGCTTTGCACACGTGGACGTGCGCACCCGTGGCGCGACTATCCGCTTGCGCCATAGTTCTGCGGGCCAGGGGGCTGGCAAACCGCCATTACTTTTGGTACACGGCAATCCGCAAAACCACACCTGCTGGTACAAGGTTGCTGCGCGACTGGCGAAAAACTATCACGTGATCCTGCCCGATCTGCGCGGTTACGG
>CANIID010000231.1 GCA_947467315.1 Betaproteobacteria bacterium | reverse complement strand
TGTGCATGGTGAAGTAACGAAACGCGCCGCTGCGCCACGGCGCCTTGTGTATCGCGTCGTGTATGTTGCCGGTGGCCGGGCCTTCGAGCCGGCCATACAGCATCAGCAGCCCGAAGCGCTCCAGGCAATCGAATAGCGCGGTCATGTGCTGCCCACCGACGCAATCCAGAATCAGATCAACGCCGCGGCCCTGCGTGAGCTTTAGCGTCTGCTCGACCACGTTGCCGTGCTTGCGGTCGATCACTTCGTCCGCGCCCTGTGCGCGCACGAACGCCGCGCGCTCCTCTGAGCTGGTGACGCCAATCACGCGCTTCCCATAAGCTTTGGCTAACTGCACCAGTGCCGTGCCCACGCCGCCCGCTGCCGCGATCACCAGCGCCGACTCATATTGAAACCCTTTTAACGCCGAGTTGAGTAAATGCCACGCCACCTGATAGTTCGCCAGCCCCGCCACCTGATCGAGATCAATGTCATCGGGCACGGCGTAAATACGCTCCTCCGGCCCGGCGATGTATTCGGCGTAGCAGTTGGCGCGCTCCTTGAACTCGCGCGCACACACGAACACTTTTTGCCCCACGCGCAACTGGGTGCAGCCGGCACCGGCTTCAACCACCGTGCCGCTCATTTCAATGCCGGGGATCAGCGGAAGCGGTGGCATCCACGCATACACGCCTTGGCGCACCAGCGTTTCGGGCATGCACACGCCGATGGCGTGCGCTTTCACCAGCACCTCGTCGGGACCGGGCTGGGGCGTGGGCAGATCAACGTACTTTAAAACATCCGGCCCGCCGGTTTCGGTGATTTGTACGGCTTTCAAGAGGCGGCTTTCATCTCAAACCGCACCGCGATGGCCGCACTCGCGATTACCGCCATGTCGTGACTGCCTTCCTCCGGCACGTTCAGGCCGCCTTTGACCACCTTCACCGTGACTTGTCCGTGCGGCAGACTGGCTTTGACCGCCGCTGCATCGACCTTGGAAGGCTCCTGCACGCCGATAGTCACCTCGACCTGCATCTCTTTTGAATTCAAGCCGAGCGAACGAATGAACGCGAGTGACGAATGATGCAAAGCATCCTGCACTGCGCGCAGCGCCGCCTTGGTGTAATCGCCGCCGTGCAGATCGTTGCCGGCGCCCATTTCGAGGATGAATCTTTTCAGTGGCATGGCAGCTCCTTAAATGTCGAGACGGACTATCGCCGCCGCGTGTGCCAGCACCGTCGAACCCGTGCCCGCGTCGTTAAAAATCTCCAGCCCGCCTTCAAATACTTTTACGGTGCCAGTGCCGTGCGGCAACACCTTCAGCACTTCGGCTTTATCCACCAACTCAGGCTTGGGCACGCCGATCAGCACCTCGACCACCATCGAGTCGGTGGGTTTGCCCAGCGCGTCCGCCACGTTAAGCGAGTTGTGCCACAGCGCATCCCGCAGCGCGCGCACCGCCGCCTTGGTGTAATCGGCGCCGCGAATATCCGTGCCCATGCCGATTTCGATTGCCATGCGTTTTAGGGTCATAATGAATTTCCTTTGATGGATTCTGCTGTGTGTATTTTAATCCCCAATCCGGCTACGGATTCGCCAGCTCGGCGCGCCACTCGCGCGAGATACGCCCCTTGGCAACCCCGGTCATGGCGCTGCCGCTGATACGTCCGGTGTAAACAACGCTGTTCACCGTGAAGCTGATTTCTTCGCCGCGCAGCCGCCCGTTTTCAATCGGTACCGCCACATTGTCGATTTGATAAGTGCCGAAAACCTTTTGATAGTGTTGTTCCAAATTCAGCCATTCGCCGTCCGCAAGCTGCCATGCGCCAGCGGCTTGCGCGGGCACGACATACAACACCGCGATGCACCAACTGTTGCACGGCGTGGTGCGCACGGTTTCGTCGGGTTCCCAGCCGCCGCCGATTTCATAGGTGTTCGATACGATGCGCGTGCCGGGCTTGAGCTTGAGGAATTGCGGCGCAAGGCGGCTCAGGTGATTGGGCAGTAAAAATAACGGCATCACGGTGGCCTTCGAGATGTCGGCCTCGAACATGTCGCCCTGCGAAAACGTGGCTTTGTCTGCCACGCCCGCAGCAGCGGCGGCGCGCTGTGACAGCGCCACCAGATCGGGATTGAATTCAACACCATGTGCGCGCGCGCCGCGCTTGGCCGCCGCGATCACCATACGCCCGTCGCCGGAGCCCAGATCGATCACGTAGTCGCTCGGTGTGACTTGCGCCATGTCGAGCATCTGTTCGAGCGTGATGTCGGGCGTGGGGATCCACACCACATCCTTGCCCGGCTGGCCGGCAACAGGCTTATAGGATTCAGTCGGTGCTTGTGCCGCGGCTAACCTGGTCGTAAGCAACAGGCACGCGATGAGCAATGCACGATAACCGATTTTCAAATGTCTTCCTTCTGCGCTGCTCGTGTTAACGGGTCGGGGTGATTTTACATCCGTGACACCCGGTGATTGGCATGAAAACCGTGGGGCGATATCATGTTCTTGCAAATCCAATCGAACCCGCGCTTGCCGACCCTTTTGACGCATCCCTTGATGAGGAATTTCCCATGACCCCTGACACGCCTGCGAAGCAGGTTCGCGAAATGACCTATGCCATTCTGCCGGATCGCATGCCGCCAATTCCGGAAGCACAATTAACCGATGCGCAACGCGCGGCCGTGGCCGATATTTCGTCGGGTCTGCGCGGTGAAATTCGCGGGCCGTACTGGCCGATCTTGCGCAGCCCCGGTTTCCTGATGAGCGTGCAACGCGTGGGCGAATACACGCGTTACCACTGTCCGCTCGACCGGCGCATCAACGAAATGGCCACCATGATGGGTGCACGCGTATGGACACAGCAGTACGCGTGGAACGCGCATTACGGCAAGGCGATCAAGGCCGGCATCAAGCCCTCCACGCTGGATGCCATCGCCGAAGGCCGGCGTCCCACCGAGATGGCCAAGGACGAAGCCGTGCTCTACGACTTCATCACCGAGGTGCTCGCCAACAAGAGTGCGAGCGACGCTACGTATGAAAAGACCGTGACGCAGTTTGGCGAATCCGGCGTCATCGATATTCTGGGTATCGTGGGTTACTACTCGATGCTTGGCATGATCATGAACGTGGCGCGTACCGCATTTACCGATGGGCGGCCATTGCCGCTGATCCCCACGCCGGTGCAGCTGCGCTCTATGATGCCGGGCACTGTTTCGCCGGACGATTACACCATGCACCCGTCGCAGGCGAAGGAGTTTTAGCTATTTGCCCGCTTGCAGGTTGGCTCTTTTAATTACGCTTGCCCAGCGCGATGTTTCCCTTGCAATAAGGGCATCATAGTCAGCGGGGTTTCGATAGTCCGGCTCCGAACCGTCGCGCAGGAGCAGATTCTTGAAGTCGTCGGACGCCAGAATGAATTTCAGCTCGTCGTTCAATCGGTCGATAATCGGCGCCGGTGTGCCTGCCGGCGCGAGCAGGCCACGATACTGATTTACCTCGAATTGCGGCAAGCCCGCTTCCGCAATGGTGGGTATCTGCGGCAACGCGGCGCTGCGTCTGGCGCCGGTGGTGCCCAGCCCTCTGAGTTTTCCCGATTCGATATGCGGTTTTAGCGACACCACGGAGCCGATCACGGCATGGTTGTGTCCGCCCAGCGCATCAATCAATGCGCCGCCGCCGCCCTTGTAATGCACCATCATGATCTGGATATTGGCCATCATTTGAAAGAGCTCCGTCCCCAGGTGCGCGGACGAACCGAGTCCTGCCGTTCCAAAGATGAGCAGGCCGGGTTTTTGTTTCGCCAATGCGATGAGATCCTTCACCGATTTGACGGGAACGCTCGGATGCACGACCAGAGCGCTGGGGCCATTGGTCACCAACGCAATTTTTGCAAAGGATTTCACCGGATCATAGGGCAGCTTCTGCAGCCCGGGTTGAATCATGAACGACGGATCCACAAACAACAGGGTGTAACCATCCGGCGCCGACTTGGCGACGCGGTCCGTGCCGATGATGGTTCCCGCGCCGCCGATGTTTTCAACGACAATTTGGCTACCCAGACGCTCGGACAGTTTGGACGCCACCAGCCGCCCGATCAGGTCGGTGCCGCCACCGGGTATAAACGGAATGATGAATCGTATGGGCTTGATGGGATATGTTGCGGTTGTCGCGCCACGCGCATCGCGCATGTGCGGCGCCAGCGCAAACAGGCATAGGAGAGCCAGTAACCTGTGATTCATCTTCATGACATTGCTCCAGTTGATCGACAGCGGTTCTCAATTCATCGCGCTAATCCGCCTTCGCGCCCGAGTCCTTCACGACTTTTGCCCATTTCTGAATATCTTTCCGAATGTAAGCGGCGAAGGCTTCCGGCGAATTTCCCACGGGTTCAAAATCAATCGCGGCGAGCCGCTCTTTGGCTTCCGGGATTTGCAGTATGCGCGCGAGTTCATTGAACAGCTTCGTGATCACGGGCGTGGGTGTGCCGGCGGGCGCGAGTAGACCCGACCACGCCGTCGTCTCGAAGCCCGGCACGCCGGATTCCGCCACCGTGGGCAAATCCGGAATCGACGGCGAGCGTTTTTCGCCGGTGGTGGCCAGGGCGCGCAGCCGGCCGGGTTTCACGTATTGCATGGCTGCCGACGCCGAATAAAAAGCAAAACCCGATTCACCGGCAACAACCGCCACCAACGCGGGTGTCGCGCCTTTGTAAGGCACATGCACCACGTTAATGCCGGTGCTGCTTTTGAACAGTTCCGCGGTCATGTGCGCGGTGGAGCCGTTGCCGCCAGATGAAAAGTTGATCTGCCCCGGCTTGGTTTTGGCGAGCGCGATCAGGTCTTTCACCGATTTTATCGGCAGCGCGGGATTCACCACCAGCAGATGCGGATAGGCGGCCAGCATCGATACCGGCGCGAAATCGGTGACCATATCGTAGGGCATTTTTTTGTGCAGGCTGGGGAATATGGTGTGATTGCCGCCCACCAGCACCAGCGTGTAGCCGTCCGGCGCGGCCTTGGCGGCGAGATCGGCGCCGATGATGCCGCCCGCGCCGGGGCGATTGTCGATCACCACTTGCTGGTTAAACGCATCACCGAGTTTTTGGCCGAACAGCCGCGCTGCGATATCGCCGGCGCCCCCTGGCGCAAGCGGCACGATGATGCGGATGGGGCGATTGGGATACGGTTGTTGTGCCTGCGCTGCATTTCCCGTAAGGCATACGAGTGCAAGCAGGATGCATCCCATACCTGTAAAGCGTTGTCCTGAAAAATTCAAAGTGGTATTCGTTATCATGGCGAATAACTCTGCCCGCGCCTAAAATAACATCATGCCTGATGGACAATCATCCTCGCAAGCCATTTCCCGGAGACAATAATGCAGCGTTCAACAAGTGATATTTCCCTGCTGGTGGGCGGCGACTGCGGCCCCGCGCATGGGCCCAAGGATGGATTTTCCATCGAAGGGTATACCGAGCTGGTGCGTCCGGTGCTGGCGCAGGCGGATATGCGTTTCGTGAATTGCATGCGTACGTATTCATCTCGCCCCGCCGCCAATGCGCTGGCGCCCCAGGTGGGGCAGCCGCCAGAAATGGCGCAGATATTTTCCGATTGCCGCTTCGACGGCATCACCATGGCCAATAACCATACCTTCGACAGCGGGCCGGAGGCACTGGTCGATACGCGGGAATTGTTGATAAGCAAAGGCATACAGATAACCGGCGCCGGACGTGATCTGGCCGAAGCGCGCAAGCCCGCCATCATCGAGCGTAACGGCGTCAAGGTGGGCTATATCGGCTATTGCTCGGTGGGCAATCCCGGCAGCGAAGCCGGCCCCGGCAAGCCGGGCATCGCGCCCTTGCGCGTGAACACCTCGTATGACACGCGCGGCCCGAATGCGCCGGTGCGGGTTCTGACGCAGCCGCTGGAAAGCGACCTCAAGATGCTGATCGACGACGTGACGCAACTGCGCAAGCAGGTGGATGTGGTGATCGTCGCGCTGCATTTTGGCGTGATACGCATACCGCGCGTGATTTCGGATTACCAAGTGACTGCGGCGCATGCGTGCATCGACGCAGGGGCTGATCTCATCGTGGGCCATTCGCCGCACATACCCAAGGCGATTGAAGTCTACAAAGGCAAGGCGATCTTCTATAGCCTCGGCGTGTTTTGCATGACGCGCCAGGGCTCCTGGGGCGCGTGGAATGAAGCGCCGTGGAAGCAGGGCGTGGTTACGAACTACGCCGAACTCGATCCGGAGTACCCCTTCATGCCGTACGGCAGGGACTGCACGCGCAGCCTGCTGGCCAAGGCCGTGGTGTCGAAAGAAGGCGTAAAACGAGTGTCGTTTTTGCCGATGAAGATCGATAAAAAATACCGTCCCGAGGTGCTGCGCAGCGGCGACGCGCGCTTTACGGATATACAGCAATACATGGAATGGGTGTCCGTGGGCTTTGACCACAAATTCACCGTGGATGGCGACGAGATTGTCGTCACCGGCTCGTGAGCGCGGCGGATGCATAGCAAAAAACACCTGTCGGATACTTTCGCAGGCTTCGTTGCCACGCACGACTGGGAGGCTATCCCGGAGAAAGTGCGACACAGCGCCAAGCTGTTGATGCTGGACGCCATCGGCAACGCCTATGCGGCCACGCGTTTTGAATTTGCGCACAAGGGTTTGACCGCGCTGCAGGGCCTGAGTAGCGGCGACGCTCAGGTGATCGGCATGCCCGCCAAACTCGCGCTGCGCGATGCGATTTTGATGAACGGCATGCTGGTGCATGGGCTGGATTTTGACGACACCTATTTGCCGGGTTCCGCGCATCTCACCGCAAGCTGCGTGCCGACCGCGCTGGGCATGGCGAGTCACGTGCAGGCATCCGGCAAGGAATTGCTGGCCGCGCTGATCATCGGGCTGGAAGTCGCCGCGCGCATCGCCGCCGCCGGCAAAGGCGGGTTCAACAAAAAAGGATTTCACGCGACCAACCTGGTCGGCACCTTTGGTTCCACCCTGATCGCGGGGCGTCTGCTGCATTTGAGCCACGCGCAACTGGTGATGGCGCAGGGTCTCGCGTTGAGTACGGCTGCGGGTACGTTGCAACCCTTGCAGGATGACACCTGGGCCAAGCGTATGCATCCGGGCTGGGCGGGCGTATCCGCGGTGACGGCGGCGTCGCTGGCGCGGCAAGGCTTCACCGGGCCGGCCGAAGCCTATGAAGGCAAGTTCGGTCTATACAATTGTTTTCTCGGCGAGCATGCGGCGGCGGCCGATTTAAGTCTGGCGAGCGCGGGTCTGGCCGAGCGTTGGGAGTTCACCCGATCTTCGTTCAAGCTCTATCCTGCGTGTCACCAGTTGCATGCCTTCATGAACGCGGCGATTGCGTTGCGTAGTAAGAGCATGATTAATATCGAGAATATTGAATCGATATGCGCGCTGGTGGCCGATGTGACGGTGCCGCTGATTTGCGAACCCGCCGAGGCCAAACTCAAACCGGCGGGCAGTTATCCGGCGCAGTTCAGCATCTATTACGGCATCGCGTGTAGTCTGGTGCGCGGGCAGTTTGGTTTTGAAGAACTGGAAGAGTCTTCCTATACCGATCCGGCGCTGCTCGCGCTGGCGCAAAAAGTGCGGTACGAATTGGATCCGAATGCCGGTTTCCCGAAAACGCGTTCCGGCGAAGTCATCATCCGCATGAAAAACGGCGAGCAGATTTCGCAGCGCGAAGACATCGGCCCCGATGATCCCGCGACTCAAGAACAGGTGGTGGCCAAGTTCATGAGCAATACCAAGGCGGTGTTGTCACCGGCGCGCGCCGAAGCCGTGCGCGCCATGATTATGAACATGGAGCATCTTCCCGATGCGCGGACGCTGACCCGGCTGCTGGGTGGAGATTAATTCTCGATCCGGATATGGGCGGTTTTGGTAATCATGTCAACGGAGACAGCCCGCATCGTTACTTGATCGCCGGCATCACTTCCTTGGCGAAGCGTTCCATCGAGCGCAGCACGCGCTTTTGCTCCATGTCGCCAAACCAGAAGCTGCAATTGAAATGCGAAATGCCCATCACGGATTGCAGTTTTTTAATCCGCTGGATGCAGGTGTCCGGTGAGCCGATGATGAGATAACGCTCGATCAGATCATCGACGCTCGGCTCGGATTTCGGCATCACGGGAATGGCCTTGCCGTTCTCCACCTGCTCGTAGTGATTGCGCAGGCTGAGTGTGACGCGCATATTCCATAGCGCGTGTTCGGCGGCGTCGCGCGCGTCGGCGTCGTTTTCGGCGACATACACCGCGCGCTGCACGCCCACACGCGGCTTGTGTGATGGCTGCACCTTGGCGACGACCTCTTCAAACATTTTGCCGAACGCGGCGAGATGATCCACCGTGACGCCGAAGCCGCCGGTCAACACATCAAAGCCGCGACGCACCGCAGCCTCGAGCGCATAGGGGCTTTGCGCGACGATCCAGATCGG
>CANIID010000230.1 GCA_947467315.1 Betaproteobacteria bacterium | reverse complement strand
TTTTAATGTGCAAACCAAACGCCTCGGACGTGCTGCCCACCGGCTCGGAGCCGTCGGCGGCGAGTTTGTCTTTGATGTCCGGGCCGCGCAGCGCCTTGACGGCCTCGGTGTTAAGCCGCGCGATGATCGCCGCGGGTGTTTTCAGCGGAGCGACCATGCCGTACCAACCCGCGACTTCGTAACCGGTGACGCCGGCTTCGTGCATAGTCGGCAAATCCGGCGCGCCGGCGGAGCGCTTCGCCGTGGTGACCGCGAGCGCGCGCACGCGCCCGCCCTTCAATTGCGACTGCGCTTGCAGTATGGTTGAGAACAGCAATTGAATCTGCCCGCCGACGAGATCGGTCAACGCGGGCGAGCCGCCTTTGTACGGTATGTGCGTCATGGTGATGCCCGTCATCGAGCACAGCAGCGCGCCCGACAAATGGCTCAAGCCGCCGGTGCCCGACGAACCGTAGTTGAGCGAGTTGGGTTTTGCTTTCACCAGCGCGATCAGTTCCTTCACGCTTTTTGCGGCCACTGACGGATGCAGCACCAGCGCATACGGCTGCGAGGTGGCCTGCGTGACCGGCGCGAGATCGGTGACCAGATCGTACGGCAACTTTTTCATGATGCTCGGATTCACCGAGTGGCTCGATGAAATCATCGACAACGTGTAGCCATCGGGCGGCGCTTTGGCCGCGATGTCGGCACCGATGGTGCCGTTGGCGCCCGCGCGGTTATCGACGACGACGGTTTGTCCGAGCGCTTCGGTGAGCTTCATCGCAATCGCGCGCGCGGTGATGTCCGTGCCGCCTCCGGGCGCGAAGGGCACGATCAGGCGGATCGGTTTGGTGGGGTACTGTTGCGCGATAGCGCCGCTCGTCATCAGTAGCGCGCTGATGTAACTCAAGTACATGTTTTTAAACATTATTTTTAAATATCTCGGAGGCGCGATGAGCCACGCCGTCAGCGATTTGCCGAGGCGATGGCGAAGCAGGGATTATAGCGCCGCTGTATGTAACATCCGTTGCATCGGCGCGAGATGCGCAATGAGGCCGCGCAGATTTTGTGGTTGAGGAGGTCGATTGCATGTGAGGGGAAACAACGTGGCAGAGAAAGGAGGCAGTGTTTGCCATGACAGATAATGAAAGATGGGGCATCGCCTGTGTGGTGCGCTTCGGTATGCCGCAGTCACGGTTTGCGCTTTGCCTTGCCCGCAGCGGCTTTTGCGCCCGCCTTGGGCGCCACGCCGCGAGCCGCGCGCGCGGGTGGCGCCCCAGCAAAAAAATTCAATGGGTTCAGCCATCCTTGCGCTTCAATCGCTTGTAACGTCGCGCCCCTGGGCGCCAAGCCCCAGTCGTCTTTATGCATCGCAGTGCTCATGCCCAGATGCAGGTGGCTGTTGCCGGCCCAATCGCGAACGGTGCCGATGATGCTGCCGGCGGACAAGAAGTCTCCCGGTATTAAATCGGATTGCACATGGCCGTAGTAGCCGTACACTATGCCCAACGGTTGCTCGCATTCATGTTCTATCATGACCACTGCGGACACAATGTCGGCCGGGCTGGTGTTGTTGGATACCACCATGCCGTCGCAAATCGCGGCCACTGCTGCGCCTGCCTTCGCGGCGAAATCCACGCCGAGATGTTCCAGTCCATTGTTGAAGCCGGGGAAGCGGCGGTCGAAAAAACCGAAGATGACCTGCGCGTTGGCGAGCGGGGAAACCAGCCGTGGTGCGAGTTGCGCTTGTGACCCGGGCGTCACAAAGGCGACGCGCGCGCACTTCATTTGGGCCGCTCGATCCTTCGCGTATTGCTGTCGGCATTGCTCAGCCGTGGGAGGCTGCGCGGCAACCGTGGCGTTGGCCAAGGCTATTCCCCACACCAGCATCTGCGCCACCGCCCAAAGTACTACCGTGGGCATGACGGCGCTGCGGTCAGTGGGAGGGTGTGGTGGGAATAGGCAATGAATGATTTAAGTATATGTTTTTAAAAGCTATTTTATTTCGATATCCATCAGCGGCGCGTACTGTTGGCCGCCGTGGCCGTCGCTGTCGCGCGGATCGCCCTGAAAATACGGGCGTGGTATCGACGCCTTGATCGCATACGCGTGATCGCAATAGAAAAATTTCACCTCACTCACTGGTAAGTTATAGCGCTTGGCCACTTCCTCGCGCGTGAGCGCGCCGGAATTCTTGACGCGCTGATAAGTGGCATCGTCTTCGAACATGATGTCGAAGGTAAGTTCAAACGGGCCGGCGTTTTTGCTTCTGATCAAGCGAGCTAATTCCGCGAGTTGGGTCATTGTTGCAGCTCCTTCACAGTTGAACCTTTCACATCGTAGAGCGACATCGGAAACATCTCGGTGGGTGTATCGGGTTCGACCACATGATTGACGTTGAATTTGTACACCGCGCCGCGCTCCATCTGGTTGTAGGGGCAGGCGATCGCGGTGATGAGGCCGCTCCATTCGGGGATCGGCAGGTGCAGCGCCTGATGACGGATCACGCCGGCGATGGTGTTGGCGATGTCCTGTGTCGGCGCGGTGGCTTCGAATATCAGACACAGCTCGTGCGAGCGAATTTCTTTCACCGGTTCCAGCGGGCCCATGGTGCCGTTCTTGCCGTAGATGCGGATGTTGAGCAGGTAGTCGGCCTGGTTCAACTTGTCGCCGAACACCATCTTCACGCGCGCGTGAATTTTTTCGGTGACGCGCGCGGTCCAGTCGTCGATTTGCCGAATGATGAACGGGTCACGCACCGAGCCGATGAGAATGCTCATGTAGCCGGCCTTCTCCGCGCCTTCAAGCTTGACGGTATACACCGGCGCTTTGATGAATTCACTGCCGGTGACTTTGACCGCGCGATCCGTCAATGCTTCGTAGCGCGAGTTCGTCAGATCTAGCGTGCCGGAGCACTCGACCAGCTTGAACGGATCGGAATTTTCATACAGACTGTGCGACGCAATACTCTGCGGCGTGCAGCGCAGCGTGTGATCGGGCGCTTCGACGACGAAATGATCCTTGCGCACCCACGCGAACATGCAGTCGGGCGTACGGCGCTGCACGACAGAGGCTGCACCGCATTCGAGAATTTTCGCCATGTGCCACGAAATGCCTTCGGGAAAACCGCGCATCACCGGCATCGCCGCGAAAATCGCTGTGTCGCTCGAACGCCCGGCGATGATGATGTCCGCGCCCGAATTGAGCGCCTTCTGCCACGGCTCCGCGCCCATCATGCCGACGATGTGCGCGCTGCGGTCGATCACCGCTTCGTTAAACTCGGGGGCTGGCGATAAGGGCTTGATGCGGCCTTCGCGCAGGCGCTTTTTCAAATAGTCCTTGTCGGCTTCGGCATGAATCAAGGCGAGCTTGAAGCTCAGGCCTTCGGTGGTGGCGATCTCTTTGGCCATCGCGGCGATGGTTTCAAGTTGTTCGTTGCTGCCGCCGGTGCCTGCGGTACCGATCAGCAGCGGTACGTTGATTTTGCGCGCACCGATCATCATCAAGCGTAAATCGCGCCGGATCGCGGCAAGCGGAAACGCCGTCGCACCGGAGCCCAAGAATTCCGGGCCGGGGTCGGTGGAGCCGGCATCCGCGCCGATGAAGTGCGGCTTTTGCGAGAGGCCTTGTTCAAACGAGCTTTCAAGAAAGCCCGATCCGGTGACGCCGGTGGGCGCTAGTACTCTGATTTCATCTTGGTCTGTCATGGGGTGATCCGTTAAGGTCAAAAACGTTTTAACCACGGATGAACAAAGATAAAACCAAACCCAATACCCCTCGTCGTTCCCGCTTGCGCGGGAACGACGGTGGTAGGGATATCTGTGTTCAGCCGTGCTTAATTTAGTTGTTTAAAAATAAATACTTAATTGCGATCCAGTGTTTTGGAAACCCCGCTGTAATCCTTGAATATTTTCGTATCCACGGTGCGCCGCTGCCCGTGCGCCACCAGCCACAGCCGCACCATATGGCGCTTCAGTTTCGGGTCGGGAAAATCTTCGAACTCCGTGCGTGCGTGCAGGGTGGTGTAGTTGTTGATGAACTGCATGTCGCCGCGTTTTAACATCATGTCGAGGCGCATATCGTCGCGGTTGGCGAGTGTATCCAGGCACGCGAGCGCGGCGGTTTCGAGTTCGTTGTATTTCGCGTGGCCCATTTTGCGCGCGGTTTCGACCGTGTTGCGCAGAATACGCGCGCTGATCACGCCGTCTTTTTCAACGAACACCGGCATGCGATAGGTTGAGAGATCGCCACCTTCTTCGACATTGACGCAGATATAGCCGTTGAACATCGGCCCCAGATAGTCAGGATGCGATTGCGCCATCTCGTTGTAGATGCGCGTGGAGCTGACGATGCTCGACAGCCCGCCGGATTTCGACTGGCGCTGGCACAGCAAGCCCACGATATCGCAGCGGTCGGTGTGAAACATCAGATTTTGATTGGTGCGATAGCCGCGCACGCGGCCAGAGCCCATCTTCACGCCTTCGTCGTACACCTCGCCCAGCATGTCGCCGTAGGAGTTTTGCGAAATCGGCGAGCCCAGATACACACCGATGCCCCAGAACATCGCGCGGATTTGTGCATCGGTGTAATCCTCGCGAAGTCCGCGCACCAGCAAAAAGCCGCGCCCGCGATTGATCTCGTGCGCCCAGGCGGCGATTTCTTGGGCGAAGGTCGGCAGTGGAAAGTCTGCCGCGGTAATGTCGATCTCGCGCAGCCCGCGCGCGATGCACGCGTTGGCGGCGGATTCCAGTTCGGCGATCTGGCGCGCGTTTAGCTCGATGTCCCAACGGGCGTCGTTGGCGAAATCGCTGCCTTTCCAGGCATTGGCTTCGGTGATGAGTGGCGGTGTTTGGGTCGGCATGATGGTGGTGCGGCGCTGTCCGTGCAAACGGGCGCGACCGACATAAAGGGGAGTTACGATGCTAACGATTGCGCACGGCGGGCGTCAAGCTGCGTCGCACGGTTGAACCACATTGTGTGGATTGCGGCGCGCGCGCAGCGCGGGTAATCTCGCGGCTTCTGTTTCGGGAGTGGTTCATGCGAGTATTCGGCACTTTTCTGTGGGTAGTGATGGGCGCGGGCATGGCCGCTGGCGCAAACGCGCAAGGCTGGCCCGTTAAATCGATACGCTTCGTGTCGCCCTATGCGCCCGGCGGCGGCAGCGATATTCTGGCGCGCAGTATTGGGCAAAAACTATCAGAGAATCTGGGGGTCTCCGTGGTGATCGATAATCGGCCCGGCGCGGGCGGTGTGATCGGCACCGAAATCGTCACCAAATCGCCGCCGGATGGCTACACGCTGATGCTGGGCACGCCCGCGCCCATTACCGTGGCGCCGTCGCTGATGAAAAAAATGCCGTATGACCCGCTGCGCGATCTGACGCCGATTACACTGGTGTCTATCGTGCCCGCCGTGGTGGCGGTGCATCCGTCGGTGCCGGCGAAATCGATGAAGGAACTGGTTGCACTCGCGCGCAGCAAGCCGGGGCAGATGACGTATTCCTCGTCCGGCAACGGCGGCACCGCGCATTTGTCGGGACTGATGCTGCAAACCATGGCGGACATAGCCATCATTCACGTGCCGTACCGCGGCACCGGGCCGGCGCTGACGGCGGCGATGAGCGGCGAAGTGACATTCACTGCGGGGAATATTATTTCGTCGCTGCCGATGGTGAAGGCGGGCCGCGTGCGTGCGCTGGCGGTGACCAGCGAAAAGCGCTCGCCGGTGTTGCCTGACGTGCCGTCGGTGGCGGAAACCATCCCCGGTTACGCTGCGGGGCCATTCTATGGCGTGCTGGGGCCGGGGCATATGGCGCC
This sequence comes from Betaproteobacteria bacterium, assembly GCA_947467315.1. Classification (GTDB taxonomy): domain Bacteria; phylum Pseudomonadota; class Gammaproteobacteria; order Burkholderiales; family SG8-41; genus UBA5216. Next base: position 2,735 of record CANIID010000230.1, on the reverse strand, counting down.
GGATTTGGTGAACCGTATTCGCAATGAAATTGCGAAAATCCTGCACGCGCCGGAAATGAAAAACCGCTTGAGCGCCGAGGGCGGCGAACCCATCGGTAGCACCCCGGAAGTTTACGCGGCGATGATCCGCAGCGAAACCGAGCGCTGGGGCAGGGTGATTAAAGCGGCTAAAATACAGCCGGAGTGAGATTAGTAATTCCCAACAATCGATTCCCTCCCCTTCAAGGGGAGGGCTAGGGTGGGGATGGGGTGACAGCCTTTACACACGTACCCCACCCCCATCCCAGCCTTCCCCCTGAAGGGGAAGGAGCGCAGACCAAAGGTCGTCGGCTGCCATGTATTTTTGCAAACTTGTGCTTGCGCCATGAACGCCCCTCATGCCCACGCGCGCAGTTTCGCCAATGTCGCCTACGATGAAACGCTGCGCGAGGCGCGCGAACTCGTGCCCGCACTGCGCGCCCGTGCCGCGCAAGCCGAAGCCGCGCGTGTGATGTTGCCCGAAACCGTGAGCGATCTGCATCGCATCGGCGCGCTGCGTATCCTGCAACCCAAACGCTGGGGCGGCATGGAATACGATTTTATTTCTTATATTGACGTACCGATGGAACTCGCGCGCGGCTGCGCCTCGACGAGCTGGAACGTGGTCAATTTGAGCATCCACAACTGGATGCTCGCGCTGTACGACGAACGCGCACAGGCGGACGTGTGGGACAAAGACCCCGATGCCTTAATCGCGGCGGGCATCGCCTACCCGCAGGGACGCGCGCGCAAAGCGGACGGTGGTTTCGTCATCAGCGGCAAATGGAATTTCTCCAGCGGCGTGAATATCGCGGAGTGGTGCATGCTGGCGGTGATTGTAAGGGATGGCGATAAGATCATCGATCACCGCATGTGCCTGCTGGATAAATCGCGATACGAGGTAGTGGACGACTGGCACACGCTGGGCATGCGTTCCACCGGCAGCATGACGGTGGTTGCCAAGGACGTGTTTGTGCCCGAGTATCGCGCGCTGTGTGCGTATGACATACGCGGTGGCGATGGCTTTCCGGGGGTAAAGGGCAATCCCAATCCAGTGTATCGCGTGTCGCTCAACGCGCTCGGCGGCCACGGCATCGCGGCCACCGCCGTAGGCAATGCGATGGCGGCACTCGAACACACGCTGGTGCTGGTGAAAGAGCGCAGCACCAACTACACCGGTTTGAAAATGCGCGATCAGCAGATCGTGCAGCATCGCGTTGCCACCGCGGCGGTGAAAATCGACTCCGCGAAATTGATGCTGCGCACCGATGCCCTCGCGGCGCAGCAAGAAGCGAACAACAACGTGATGCCCGACATGGAGCAAAAGCTGCGCTACAAGCGCAATGCCGCCTATGCGGCAACCCTGTGCATGGAGGCAGTGGACGCGCTGCACACAGTGACTGGCGCCACCGGTATTTATCAAAGCTATCCGCTAGAGCGCATCTTCCGCGATGCACATGCGCTGGGCGCGCACATCAGTTTGAACTTCGACGCGCAGGCGCCGGCGTGGGGGCTGGCGGCGTTGGGTGGCGAGGTGGTGAATCCGACGTTGTAGTTATAGGGCGGGAGTCATCCCGCCTGCGGTGTATGGCGCATTGCCAGCGGGGATGTGCGGTACGCGTCCCGGCATATGGGTATTCCGCGAGTGAGTGGCGGAAGAGAGTGGGAGTCGAACCCACATAGAACTGTTAACAGCCCCTACCGGGTTTGAAGTCCGGCCGCCCCACCGGGAGCGATTCCCTTCCGTAGTGCCTGTAGTTCACGACAGTTGCCATTGTAATTCGTAACGCGTCGCAGCGGTGAAGTCTGCGACTAGTCAAGGGCTACGCGAGCCGCGCGCGAACCTCCGCTGCCGCTTTTTTGCCGTCTGCAATCGCGTCGTCCAGCAAGCCGCCGCAGCCGCTGCGCACCGCACCGACGGCCCACACGCCGGGCATGGCGGTTTCCAGTTTGTCGTTGGCTGCGACAAAGCCGTTGGCGTCGCGCTGGATCGCTGCCGGCAGAAAATCCGCATTGGGTTCGAGGCCGATGTAGCCGAATATGCCCGCGCAGGCGATGTCTTCGCTTTTGCCATCGGCGTGTTTGATCGTCACTTTCTCGACCATTTGTCCTCCTGCGACGGCGGTGACTTCGGCGTTGAAGGTCTTGATGATTTTGGCTTCGGCGTTCACGGCTTGCTGAAAGTGTTCGCGCCCGGTGAAACTCGCACCGCGATGCACGAGACGCACTTGCCCGCAGTAATGAGACAACACCACGGCTTCCTGCAATGCGGAATCGCCGCCACCGACCACCACCACGGTTTCGTTCTGGTACATGGGGCCATCGCAATCGGCGCATTGCGATACGCCTTTGCCTTCGAACTCGGCTTCGCCGGGAATGCCGAGTTTTTTCAGGCGCGCACCGGATGCAACCACGATGGCTCTTGCGGTGTGCGCGCCGCCGTCGGTCACGACTTTCAGGGTATTGCCGGCAGCTTCAATGCTGTTGACGGGTTCGTTGACGCTGTTGACGCCGGCGTTGGCGGCGGCTTCCACCAGTGATGACGCATACTCCGCGCCGCCGGCGGCTTCGCTGCCCGCAGGCACCGGGTCGAGTTCATTGATGTTGATGACCAGGCCGCCGAAGAGTTGCGCCTCCATCGTGGCGACTCTGAGGCCTGCGCCCGCGAGTTCGCCCGCGGCGGTTAATCCGGCGACGCCTTCACCAATCACGATTAC
>CANIID010000229.1 GCA_947467315.1 Betaproteobacteria bacterium | reverse complement strand
GCGATGCTTCAGGCGCTTATATTTGCCGCAAAGGCATTCGTAGTCTTTGACCGGCCCGAAAATTTTCGCGCAGAACAAGCCATCGCGTTCTGGCTTGAAGGTGCGGTAGTTGATGGTCTCCGGCTTTTTAACTTCGCCGTACGACCACGAACGGATTTTCTCCGGCGACGCGAGGCCAATCTTGATCGCGTCGAACTCTTCTTCCTGCGTGACCTGTTTGAATAGATCCAGTAATGCTTTCATCCGTGACTCCTGTCGAGTTCAGATTATCCTGCAAAAACAAATACTTACTTAAATTCTTACATTCCCGTGCCGACGTTGCTTAATACCGCTTGTGATCCAAGTCGATATCAATCGCCAGCGAGCGGATTTCCTTCACCAGCACGTTGAACGATTCGGGCATACCCGCTTCGATCTTGTGCTCGCCCTTGACAATGGATTCGTAGACCTTGCGCCGGCCTTCGGTGTCGTCCGACTTCACCGTCAGCATTTCCTGGAGTACGTAGGCGGCACCATAAGCTTCGAGCGCCCACACCTCCATCTCGCCGAAACGCTGACCGCCGAACTGCGCCTTGCCGCCCAGCGGTTGTTGCGTAACCAAGCTGTACGGGCCGGTCGAGCGCGCGTGCATCTTGTCATCCACCAGGTGATGCAGCTTCAGCATGTGCATGTAGCCCACGGTCACCGAGCGTTCAAACGCTTCGCCCGAACGGCCGTCATACAACGTGACCTGGGTTTTGCTCGGCGTGAAACCGACACGTGCCGTGTTCGGATCATCGCTTGGGTAAGCGAGATCGAGCATCTGACGAATCTCGGCTTCGGTTGCACCGTCGAACACCGGCGTTGCAAACGGCACACCGGCTTGCAGGTTAGTCGCCAGTTCGGTGACTTCGCTGTCGGTGAGGCTATCGAGATTTTCCGCTTTGCCGCTGGTGTTGTAGACCTTGCCCAGCAGCGCACGTATATCGGCGACCGCCGCCTGTTGCCGCAGCATTTTGTTGATGCGATGTCCCAAGCCTTTGGCAGCCCAGCCCAAGTGGGTCTCGAGAATCTGGCCGACGTTCATGCGCGACGGCACGCCCAGCGGGTTCAACACGATATCCACCGTGGTGCCATCGGCCATGTACGGCATGTCTTCCACCGGCGTGATTTTGGACACCACGCCCTTGTTGCCGTGGCGGCCGGCCATCTTGTCGCCAGGTTGCAGACGACGCTTCACCGCCAGATACACCTTGACCATCTTCTGCACGCCCGGCGGCAATTCATCGCCGCTGGTGAGCTTTTTCTTTTTCTCTTCGAACGCTTTGTCGAACAGAATGGTGGTTTGCTTGATGCTCTCTTGCAGTTGCTCGACTTGCTGCGCCGCTTCTTCATTGGTCAGACGCACATCGAACCAATGGTGGCGATCCACGTCCTGCAAATACGCCTTGGTAACCTTCGAACCTTTGGCCAGCTTTTTCGGACCGCCATTGGCTGTTTTACCGGTCAGCAAACGCTCCAGACGTTCAAACGCATCGTTCTCAACGATACGGAATTGATCCGCCAGATCCTGCTTGTAGCGCTTCAGTTCGTCGTCGATGATCTGCTGCGCGCGCTTATCGCGATCAATACCTTCGCGCGTGAACACTTGCACGTCGATTACCGTACCCGCCATGCCGGACGACACGCGCAAGCTGGTATCTTTCACGTCAGACGCTTTTTCACCGAAGATCGCGCGCAGGAGCTTTTCTTCCGGCGTGAGCTGGGTTTCGCCCTTGGGCGTTACTTTGCCCACCAGCACGTCACCGGCTTCGACTTCCGCGCCGATGTAAATAATGCCCGACTCATCCAGGCTGCCGAGTTGCCCTTCGGACAGATTGGAAATATCGCGCGTAATTTCTTCCGGCCCGAGCTTGGTATCGCGCGCAACCACCGACAGCTCTTCGATATGGATCGAGGTAAAGCGGTCGTCGGCAACCACGCGCTCCGAAATCAAAATCGAGTCTTCGAAGTTGTAGCCGTTCCACGGCATAAACGCGACCAGCATGTTCTGACCCAGCGCGAGTTCGCCCTTATCGGTCGAAGCGCCATCAGCCACCACGTCGCCTTTGGCGATCTTGTCACCCACTTTGACCAGCGGACGCTGATTGATGTTGGTGTTCTGGTTGGAGCGCTGATACTTGACCAGATTGTAAATATCCACGCCGACTTCGCCGGCAGAGGTTTCATCGTCGTTCACGCGCACCACGATCCGGCTGGCATCGACGTAATCCACAGCGCCGCCACGGCGCGCCTGCACGGCGGTACCAGAGTCAACCGCCACGGTGCGTTCAAGTCCTGTGCCGACCAGCGGCTTTTCCGCGCGCAAGCAAGGCACCGCCTGGCGTTGCATGTTCGAGCCCATCAACGCACGGTTCGCGTCGTCGTGCTCCAGGAACGGAATCAGCGATGCGGCCACGGATACTGCCTGCGCCGGCGCCACGTCCATGTACTCGATGCGATCCGGAGTCGCCAACGTGAATTCGTTGTGATTGCGCGACGACACCAGCTCATCGGTAAATTTTCCGGATTTATCGAGCTCGGCGTTGGCCTGCGCGATCATGTAGCGGCCTTCTTCGATCGCCGACAGGTAATCGATCTGCATCGTCACCTTGCCATCGATCACCTTGCGGTACGGCGTCTCAAGGAAACCATAATCATTGGTGCGCGCATAAATCGCCAGCGAGTTAATCAGGCCGATGTTCGGGCCTTCCGGCGTTTCAATCGGGCACACGCGGCCGTAGTGGGTCGGATGCACGTCGCGCACTTCAAAACCCGCGCGCTCACGCGTCAAACCGCCCGGTCCCAGTGCGGACACGCGGCGCTTGTGCGTGATCTCCGACAGCGGATTGGTCTGATCCATAAACTGCGACAACTGACTCGAACCGAAGAACTCGCGGATCGCCGCCGATACCGGCTTGGCGTTGATCAAATCGTGCGGCATCAGGTTGTCGGATTCGGCTTGCGACAAACGCTCTTTCACCGCACGCTCCACGCGCACGAGACCGGCGCGGAACTGGTTCTCCGCCAGTTCGCCCACCGAACGCACGCGGCGATTGCCGAGGTGATCGATATCGTCGATTTCGCCCTTGCCGTTACGCAGCTCGACCAGAATCCGGATCGAGGCCACGATGTCTTCCGGCGACAGTGTCATCGCACCGGTTAATTCGGTGCGCCCCATGCGGCGATTGAATTTCATGCGGCCGACGGCTGACAGATCGTAGCGGTCTTCCGAGAAAAATAGTCCATTAAACAAAGACTTAACTGACTCTTCCGTGGGCGGCTCGCCGGGGCGCATCATGCGGTAAATCGCCACTTGCGCGGCTACCTGATCGGTGGTCTCGTCGATCCGCAAGGTCTGCGAAATGTACGGCCCCTGATCGAGATCATTGGTGTAGATGGTCTGAACACTCGTCACCCCGGCTTCGCGCAGCGTCGCCAGCATTTGCTCGGTAATCTCGTCGTTGGCATTGGCCAACACTTCGCCCGTAGCGGTATCGATGACGTTGGTCGCCAGTGCGCGGCCAATAAAAAAATCTTCTGGCACGACGATGCGCTTCAAACCGGCCTGTTCCAACTCGCGCACCAGGCGCACGGTAATCCGCTTGTCTTTGGCGACAATGACTTTTCCGCCTTTCGCGGCAATGTCAAAGCGTGCGGTTTCACCCCGCATGCGCTCTGGCACCAGATCGAACTCAATGCCATCCTTGGCGATATGGAAGGTGTCGAACGCGAAGAATTCTTTGAGGATCTGCTCCGGCGTATAGCCAAGCGCCTTCAGCAGTATCGTCACCGGCATCTTGCGGCGGCGATCCACGCGGAAGTAGAGGTAATCTTTCGGGTCATACTCGAAGTCGAGCCACGAGCCGCGGTACGGAATCACGCGCGCGGAAAACAGCAGCTTGCCCGATGAATGGGTCTTGCCGCGATCGTGCTCGAAAAACACGCCGGGCGAACGGTGCAACTGCGACACGATCACACGCTCGGTGCCGTTGATCACGAACGAGCCGGTGGTGGTCATCAGCGGGATTTCTCCCATGTACACTTCCTGCTCTTTCACCTCTTTGGGCGTGGGCTTGGCGGCCTCTTTGTCCATGATGATCAAGCGCACTTTGGCGCGCAATGGCGCGGCAAAGGTCAGGCCACGCTGCTGGCATTCCTTCACGTCGAACGGCGGTTCGCCGAGCACATAGCTCACGTACTCCAGGCGCGCGTTTTTCGAGTGACTCTCGATGGGGTAAATCGATTTAAACGCCGCTTGCAACCCTTCGGTTTTGCGGGCTTCGGGCGCGGTATGTTCCTGCAGGAACGCGGCAAACGAGGCAATCTGCGTCGCCAGCAAATACGGCACCGGAAGCACGTTATCGCGCTTCGCGAAGCTCTTGCGGATACGTTTTTTCTCGGTAAAGGAGTAGGCCATGGTGACTCCGGGAGAGAGAGTTAACTAACTAAACAAACGAAACTTACGAAACCACTAAAAAAGCAGCACACACATCATTTAGAGCGCCGCACACACCGAAGATTCCAGTGCATTGCGATTTGCGTCACGAACACCCAAACAAGCGATCCAAAAGGTGACCCGGCCAGCGCTGAGGAAGAAGCCGCCAGCCGGGTCCATACAGATGAATTACTTCATTTCGGCTTTCGCGCCGGCGGCGAGCAAATCCTTGAGGATTTTCTCGGCATCCGCCTTCGGTATGCCTTCTTTCACGGGCTTCGGTGCGCCATCCACCAGGTCTTTGGCTTCTTTCAAGCCCAGGCCGGTCGCCGCACGCACGACTTTAATGGCTTCCACTTTCTTCTCGCCCGCGGCCAGCAGAATCACCGAGAACTCGGTCTTCTCTTCGGCAGCAGCGGCGGGGCCGGCAGCGGCCGGGCCGGCAACAGCCACCGCAGCAGCGGCGGAAACGCCAAACTTCTCTTCCATGCGCTTGATGCACTCGGACAATTCCAGCACGGTCATGCCAGATACTTTTTCAATCACTTCGTCGATTACTGCGCTCATGTCTTTCTCCTGAATATACTAAACGTAAGTATTTGTTTATAAAAAACTAATTTAAGCAGCCTGCTTGGCTTTCTGATCGTTGACTGCGGCGAGCGCGCGTACAAACTTGCCCGGCACTTCGTTCAGTGTGCGGACAAACTTGACCACCGGCGCCTGCATGGTGCCGACGAGCGTTGCGAGCAATTCCTGACGGCTGGGCATCGATGCCAGCGCCGCGACTTCCTTCGGCGACATCATCACGCCCGGCATGGCACCGGCAGTTATCACCAGCTTATCGTTGGCTTTGGCATACTCATGCAGCACCTTCGCCACCGCCACCGGATCCGCGCACATGCCATAGGCAAGGGGCCCGCTCATCTTCTGAGCAAGTTCCTTGAACGGCGTATCCGCGACCGCACGACGAGCCAGCGTGTTTTTCAACACACGGAAATACACGCCCGACTCACGCGCCTTCTTGCGCAATGCGGTCATGTCTCCCACGGGTAGACTGCGATACTCGGCAATCACGATAGCCTGCGCCGTCGCCACATGGGCGCCGATTTCGGCCACGGTTGCTTGTTTCTGCTCCAGATTTGAACTCAAGGTCTACGTCCTTTCGCTTTAGTTCTTACACCGGCGATGAAACCATCCATCGCCACCCACGGCGACCTTTGATCCAGAAGTCAGGCATGACACATTCGACATGTTTGATCTGTTTCGGGCACACCGTCTGCGTTGGGCGTTGCTGACGCGAGGCGTAAGGTGTGAGGCGTGAGGTGTAACTCCGCGCGCCGCAACCCTACCCGCTCCTTTCAACAACCTATTAAACCGCCAGATCGCCGATACCGAGATGTAGTGCGCTACCTACTCGCCTCACACCTCACGCCTCACTGGTCAGTCCCTACGGTCTTTGACACCCTACCGGCGATCCCATGCCGGCAGCCCAAAGTACTGCGCCGCACGCCGAACCACCGCGTGCGGCAACTTGATTTTGTTTACGCTTGCTGCTGCGTGAAGCTCGCCTGATCGACGCGTATGCCCGCACCCATGGTGCTCGACAGGGATATCTTCCTCAGAAAGATGCCCTTGGCCGTCGCCGGGCGCGACTTGTTGATCGCTTCGATGAGCGCCTTCATGTTTTCTTCAAGCGCTTCGACCGTGAACGACGCGCGGCCGATGGAGCATTGAACAATACCGGCCTTGTCGGTGCGGTACTGCACCTGACCTGCCTTGGCGTTTTTCACCGCCAGGGTGACATCCTGCGTCACGGTGCCGACTTTCGGGTTCGGCATCAGGCCGCGCGGACCGAGCACCTGACCCAATGCACCCACCACACGCATCGCGTCCGGCGTGGCAATCACCACGTCAAAATCCATTTTGCCGGCTTTGATTTCGGCCGCCAGGTCTTCAAAACCCACGATATCTGCGCCCGCTTCCTTGGCCTTGATCGCATTGTCGCCCTGTGCAAACACCGCCACACGCATGGTTTTGCCCGTGCCCTGCGGCAACACGAGGGCACCGCGCACGGTCTGATCGGATTTCTTGGCGTCAATGCCCAGATTGATCGACACATCGATCGACTCGTTGAACTTCGCGGTCGCGTTTTCCTTGATGACTTTCAGCGCGTCGGTCACCAGATAGAGCTTGTCGCGATCGACCTTGGTACGCAGTGCCGTGTAACGCTTGGAATCTTTAGCCATGATCTAGCCCTCCACCACGTCGACGCCCATGCTGCGGGCGCTGCCGGCGATCGTACGCACTGCGGCTTCGAGATCGGCAGCGGTGAGATCGGGCATTTTTGTCTTGGCGATTTCTTCGGCTTGCTTACGCGTAATCTTGCCCACCTTGTCGGAGTGGGGCGTCTTGCTGCCCGATTCAATTTTCGCCGCTTTTTTGATGAGGATCGACGCGGGCGTCGTCTTCATCACGAAGGTAAAGCTCTTGTCCGCGTATGCGGTAATCACGCACGGCACCGGCAGCCCCGGTTCCAGCTTCTGCGTGGCGGCGTTAAACGCCTTGCAGAATTCCATGATGTTCAAACCACGCTGACCGAGCGCGGGGCCGATCGGTGGCGAGGGATTCGCCTTGCCCGCCGGCACTTGCAGCTTGATAAAACCTACGACTTTCTTAGCCATTTACATTCTCCTGTCGGGTGCAAGCGGTTGCGCATGATTAACATGGCGACCTCCCCTTAAAATTACAATAAAAACAACAAGTTACAACTTTTACGGCTACGCCTTTTCAACCTGACTGAATTCCAGCTCCACCGGCGTCGAACGGCCGAATATCGTGACCGACACGCGCAACTTGCTCTTGTCGTAATTCACGTCTTCGACATTGCCGATGAATTCCACAAACGGGCCGTCCTTGACGCGCACGGCCTCGCCCACTTCAAACAGCACTTTCGGACGCGGCTTTTCCACGCCATCCTGAATTTGTTGCAGGATGTTCTGCACTTCTTTTTCCGAGATCGGCGTCGGCTTGGTCGCCGTGCCCCCCACGAAGCCCGTGACTTTCGGCGTGTTTTTCACCAAATGCCACGACTGCTCATCCATATCCATTTCGACCAGCACATAGCCCGGAAAAAATTTGCGCTCGCTGGTGTTTTTTTGCCCGGCCTTCATCTCAACGACTTCCTCGACCGGCACCAGAATCTGGCCGAACTTGTCCTGCATGCTTTGCCGCTGAATGCGGTCGGCAAGCGCGCGCTGAACGCTTTTTTCGAAGCCGGAATAGGCGTGAACCACATACCATTTCTTGCTCATAATTCACCCCGGCCGATCAGCTTTTTAACGATCCACAACAGGCTCGCGTCCACCACCCACAAAAACAGCGCCATGATCACCACGAAAACAAACACGATGGCGGTGGTCTGCAAAGTTTCCTTGCGCGTAGGCCACACCACTTTGCGTGCTTCACCCACCGCTTCGAGCGCATAGACTTTGAACTGCTGGCCCCATGCCGTGGTAAGAAACAACAAGCCACCGGCAATCAAACCGCCAAACACCGCCAACACACGCACAATCAGCAACTTGTCGGTGAAATAATGGAAAGCCACTATGCCCGCGACGACCAGCAACGCCGCTACAACTACTTTGATCTTGTCTACCATCTCTATAAACCGGATGCCGGGCCTTTCGCTGTTCAACTATCGCGCGCCGGGAAATCATCCCGTATGTTTGCTTCCCGTACTTCCACTTACTTCCACTTATTTCCAAAATTGGCAGGCCAGGAGGGTCTCGAACCCCCAACCCTCGGTTTTGGAGACCGATACTCTACCAATTGAGCTACTGGCCTTTTAAATCGTGACGCGTAAGGCGTAAGGGGTGAGGGGTGAGGAGATTTTTACTGAGTCGCAATTTGCGCGCCTCACACCTCACGCTTCACGCCTCACACTTTATTCAATAACTTTAGCGACGACGCCTGCGCCGACCGTTCTGCCACCTTCGCGAATCGCGAAGCGCAGTCCTTCTTCCATCGCGATCGGCTGGATCAGCGTCACGGTAATCGATACGTTGTCTCCAGGCATCACCATTTCCGTGC
>CANIID010000228.1 GCA_947467315.1 Betaproteobacteria bacterium | reverse complement strand
CTCCCCAACCAAGCGCTCGACCAAAGCCGGTGCCATAAGTCAGATCAAGCCATGATCAATACAGATAAAATACCCGGCACTCGCCACACGGAGGCCGTTGGTCGTGATGAAATTCAAAGCAGGGATTGATCGCGCAAAGCCGATGGCGGCACGCGCGCATTTCAGGTTCACCGGAATGCGAAGCGTGAACGGACGCGGGTTACCGCTGTTCTGCGGCCTCGTTGCGATGGCCACATCAGCTGCATCAGAGGTTGCAGCCGACACAGCACAACCCTATCCCGCCAAGCCCATCCGTCTCATCGTGCCGTTCGCACCCGGTGGTTCCGCCGATGTGCCGGCGCGTCTGCTGGCTACTGCGCTTACCGCGAGCATGGGGCAGCAGATGGTGGTCGACAATCGTGCGGGGGCGAGCGGCATCCTTGCGGGTGACATCACGGCGAAGGCGCAGCCTGATGGCTACACAGTGTTGCTGGGGTCTATCGGCATGCTCACGATTATTCCGAATTTGAAAAGGTCGTTGCCGTACGATCCGGAAAAACATTTCGCGCCCGTGAGCATGCTCACCGCCACGCCGACGATCGTGGTGGTGAATCCCAAGCTCGGCGCGACCAATCTGAAGGAGCTGATTGCGCTGGCGAAGGCGAAACCCGGCGCCATCAGTTTTGGCTCGTCGGGCAACGGCAGCTCCACGCATTTAAGCGGCGAGCTGTTCAAGGCGATGGCGGGCGTTCAGCTCACCCATGTGCCGTATAAGGGCGCCGCGCTCGCGGTGGTGGATTTGCTGGGCGGGCAGATCATGGTGGGCTTCGATACGCTGGCGTCGCTGGCGCATGTGAAAGCCGGCAGACTCAAGGCGCTGGCGATATCCACTGCCACGCGTTCGCCGATGTTGCCGGATGTGCCCACCGTTGCCGAAGCGGGCGTGCCGGGTTATGAAACCTCGTCGTGGAACGGCATCGTCGTGCCTGCCGTTACGCCCAAGCCCATCGTCGCCAAATTGAACAGCGAAATTTTGAAGGCGCTGGCGATTGCCGACGTGCGCGACCGCATGCAGGCAAACGGCAACACGCCCAGCGCAAGCACACCCGAAGCGTTCGCCGGTCTGATTCGTCAGGAGCGCGCGCGCTGGGGTAAAGTCATCCGTGAGGCCCACATCGCGGTGGAATAGCGTGCGCGCGGGCGGGACGTTTTAGGGGGGGGGCGAGCAATGATGCATAAGTATATGTTTTTAAACGTATTATTGTGTTTTATTGCGGCGAGCGCATTGCTTTATTCGGCACTCGCGCAGGCGCAAACCCATTACCCCGCCAAACCCTTACGCCTGATCGTGCCGTTTGTGCCCGGCGGCAGCACCACGATCGTGGCCCGGCTTATTGGGCAGAAACTCACCGACGCGTGGGGGCAGCAAGTGGTGGTGGACAATCGCGGCGGCGGCAACACCATCATCGGCTCGGACGCCATGGTCAAGGCCGCGCCCGATGGCTACACGATTTTGCATGTGACCAGTACGCATGTGATCAACCCGAGTTTGTTGAAAACGCCGTACGACGCGGTGAAGGATTTTGCGCCGGTGGCCACCATGGTCGCCACGGAAACCTTGCTGGTGGTGAACCCATTGTTGCCGGCGAATAATTTGCAGGAGCTGATCGCGCTCGCCAAGGCCAAGCCGGGACATCTGAATTTTGCTTCGTCGGGCAGCGGCACTACCAATCATCTGGCGATAGAGTTATTCAGCATCATGGCTGGTATCAAGATGCAGCATATTCCGCACAAAGGCGCGGGGCCGGCGGTGACCGATTTGATCGCGGGGCAGGTGCAGGTGTTCACCAACAATGCGTTGCCGCTGACGCCGTTTGTAAAAAGCGGACGCATCCGCGCGCTGGCGGTGTCGGGCGAAACGCGCTTGTTGTCCCTGCCTGACGTGCCCACGTTCACGCAAGCGGGTTTGCCGGGCTTCGATGTCAAATCGTGGCAGGGGATATTGGCGCCGGCAAAAACGCCGCCGGCAGTCATCGACAAACTGTCGCGTGAAATCGGCAGAATCTTGCGCGCACCCGAAGTCAGAGATACCCTGCTGGTGATGGGCGCGGATCCATTGGTCAGCACGCCGCAACAATTCAGCGCGTTGATCAAAGCCGATTTGGTGAAGTACGCCAAGCTCATCAAGGATGCGAAAATACGGCTGGAATAATTTCCGGCGCAACACGAAGAGGCGGGGAGCATGGCAGAAAATATCAATAACCGGCGTTCCTGGATGATCGTCCCCGCGCACGACCCGGCGGCGGGCACGAGCTATGGCGAGATCAAACCCGATGTGGTGGTGCTCGACCTTGAATATTCGGTGCCGCCCAAAGCGAAAGAGGCCGCGCGTGCGGGCCTGGGCGCGCTGGTTAAAAAAATCGGCGACAGTCAGACTGCGGTATTCGTGCGCATCGACCGTGACACGCGCTGGGCGGACGTGCGCGCCGCCATGCATCGCGGCATCACCGGCATTGTTTTCCCCGGCCCCGATGCGCCGGAGGAAGTGGCCGAGCTGGATGAACTCATCACGGCGATGGAACGCGAACGCGGCATCGACGTGGGCGCCACCGAACTGGTGCTGATGCTGGAATCCGCCAAGGGGTTTTGGCACGCGGATGCGATTGCACAAGCCAGCCCGCGCGTCAGCGCGCTCGGCGTGGGGCGTATCGACCTCACCATGCGACTGGGGCCGGTGCCGCAGGACGAATTCCGCTTGGGCCGATTCCTGATGACGCGCGCGCTGGTCGCGGCGCGCATGCTGGGCAAGCAGCCGTTGGGTGCACTGTGGCGGCCCGGCTCGCGCGGCGGCGTGGCAAGCCAGCCCGTTACCGCCAAGGCGGCTGCCGAAGCGCGGCTCATGGGCTTTACCGGTTGTCTATGCGCCACCCCGGAGCAGGTAATGCCGGTTAACGACGGATTTTCCTCGGTATGAGTACATCAGCGATGCAGCACGACGCAGAAAAACCCCTGTTCGTCGGCGAAAAGCCGATGCCCAAATACATCCGCCGCTCGGTGTTGGCCTTGTCCATTGACGATGCGCAACTCGGCGAGAAAGCGTACGCCTCGTGGGCGGACGCGATTATTCTCGATTGCCCCAAACAGGCGGGCCGTGATTGGCAGGCCGACCTGAAGGCGCGCATGCCTGCGGCGATACACGCGGCCGCGAAAGGCGGCGCCGAAGTTTTTGTGCGCATTCACCGCGATTGTGCTGCCGCCGAACTGGATGCCACCGTGTTTGCCGGCATCGTGGGCGTGGTGCTGACAGGCGTCACCGCCGCTGACGATATATCGGCCGTGGCAAAAGGGCTGGATGCACTCGAAATCAGCCGGGGTATCGCCAGCGGCGCGCTGGAAATCGACGTGGAAGTCGATACCGCCGGCGCGGTGTGGCATGCGCTGGCGATAGCGCGCGCGAGCGAGCGCTTCGGGGCTTTTTACGTCAACGAAGCGGCGTTGTGCAGAAACCTTGGCATGCAATCCGCGCCCAGGCTGGCCTTTGATCCGCTGGAGTACATCAAATCGCAGTTGATCACGGTCGCGACGGCGGTGGGTGGACAGGCCATGGGTATGAGTTACCCGCTGGGGTTGACGCAGGGCAACGCCGATGAAGCCAACGTGAAAAAAGCGGTGCGGCTCGCCAGAGACACCGGCTTTAAAGGCGCGATGTGTCCGCATGCGGCGTGGATCAACATTTGCAACGAAGGCTTTCGCCCAACGGCCGAAGAAGCCGCGTATTACGTAAAAGTCATCGAGGTGTTTGCCGAGGGCATCAAGCGCGGCATGGCGTCAGTGCCCATCGACGGCAAGATGATCGACGTGCCGGTGGATTTGCGCGCCAAGCTGTATCTCAAGTGGGCGAACCGCGCGCAGGCGCGGGATGATGCCAAAGCCCGCGCGCATGAAAGACAGGGGAATTGAATCATGAATAACCGAGTCGCCCGCGTTTCCATGTTCGTCACGCCCACCAATCCGCGCTTTATCGATAAAGCCTGGACGCGGGGTGGTGATGTCTACATCCTCGATATTGAAGACTCCATCGCGCCGGCGGAAAAAGAACGCTGCCGTACGCTGATCCGCGAATCGATCCAAAAAGCCAACAAGGGTGGTGCATCGATCTACGTCAGGATCAACAAACCCTTTGTCGATGCCGATCTGCCGTATGCCGTGTGGCCCGGTGTCGATCGCATCATGCTGCCCAAGACCGAATCCGCGGACGACCTCCGGCACGCGCACGACATCATCTCGCGGCTGGAAAAAGAGCGCGGCATACCGGTGGGCAGCATCGAGTTGTATCCGATGATTGAATCCACGCTCGGCGCGGTGAATATTCATGATCTGCTGACGGCGGTGCCGCGCAAACTCTCGTCGATGGGCGGTGCCGGCGGCTACGACATGGCGATGAATCTGGGCATCGAAATGTTCGCGAGTTTTGATCAGTATGCGTGGCCGGTGGCGTACGTCGCGCTGGCGGCGATGGCGCTGGACATCGAAGCCACCGGCGGCGTGTTTGTGCCCAACACCTCGGGCCGCGTCGATCAGGGCGATCAGGCCGCGACGCAAGCCGCAGCACTGCACGCGGCGGGCGTGCATCACTCGGGTGCGCTGCATCCCAACTTTATTCAGCCGCTGGTGCAGGGTTTGTCAGCGACAACGGATGAAATTTCTTGGGCGAACAAAGTGATTGCCGAATTCGACAGGCTGACGGACGCGGGCGAGTCGATAGGCATGCTCGACGGCAAAGTGGTGGATAAATACGAATACGATAGGGCGCTGCGCACACTGGAGTGGGCCGCGGCCTGTGCCGCCAAGGATGCCTACAAGGCGCGGGCGATGCACCGTGCAAAGCAAGAACAGCCTGCCTGAACGTCTGTAGCGCACCAGCAGAGCGATCGTTTTCCTGAATTAACGGAGGCATCATGCCGAAGATGAGAACCGTGGGCGTGGTGGCGGTGTGTTTTGGGCTTGCTTGCGTTGCAGCGCAGGCGCAGCCGTACCCCACCAAGCCGGTGCGCTACATCGTGCCATTTCCCGCTGGCGCGTCACCCGATATCGTGGGCCGGTTAATGTCGGATCGTCTCTCTCGCATTTGGGGGCAGCAGGTGGTGGTGGACAACCGCGCCGGCGCCGGCGGTACGGTGGGTGCGGGCATCGCGGCGCGCGCCGCCGCCGATGGCTACACCTTGTTCCAGTGCAATATCGCGTCCAGCGCGATTGCCGCGTCCCTGTATGCGAAGCTGCCGTACGATCACACACGCGATTTCTCGGCGATCACCCGCATTGGCACCACCGCCAGCGTGCTGATCGTGCATCCCGCCGTGCCGGTCGCCACGGTCGCGGAACTTATCGCGCATGCCAAGGCGAACCCCGGCAAACTGAGCTACGGCTCGTCGGGCGCGGGCACCTCGCCGCATCTAGGCATGGAGTTGTTCAAGACGCTGACGAAAATCGACGTGGTTCACGTCGCCTACAAGGGCGCGCCGCAAGCGTTGTCTGATTTGATCGGCGGGCAGGTGCCGGTGGCGATTTCCAATATTCCCGCGTATCTGCCGGCGATACACACGGGCCGCGCGCGCGCGATTGCGGTGACCAGCCTGAAACGCGCGTCGCAATTGCCCTCGACGCCGACCATGGATGAAGCCGGCTTGAAAGGCTTCGAGGTGACCTCGTGGTACGGCGTGTGCGTGCCCGCGGGAGCGCCCGCGCCGCTGCTTGCGAAACTACACGCGGACGCCAGCAAAGTGCTGCTCGCGCCGGACGTGAACCAGCGCATGACCGAAATGGTGATCGAATCCGCGCCGACCAGCCGCGAGGAATTCGCCGCCTTCATGCGCTCGGAAACGCTGCGTTGGGCGCAGGTTGCTAAAGGCGCGGGCTTGAATCCACAGTAGCCGCAGTAAATCACGAGGTCACATCGCGGGCTGTTGCTTTTCCGCGTGCCGTCGTCGGTGTAAGCTGCCGCACTGAAATTAAGGGAGAGCAACATGACAAGCACCACCCGTGCGGGATCGCTTGCGGGCATCCGCGTGATTGAATTGGCCGACGAACAGGCGGAATACTGCGGGCTGACACTGGCTGGCCTTGGCGCCGACGTCATCAAAATCGAGCCGCCCGGCGGTAACCCCACGCGCCGCATCGGGCCTTTTTATCAGGATAAGAACGACCCCGAAGGCTCGTTGTTTTTCTGGCAGTACAATCGCGGCAAGCGCTCGGTCGTGCTCGATCTCAAGCAGGAAGCGGATCGCGCGAAACTTCGCGAGCTGATCGCCGGTGCCGACATCCTGCTGGAATCCACGCCCAAAAATGAATTGGATGGCTACGGGTTAGGTGCTGACACGCTAAAACAAAAATTCCCCACGCTGATTCACGCGCGTGTCACGCCCTTCGGCGACAGCGGCCCGTGGTCGGCATTCAAGGCATCGGATTTGATACACCTCGCGCTCGGCGGCGTGATGATGAACTGCGGCTACGACCCCGCGCCCGGTGGCAAATACGATCTGCCGCCGATCGCGCCGCAGATGTGGCACGCCTATCACATCGCGGGTGAGCAACTCAGCATGGCGATCATGGCGGCATTGCTGTATCGCTTTCGTACGGGCCAAGGTCAGCAGGTGTCGTGCGCGATCCACGAGGCGGTGGCGAAATCCACCGAAGTTGATTTGATGACGTGGGTGATGCGGCGCGCACTGGTGCAGCGCCAAACTTGCCGTCACGCGCGCGAAGGCATTTCGCCGGCGCCCACCATCGTGCATACCAAGGATGGTCGCTGGGTGATGGCGAGTCTGGGCAATCGCCCGGATGACGGCCAGAAGCTGATCGCGCTGCTGGATAAATATGGCATGGCGGCCGGCTACTCGGCGGAGAGCTCGGCCAAACCCAAGAGCGGTCGCTTTGTGCCCGGCACCGGGCCGGTCGCCAACAGCCGCGATGACGGCATGGAGGCCGTGCAACGTTTCGTGCGCTCATTCACCTATGACAATGTACCGTGGCGCGAGGCGCAGGAGGCGGGTTTACTGGTCGCGCCGCTGAGGAAGCCGCACGACAACGCCGTCGATCCGCACTGGATCAAGCGCAAGAGCGTTACCGATGTGCCGCATCCCGAATTGGGCAAATCGTTTTGCTACGCCACCAGCAAATGGATCAGCACCGCGAATGACTGGACGGTGGGTCGCCGCGCGCCGCTGCTGAATGAAGACGCGGCTTCTATTTCAGCGCCAGTCACGCGCGCGCATCCGGTGGTCGGCAAAGACGCGCGCGTCAATGCGCAAGAACCGCCGTCCAAACGTGGCAAACCTTTCCCATTGCACGGCATCCGCATTCTCGATTTCACCTGGTTTCTCGCCTCGGCGGGCGGCACGCGGTTTTTGAGCGCGTTCGGCGCGGAGAGCATCAAAGTGGAATTAAAGAGTCACCCCGACACGCGCCTCGCCGCGATGGCGCCCGTCGGTGGCCGTGAAGCGCGCGACAAAGCCACCGCGCCGCTGCCCGGCGTGACCGACACCAACATGGGCGGGCAATTCAACAACAAGAATCCCGGCAAACGTGGCATCTCGTTGAATGTGCGTCATCCGAAAGGCCTGGAGATCGCTAAACGCCTGGTGGCAATGTCCGACATCGTGGCCGAAGGCTTCTCGCCCGGCGTGCTCGACAACTGGGGCCTGGGCTACGACGTGCTGCGCCAGATCAAGCCCGACATCATTTACGTGCAGCAGTCGGGCATGGGCGCGCAGGGCACCTACGGGCGCTTTCGCACTGTGGGGCCGATTGCCAATGCTTTTGCGGGCCTCTCGGAAATGTCGGGCCTGCCCGAGCCGGCGATGCCTGCGGGCTGGGGCTATTCGTATCTCGACTGGATGGGCGCGTACAGTTTTGCGCTCGCCATGCTGAGCGCGTTGTTCCACCGCAATCGCACCGGCGAAGGGCAATGGATCGACGCGTCGCAAACCGAAGTGGGCTTGTTCATCAACGGCCCCGCGATACTCGACTGGTCGGCCAACGGGCGTATCTGGACGCGCACCGGCAACCGCTCGCCGCACAAAGCCGCTGCGCCGCACAACGTGTACCAATGCGCGGGCGACGACCGATGGATCGCCATTGCGTGTTTTACCGACGCGGAATGGCGCGATCTCGCGAAAGTCGCGGGACATCCCGAATGGGCGACCGATGAGCGTTTCAAAACGCTGGCCGCACGCATGGCAAATCAGGAGGCGCTCGACAAGCTCATCGCGGGCTGGACAGTTTCGCGCGATGCCTACGACACCATGCACGCGCTGCAAAAATCCGGCGTGCCGGCGGGCGTGTGCCAAACGGCAGGCGACCGCTGTGACAGCGATCCGCAATTGAAGGCGCTTGAATGGCTCACCGAAGTCACCGGCACCAAAATCGGCCGCTGGCCCATCGCCGAAGTGCCGATCAAGTTGAGTGCAAGCCCGGCCTACATCGGCGGACGCATAGACCGCGGCGCGCCCTGTTACGCCGAGGATAACGAATACGTGTATGGCGAATTGCTGGGGATGTCGAAGGCGGAGAT
>CANIID010000227.1 GCA_947467315.1 Betaproteobacteria bacterium | reverse complement strand
TACCGCGCGCAAATCAATGTGGCGTACGACCTCGATTTGTGGGGGCGGCTGCGCGGCGCGGGTACTGCCGCGCGTGCGGAACTGCTGGCGACCGAAGCCGCGCGTGACACCGTGCGGCTCGCGCTGGGCGCGGAGGTGGTGCAGGCGTACTTCAATCTGCGCGCGCTGGACGAGCAAGTCGCGATCACGCAACGCACCCTCGCGCTGCGCGACCATAATCTGAAGCTGCAACGCGTGCGCAGCACAGCGGGGTTGATCGGCGACTTTCCGTTAAGGCAACTCGAAGCCGAATTGGCGGCGGCGCAGGCGCAGTTGCCCGCGCTGGAACGCAGCCGCAAGGCGGAAGAGCTGGCGTTGGCGGTGTTGCTCGGACGCAGTCCGCGTGCGATTGTTGAATTGTCCGTCAAGCGTGACGCGGATCGAAATGAAGCGCCGGCGCTGGTGGCGCCGATCGCACCCGAAGGCTTGCCCTCCGATTTGCTGTTGCGCCGCCCGGACATCGTGCAGGCCGAGCAGCGGCTGGTGGCGGCGAATGCGCGCATCGCTGTGGCGCGCGCGGCGATGTTTCCGCGCCTTTCGCTGACGGGTTATCTGGGTAGCGAGAGCGGCGCGCTGCGCGATCTGCTCTCCGGCCCCGCGCTGATCTGGCAACTGGCGTTCGGGCTGGCACAGCCGATCTTTCAGGCGGGCCGGCTCGACGCTGAGATCGAAGCGGTCAAGGCACGCGAACAGCAGGCGTTGGCGCAATATCAAAAAGCGCTGCAGGAAGCGTTCCGCGAAGTGCAGCAGGCGCTATCCGCGCAGACCCGCGCGCGCGAGATATTTGAGGCGGAAGCCGCGCGCGCCACGGCGCTGCGCGACTCGCTGCGGCTTGCGCGTATCCGCTACGACAACGGGCTTGCCAGCCAACTGGAAGTGATCGATGCCGAGCGTAATCTGCTGTCGGCGGATTTGAATCGCGCTGATGCACTGCGCGCGCGCCGCGTCGCGGTGGCGGATTTGGTGCGGGCGCTGGGCGGCGGGTGGGGCGGCAAGCCCTGAGTCAGCGCATGAAAGCCGTGGTGTACGAAAGATACGGGCCGCCCGATGTGCTTGAACTGCGGGAGATGGATAAACCCGCCCCGAAGGACAATGAAATCCTGATAAAAACCCATGCGACAACCGTAACCGTGGGCGATTGCCGGGGGCGAAGTTTGAACATGCCCGCCGGTTTCGGCCTCATCGCGCGCTTGGTGCTTGGGGTTTCAAAGCCCAGACAACCTATACTGGGCGCGGAGCTCTCCGGTACCGTGGCGTCCGTCGGCAAAGCCGTAACCCAGTTCAAGATCGGTGACGCCGTTTTTGCCTCTACCGGCGCGAGACTGGGTTGTCATGCGGAATACAAGTGCATGCCGCAGGACAGCGCGGTCGCGCATAAGCCCGCCAACGTGAGCTTGGATGAAGCTGCCGCGCTGTCATCGGGCGGAACCACGGCGCTGGATGTTTTCAGGCGGACGAAACTCCAGCGCGGAGAAAAAGTCCTCGTCATCGGCGACGTCGTCACCGGTGTGTGTGGTGGCGCGAACGCTGCGTGGGTGAAAGCGCTGGGCGCAGCGCACGTGCTCGACTACACGCGCGAGGATTTCACCCGCAATGGCGAAACCTGGGATGTCATGGTCGATACCGCCGGCACCGCGCCGTACGCGCGCAGCAAGAATTCACTCACCAAAAACGGGCGTCTGCTGCTGGTGCTGTGCGGATTGCCGGCGCTGCTGCACGCGCCGTGGGTGTCGATGATCAGCCGCCGGAAAGTGATCGCCGGACCTGCTGTGGGGCGCGTGGCGGATTTAGTTTTTCTCGCAAAGCTCGCCGAAGCGTGCGAGTTCAAGGCAGTGATCGACCGGCGTTATCCGTTCGAGCAGATGGCGGACGCGCATCGCGACGTTAACGTGGGGCACTGTCACGCCACTGTGTGCCCGCGGTGAGGCTGCGGTGAATCTTAGTTGCGTTTCCGCAAGCGGCTGATCCTATTGAGAGGGGATGTTCAGCTTACTTTGAGAGTTGAGCGGCATAGGTGCTTATCTTTCCTACCAACTTATTACCGTCAACGGTCAATTGAAGGTTAGAGGTGCAGTCTCCCGCTCGCCCCCCCCCTTATTCGACCGCAGCACCAGTTGATTTCCTTTGATGGTACCTTCGAGCTCGAAATCACCTTTGCATTCTTGACCGTTTCTCACCAGCGCGGCTTTTACTTTTTCGTTTTCTACGCTGGTAATGTTGAGTTCAAGGCTCCATTGGCGCTCGATGCCTTTGCCCGTAGTGGTGTAGTTACCAGAATACTTGCCGGCCAATGTTTCCTGTGCAATGCCCGATGTGCAGACGCCGCCGCACGCAAATGCCATAACTGACATGGCCAATGCCTTCGTGGATTTCATGGTTTTCCTTTCCTCGCTAGAGAATGGATGGTGCTGCGCCATTGTTTGAAGATTAAGCACGGTAGCAGCGCGAAGATATTGCCAGTTCAACAAGATGTCTGCAAGGCGGAGTGGCTCTCCTGTTCTAGATTTGCCACTTCTTCACCAATTTCCAGTCGATCTCGAAGCCAAACCCCGGCTCGTCGCCCAGCGTGAGTTTGCCGGCTTCGAGTTTGGGTTTCACCGTCAGCACCTGATGCCAGAACGGATCACGCGGGATGCTCGGAAAACTCTCGACGCAAAAGCCGTGCGGTTGGGCCGCCATCAGGTGGCCGTGGATTTGCGGATCGTGGTGATAGGCGATCTGTACGCCGTGTGCCATGGCGTAGGCGGCGATACGCAGGCCCTCGGTCAGGCCGCCCGCGCGCGTGCAATCCCACTGCACGTATCGAATGCTGCCGAGATCGATTTGATCGCGCACCACGTTGGAGTGCATCTCGCTTTCGCCGCTGGCGAGCGGTACGTGCGTGCACGCCGCAAGACGTCCCAACCCGCGCGTGGCATCGTGCCACTGCAGCGGTTCCTCGAACCAGAAGATGTCATACGGCTCGAACGCCTTTATGGCGCGCTCGGCGTCGGCGAGTGTGTAGGCGCCATTGGCGTCGATCATCAATTGCGCCTTGTCGCCGATGGCTTTACGCACGCCGCTGATGCGTGCGATGTCGCCCTCGATGCTGGCACCGCCACATTTCATTTTGACGGCGGTGTAGCCTTGCGCCGCATAGCCCGCCATTTCGTCGATCACCGCCAGCGGCGAGTAGCCTTCTTCGTAATAGCCGCCGCTGGCGTAGGCGGGCACTTCGCGCTTGTCGCCGCCCAGCAAGCGCCACATCGGCAGCTTCATCGCCTTGCCCTTGATATCCCACAGCGCCAGGTCAATGCCCGCGAGCGCGGCCATCAGGTTCACGCGCTTATTCTGATCGTAGATCGGGCGGGTGGCGTCGGATTGGCCCGCTTCCAGGTGCGGCACGGTGAGATTGAAAATTTTCCACCACACCGCCTCGTGCGCGAGCGCGTCCATGCCCTTGATCACCGGCCCCAGTGCATCAACGATATCGGCGATGTCCTTCAGCGGCGTTTTGTTGATGGTGCCGATGCCGATAAGGCCGTCGTCGGTTTCAACTTCGACCACGATGGTGTTGTAGGTGCCCCAGGCGCCGCGTGACGTCCAGTAGACTTTGTCGAGTTTCATGGACAGGGCGTGGGCTTTGACGCGAATGATTTTCATGGAGGACTTCCTTTGACAGTAGATGCTCAACTTTATCACGGACAGAATTGGAGAAGCTTTCGTCTATAATCGGTCTTGCTTTTAATCTGTGTTTGCTTGTGCCGAGGAGTTCAAATTGGATCGCATTTTCAAAACGGTTTTTGTCGCTATGTTGTTGTGCGTGAGCACTGCCCATGCGCAAGCCTACCCCACCAAACCCATCCGCCTGATCGTGCCTTTCGCGCCCGGCGGCGGCACGGACATCATTGCGCGCCTGATTGGCATTGATCTCACCGAGAGCATGGGGCAGGCGGTGGTGATCGACAATCGTGGCGGCAGCGGCGGCATTGTCGGCACCGCACTGGTGGCGAAAGCCGACCCGGATGGCTACACCATAGGGCTGTGCAGTCTGGGCTTTGCCTATGCCCCCGCGTTGTATGCGAAGCTGCCGTACGACACCGAGAAAGACCTCGCGCCGATTTCCATGGTGGCCACGCAGCCGTTTGTGTATACCGCGCATCCGTCGTTGGGCGTGAGCACTATGAAAGAGCTAATCGCGGCGGCCAAGGCCAAACCCGGTGCGATACGTTATGGCTCGGGCGGCGCGGGCGGCGCCTCGCATCTGGGCACCGAGCTGCTGCGCAATATCACCGGTATTGATCTCACGCATGTGCCGTACAAGGGCACCGGGCCGGCGTTGTCGGCGGCTATCGGCGGCGAGATTCATCTGCAGTTGATCGGCATGTCGTCGGTGGTGCCGCATATGAAATCGGGCCGCTTGAAATTGCTGGCAGTGAGCGGCGCCAAGCGCGCCACCGTGGCACCAGAGATTCCGACAGTGATGGAAAGCGGTGTTCCGGGCTATGTGTTCGACGTGTGGTACGGCATGCTGTTGCCGGGGCGCGCACCGCCCGCCATCGTGAAGAAACTGAATACCGAAATCAATCGCGCGCTGAAATCTCCGGCACTGGTGCAGCGTTTTGCGGCGGCGGGCTTGGATGCGGCAGGCAATAAGTCGGACGAATTCAGCCGACAGATACGCGAGGAAGTGGCCAAGTGGCGCAAGGTGGTGGCGGCGGCGAATATCAAGGTGGATTAGACAACAACATGCAACGCAATCAAATTGGTTTGGCCATCATCGGCTCCGGTCGCATTGGCACACTGCGTGCGCGGCTGGCTTCGGAACATCCGTCGGTGCATTTCATCGCTACCGCGGATCGTGATCCGGCCAACGCAAAAGCGCTGGCGGATAAGGTCGGCGCCAAGGTGCATTCCGGCAACAATCTCGACATCATCAATCATCCCGATGTGACGGCAGTGGTGGTATCCACCGCCGAGGGCGAGCACACCGAAGCCGTGCTCGCGGCTATCGCGGCCGGCAAGCCGGTATTGGTGGAAAAACCGATTGCGCTGACCACGGTGGAGGCTGACAGCATCATCGCCGCTGTCGAACGCGCGGGCAGCAAGGCGAATGTGCGCGTGGCCTACACCCGCCGCTATAAGGATCGCTACCTGATCGCTAAAGAGCAAATTATTCAGGGACGTGTCGGCAAGATTACCGGCGCTGCCGCACGCGTGTTCAACTCCAGTTCGCAGGCGCTGGCGATGTTGAAGCGCGATCCGCATGCGACGCCGGTGGTGGATGCACTCACCTATTACGTCGATTTGATGAACTGGTTTCTCGATGGCCCGAAACTGGTGGAAGTGTATTCGCGCGGCACCAAGGGCGTGTTGAAAGCCGCCGGGCATGACGTGGATGACGTGTGTTACTCAGTGCTGACCTACGACGACGGCACCACGGTGAATCTCGGCATCAGCTATGCGCTGCCGGAAAAATATCCGGCGCTGGGCCACGCCGCGCGCGTGGAGGTGCTGGGCACCGAAGGCGTGATGATTCTCGATGACGATCACACGGATCAGATCATGTACACCAACAAGGGCATCCCGCATGTGTATCTGCCCGATCACACGGTGAACATGGTGTTCCTGCAAAGCGGCACGCCGGGCGATTGGGCGCTGGGTGAGCTATGGGGCCCGATCGCGAATGAAACACGCGCCTGGCTGGATCATCTGGCCACCGGCAAGAAATGCGTGCTGGCGACGCCGCGCGAAGCGCGCGCCACGCTGGAGGCGACGCTGGCGATAGAACTGTCGGTGGAAAGCGGTAAACCGGTGCGCTTGCCGCTGGCGGGATAAAAAAGCAATAAAAACAAATAGTTACGGACTATAGCCCCTTGATGCCCGCAGCGTTGGCGACCTTGATCCACTTGGCCACTTCGTCGCCGACAAATTTTCCGAATCCCTCCGGGCTGGTCAGCACGACTTCGGCGGCTTCCGATTCAAGCCGCTTTACCATCTGCGGGTCGCGCAGAATCGCGGCGATCTCGATGTTGAGTTTGGCGACGATAGCGGGCGGCGTGCCGGCAGGTGCCAGCATGCCCCACCATACCGCCGCTTCGTAACCCGGCACCGTCTCTGCGATGGTCGGTATGCCGGGCAACACCGGCGAGCGCTTGAGGCCGCCGACACCGAGCGGTTTTAATTTGCCGGAACGGATATGCGTGAGCGATGAGACCAGCGCATTGAACAGCACTTCGACCTGGCCCGCCATCACATCGATCATGGAAAGTCCGCCGCCTTTGTAGGGCACATGCACGATGTCGGTTTGGGTGGCGAGCTTGAACAGTTCCGCCGAAAAATGATTGACGCCGCCAATGCCCGACGAGGCATAGTGCAACTGGCCGGGGCGCGCTTTCGCCAGTGCAATGAGTTGTTTTACTGAACTGACCGGCAGCGATGGCGTCACCGCCAGCACGCTCGGCCCCAGGCCGATCTGCGACACCGGCGCGAACGACTTCACCGGATCGAAAGGCAGCTTGTGCAGGGCAGCGTTCATGGCGTAGCTCACCGACACGATCAACAGCGTGTAACCGTCGGCTGCTGATTTGGCCACTACGTCGGAACCGATGATGCCGTCGGCCCCTGGGCGGTTTTCGACGATAGTTTGCTTTCCCAGGCGCTCGGTCATTTTCGCGGCAAGGGTGCGGCCCATGATGTCGTTGCCGCCGCCGGGCGGGAACGGCACGATGATGCGGATGGTTTTGGCGGGGTACCCGGCAGCCTGATCCTGCGCGCAGGCGCCGGACGCCGCCAGCAGTGCAGCACTGATGGTGAGAAAGCGGTTGTTTAGAATGTGTGTGCGCATGGTTTGCATCCGAACCGAAAAAAACAGTATATATCGTCTCGTTGACCCTGGTTGCCCGCGCCGCTAGACTTACTTCGCTACACTTATTTAACCGCAGAGGAACATCGATCATGGCAAGCAAGGTGATGAAGGCCCCCAAAACCATCGACACGCGCGATAAAAAAAATCGCAAGCTCACGCGCAAGGACGTCAAGGACGCCGCCAAGAAATACAAGAACTGGGGCCGCTGGGGCAAGGACGACGAAATCGGCACACTGAACTTCACCACGGCCGATCACATCGTTGCCGCCGCGAAGCTGGTGCAAAAAGGCAAGGTCATGTCGCTCGCGCTGAAATACGATCAGACCGGGCCGCAGGGCGCGAAGAGCAAGTATCCCGCGCTCGGACGCTTTAACCCGATCCACCTGATGACGCGCACCGGCACCGATGCGTACGCGGGCATACTCGATCACCGCAAGATACGCGGCACCGACGATATCATCATCATGCCCCTGCAATGCGGCACGCAGTGGGACGGCCTTGGTCACATCATGTACGAAAACTACATGTGGAACGGCTACGACTGTCGCAATGTATCCAGCGCGGGCGCGGCCAAAGCGGGAATTGAAAAAACCATCGAGAAAATGGTTGGCCGCGGCGTGCTGCTGGATGTGGCGCGTGCGATGGGCAAAAAACATCTGCCCGATGGTTTCGCCATCACCAATGAAATGCTCGACTACACCGAGCAAAAGCAGGGTGTGAAAGTGGGTCGCGGTGATTATCTGCTGGTGCATACCGGCCACGTGCAGCGCTGCCTCGATAGCAAAAGCTGGGACGGCTACTCCGGCGGCGACGCGCCGGGCTTCGCATTCGAGACGGTATCGTGGATACACAAACGCGAAATCGCCGGCGTGGCCACCGACACCTGGGGCGCGGAAGTGCGTCCGAACCAGACCGAAGACACCACGCAACCGTGGCACTGGATTACCATTCCGATCATGGGTTTGACCGTCGGCGAGATATTCAACCTGACCGAGTTGGCGAAAGATTGCGCGGCGGATAAGCGCTATGAGTTCTTGTTCGTCGCGCCTGCGCTGCCGATTACCGGGGCGGTGGGTTCGCCGGTGAATCCGTTGGCGATTAAGTAACACCTTGTTTCACCACGCATGATCTCTCCACCGTCGTTCCCTCGCAGGCGGGAACCCATAACACAGGGCCACTGGAGACCCTTTATGGATACCCGCCTGCTCGGGTATGACGGGTTGGGGGTTGATCTGTGTTCATCTGCGTTCATCCGTGGTTAAAAAGTGTTGATTTGAGGACTTTATGAACTACAAAAAATCCGAATCCAAAGCCGCCGCACACGCACAATTCAAAGGCGTGTGGGCCGCCATCACCACGCCGTTCACCGTCGCTTACAAAGTCGATGAAGCGGGCTTGCGCCGCAACATGCGCTACTTCACCGATGGCTTAAAAATAGACGGCATCTTCTGCACCGGCACCATGGGCGAGTTCTGGTCGATGACCAAGGAAGAGCGCAACCGCGTGGTGGAAATCGTGGTCGAAGAAGCGCGCGGCAAGTGCAAGGTGATCGCGCACACCGGGCATCACTCGCCGAACGAAACCATCGACCTCACGCTGCACGCGCAGCGCGTGGGGGCGGATTTTGCGATTGTGATCAATCCCTACTATCCGGTTGTCGGCGAAGATCGCATCTACGAGTGGTTCGAGTATGTGTGCGCGCGGGTGGACATCGGCGTGTGGATGTTCGATACGCCGTTTTCGGGCGTGGCGTTGTCGCCGGAGGTGACGGCGCGCATCGCGAAGATTGAAAATATCTGCGGCCTGAAATGCTC
>CANIID010000226.1 GCA_947467315.1 Betaproteobacteria bacterium | reverse complement strand
TACGGCACGCCGGCGGCCACCGGCGCGGTGAGCTTCGGCAACGTGATAGGCGCGGACGTCGTGAACGCCAACGCCGCAACCGTCGTCAGCCCGTTAACAAGCGCCAGCGGCAACCTGCGCGCGGGCAGCTACGCGCAGAACGCGAGCGGAATCACCGGCGCGGACTCGGCAAACTACAGCTTTGCTGGTGGCTTCACGTCGGCGGCGAACTACAACGTGGCGCAACTGGCGCTGACGGGCGCGGCGATAGCGGCGGTGAATACCACCTACGGCACACCGGCGGCGACGGGCGCGGTGAACTTCGGCAACGTGATCGGCGCGGACGTGGTGAATGCCAACACGGCGACCATCGTCAGTCCGTTGCTGAGTAGCAGCAACAATCTCAGAGCAGGCAACTACGCGCAGACGGTAACTGGACTTGCGGCGGGTGGCGATGCGACGAACTACAGCTTCGGCACCTTCACCACAGCATCCAACAATTATCAGGTGAATCAACTCGCGTTGACGGGCAGCGTGACCGCAGGCAACAAGGTCTATGACGCCAACACCACGGCGTCGATTACCGGACGCAATCTCGCGGGTGCAGTCGCCGGTGACGGGGTGAGCTACACCGGCGGCACGGCCACCTTCAGCGACAAGAACGTGGGCAACGGCAAGACGGTGACTGCCACGGGCCTGTCGCTCGCCGGTGCGGATGCGGGGAACTACACCGTGAATACTTCCGCCACCACCACGGCCAACGTCACTCCCGCGACCCTGAACGTGACCTACACTGGGGTGAACAAGGTGTACGACGCCAGCGCCACGGCGGCCGTCAACACCGCCGACAATCACCTGGGCGCCGATGTGATCACCATCAACCGCACGGCAAACTTTGCCGATGCAAATGCCGGCGTGGGCAAGACCATCAATGTCACCGGTGTAACACTGTCGGGTGCGGATGCGGGCAACTACACTGTCGCGTCGACGGGTACCGCGAACGCGGATATCACACCGCGTGGCATCATCGTGACCGCGAACAACGCCACCAAGGTATACGGCGGCGCCGATCCGGCATTCACCTTTAATGTGGGCGGCGCGGGATTCGCTGGCGCGGATACCATCACCAGCGTATTCACCGGCGCGCTGACGCGCGCGGCGGGCGAGAACGTGACGGGCAGCCCGTATGCCATCAATCAGGGCACGCTGGCGAGCAATGCAAACTACAGCATCACGGCTTATACGTCGGGGCAGTTCAGCATCACGCCGAAGGCGCTGTCGATTACCGCGGATAACAAATTCAAACTGGTGTCTGATCCGCTGCCGCTGTTTACTTCAACGTATGCTGGCTTCGCGTTCGCAGATACGCCCGCCAGTCTGACGGGTTTACTGGCCTTTGCGACGCCGGCCACAGCGGCATCACCCGCGGGCACTTATGTGATTACGCCGTCGGGGCAAAGTTCGTCCAACTACACGATCACGTTTGTGAGCGGTGCGCTGACGGTGACGGGTGCCCCGACGGTACCGGGTACGCCGGTGACGCCGTCCGGTGCATCGGGCATACCACTGGATGTTCTGGCGTCGATTAATTCCGGTGCGGATCAGTTGCCGCCGTCGCTCGTGAGTGGTCCGCCGGCATTGTCCAGCCAACTGCCGGGCGTGCAGCCGCTCAACGTTACCAGTGTTGGCACAGGTGCTGGCGGCAGCACGTCGAGTGCCAGTCAAGGTTCGACTTCGGTCGGGGAGTCCATTGGGGGAACAGTCGAGGTGCGTGGGAATGCGTCGGAGAATAGGTCAGGCGCGGTGAATAGAATGGTGAATGTCGTTAATGGCGGCGTTCACTTGCCGACAGGCGTTTCGCAATAGGCGATTGGCAACCCCGCGTCGCGCGAAAACCCAATAACATGAAAATAAAAAATACAGCAAAAACAATAAATTATGCATTGCTTGTGATGGCGGTTGCCAGTGAGGCGTGGGGACAGGTTACCCCCGACGCCGGCTCCATCCTGCGCGAACAGCAAAAGCCCGTGCTTGAAATACCCGGGCGTCCTGCACCCTCCATCAAACTGGATGAACCTGCGCGCCCCGCGCTCAAGCCGTCAACCGCCACGTTTGCGCTCAAGGCTTTTCGCTTCAGCGGTAATAGCGTATTCACCGAGACCGAGCTGCTGGCGCAGGTGCGTGAATGGGTGGGCAAGGCGGTCAGCTTCGCCGATCTGGATCAAGCGGCGTTGCGCATCTCGCGCTACTACCGCGAACGCGGCTATCTGGTGGCGCGCGCCTACCTGCCTGCACAGGACATCAAGGACGGCGTAGTTGAAATTGCCATCATTGAAGGCCGTTTCGGCAAGGTGAATCTCGACAACCAGTCGCGTGTGCGCGATGGTGTCGCGCAAGGATACCTCGGCGGTTTTCCAAGCGCCGTCGTCACCGAACCGGGCATCGAACGCAAATTGCTTTTGCTGAGTGATTTGCCCGGCGTGGGTGACGCGCGCGCCACCCTGCGTCCCGGCGCCAACGTCGGCGAGTCCGACATGACGGTCGAACTTGCGTCGTCGCCGTTCGCTTCCGGAAGCGTTGAGTTCGACAACTTCGGCAACCGCTTTACCGGCGCCAACCGGCTCACCGGCAAACTCAATCTGCTGAGCCCGCTGGGCCTCGGCGATCTGCTCAGTGCGCAACTGGCCAAGGGATTCAACGGCCTTGAGTATGGCCGCATTGCGTATCAGCTTCCGGTGGGCGGCGATGGCTTCAAACTTGGCGCCGCCTACAGTCGCACGGATTACAAGCTGGGCAAGGGCTTCTCTGCGCTGGGCGCCAGTGGCGATGCCGACAGCTACACCATCAATGTCAGTTATCCCTTCATCCGCAGCCGCAACCTTAACCTCTACGGGCAGGCCGCCTATGACCGCAGGGATTTTCAGGATCAAGTATCTTCAACGGCCACGGTCGGCGACAAGGCCACGCGCGCCACAACCCTGACGCTGAGTGGTGACGCGCGCGATGCCCTGCTCGGCGGCGGCATTAGCGTATTCTCTGCCGGCTACAGCAGCGGCCGCCTCGATCTCGAAACGCCGGCGGTACGCGCTGTTGACGATGCCACCGCCCGCACGAACGGGCACTTCGATAAATGGAACATCAATGTGTTGCGGTTGCAAAGTCTGGGCGAGCGGTTGTCGGCCTACGTATCATTCTCGGGTCAGAAAGGCGGCAAGAATCTCGATTCCTCCGAGAAATTCGTGCTGGGCGGCGCCAACGGCGTGCGCGCCTATCCGCAGGGCGAGGCGACCGGCGATTCCGGCTACGTGGCCACGATGGAGTTGCGTTACACCCTGAACATTGCCGTGCTGCCGGGCCTGCTGCAACCGTTTGTCTTTGTGGACAACGGCGGCGTGACGGTGAATGAAAATCCCTTTGTCGCTGGCCCGAACACTCGTCATCTGTCGGCGGGCGGTCTGGGGTTAACGTGGGTGAAAGCAGGAGACTTTCAGGTGAAACTCACGCTGGCTACCCGTTTGGGTGAGCAGCGCTCCACCGCGTCCGATACCGACCGCCACACGCGCGGGTGGCTGCAGGCGATCAAGTACTTTTAGGCGTCGCGCCGCGCCGGCTAATCCACCGCGCTACGTTTTCGGCACGGCATACGACAACGGTTGGCCGGCAAAATGCGCGCGCACGTCATGCAGCAATTTATCACTGCGCCCCTCGCGCACTTCGCGCGTGGAGGTGCCCATGTGCGGTGCGAGCACCACGTTGTCCATGCGCATTAACTCGGGCGGCACGCGTGGCTCGTCTGCGAACACATCGAGCGCAGCGCCGGCGATTTGTTGGTTGACGAGTGCATTGACCAGCGCGGGCTCGTCGACAATGGCGCCACGCGAAATGTTGACGAGAAAACCTTCCGCGCCGAGTGCTGCAAGAATACGCGTGTCGATCAGATGGCGTGTCGCCGGCGTTAATGCGCAGGCAACGACCAGGCAATCCGCTTTACGCGCCATGGCTTCGAGATTGTCGAAATACGGATACGTGACATCGTCCTTGCGGCTTGGCCCGAAGTAACAGATCTTCATGCCGAAGCTTGCCGCGCGGACAGCGATTTCACGCCCGATACGCCCCATGCCGACAATGCCGCAAGTCTTGCCGCGCACCTCGGCGCCGGACGGAAACACCTGTGACGTCCACGCGCCCGAACGCACAAAGCGGTCGGCCTCGCAAATGCGGCGCATCACCGCCACGATCATGCCCATCGCCAAATCCGCCACCGGCTCGGCGGTGGAATCCGGCGTGTAGGTCACGGGCAGCTTGCGCTCGCGTGCGGCGGCGAGGTCGATCAAGGTGTAGTACGGCCCGTAGCACGCGAGCAGTTCCAGCTTGGGCAATGCCGCGAAATGTTCGCGCGTCACCGCGGTGGTCGTGGTTGAAATCGCGGCGCGAACCTGGCCGCAGTGCTCGCGCAGATAAGCCAGTGGATCGGCTGCCGTCCAGGATTTATGCACCACGAAGTCGCGCTCCAGCGCGGCCACCGTGGGTTCGTAGATGGCCTTGAGCAAGACGATTTCGGGTTTCATGGAACTATCACTCACACCATCAGGCCGGGTTTCTTCACGTAGATGTCCTTGATGCCATCCGCCGCCCAGCACGCCAGCGTGCCGATGGTTTCCGTCGGCGGATTGCCGGCGTTTTGCGGGAACGCGCTGCCGCCGACCACGAACACATTGTTCACATCCCACGATTGCAGGTATTTGTTCACCACGCTGGTGGCAGGGTCGGCGCCCATCACCGCGCCGCCGATGTTGTGCGTGCTTTGATACGGCACGATGGTGTATTTCGCCGGCACCGATCCGCCACCGATCTTCGAGGGATTCATCGCCCTGGCGATCTCGGTGCATTTTTCGCGCATGAAGGCCGACATTTTTTGTTCGTTCTGATGCCAGTCGAAGGTCATGCGCAACAGCGGCAGGCCGTTTGAATCGCGATAAGTCGGATCCAGATCGAGATAATGCCCGCGATAACTCTGGCACGCGGCGTGATAGCTGATCGAGAACGCGCTGCGGTAGTACTGCGCGGTGGTTTTTTTCCACGCCGAGCCCCAGCGCGGCGTGCCGGGCGGCGTGAGTTTTGATTTGATCGGCGTGGCGCCGTTGCTTTGCACGGCGATGTAGGAGCCGCCGACAAAACCGAGGCCCGAAAGATCGAAGCTGCCCTGGTTGAAGTCATCGATACAGGTGCCAATCATGCCGCCGCCGATGAACGGATTGAATTCCTGGTCATCAAAAAACACCGACACCTTGCCGCCGGTTTGATAGGAATAATTGCGCCCGACCACGCCCGTGCCGCTGACCGGATCGTACGGCTTGCCGATGCCCGACAGCAGCAACAGGCGATTGTTATTGAACGTATAGGTGGCGAGCACCACGATGTCGGCGGGCTGCTCCACCATGCGTCCGCGCGCGTCGATGTAGGTCACGCCGGTGGCGCGTTTGCCGTCTGAATCGAGATTGACCTTGATTACGTTGCACAACGGTCGCAATTCGTAGTTCTCCTGCTTCATCAGCGCGGGGATCACGGTCGATAGCGGGCTGCCTTTCGCGCCCTGCGAGCACGCGTGTGAGCCGCAAAAGCCGCCGCGCAGGCATTCACCCAGATGTTGTTTGTAGAGATTGACATAGGCCTGGCTCTGCGCCGCGGACGGATTTTGAAACGGCGTGTAGCCCAGCGACTCGGTGGCCTTGGCGAACAGTTCGCCGGAGGGTGTACGGCGGGTTTGCGGGTTGGGAAACTCACGCGAGCGCGCGCCTTCAAACGGATTGCCGCCGGGCTGCTTTACGCCGTCGATATTGCCGGCCTTGCCGCCGACGCCGTAGATGTGTTCAAACTGATCGTAGTACGGTTCGAGTTCGTCGTAGGTGACGCCCCAATCCTGACTGGTGCAATCTTCGGTGAACAGGCCCTTGCCATACTTGGCTTCGGTGGCGCTGCGCAGATTAAATTCTTCTGGCAAAAAGCGCCTTGCATGACAGCCCCAGTGCGCCGCCGTGCCGCCGACGATTTCGCCGGGCTTAAACGAACCG
The DNA here is from genome assembly GCA_947467315.1 of Betaproteobacteria bacterium. Taxonomy (GTDB): domain Bacteria; phylum Pseudomonadota; class Gammaproteobacteria; order Burkholderiales; family SG8-41; genus UBA5216. The sequence continues at coordinate 2,665 of CANIID010000226.1, read as the reverse complement.
AGTTCGCGCATCGGCAGCGCGGTTTCGCTGCCCTTGTTGCGAAAGGTGATGGTCTCACGCGACAGGTCCTGAAAAATATCGCTGTGCCGGTCGAACTTCAGTTCATCGTGCGCATAGGGCATGGCAAATTCGTGCTGCGGATCAACCATGCGGCCACGTTCGAGGCCCACCACTTTGAGACCGGCATTGGCCAATTCCATCGCGATGATCGAGCCGGAAACACCGGTGCCGACGACAATCGCGTCCACGGGTTTGAGTTTGGTGATGGTCATGCTTATTTTCCTTTAGCGCTATTCGAAGTTTGTGACGATGGGCGCTGCGTGTATTTGACATAGCCTTGCGCATCGAGCTTGGCCTTGCCCTGCTGGATATCGAGGATGCTTACCGGCTCCGTCACGCGATACGGTTCGGTTTTGTCGATATGCGCGTTGTAATCGCCGCCCGCCACGCCGGGAAAGCCAACCAGCTTCCAGCCTATTTTGTCTTTGTTGCCGCCATACATCGGGTCGGCGAAAAAACCTTCCTCGGTGTTGCGCCACAGCAAGTCGAAAAACAGTTTCGACGACAGCGACGGCAGTTCCACCTTGTCGGTTTCCAGCGCCTTTAACACGTCCTCTTGCTGCTCGATCTTGAGAAACTCAAAGTGCTTGCCGTACTGCTGCGTGCAATACGCATTGGTCTCGCGAATACCCGCGTGGTAAATCTCCTGCGGCGTCAGGCGTGATTGAAAGCCCTGCTGCGGCGTGCCTTCCAGCCACGGACCCTGGCGATAGTTGCGGCCGTGCGTGCCCCACACGCTGGCAAGCTGCCGGTCGATGTAATAGGTGACATCGGCTTCTTTCGCACCTGGCCCCATATCATCATCGGGTATCAACCGTGAAACGGCGGCGTCGAGAAAGCGGATTTCCGGCAGCGTGAGGATGCTGTAGGCGTGCGGTGAGGCATCGGACATGGGGGTTCCTTGGTTGAAAAAGCCAAAACGAGTTTGCTGCAGGAAGACGTGCAGAATGCGGGTGTGGCAAGAATGGGAGGCGCAAGTGTCTATCGCACATGGCGTGGCGTCAAGTTGATGCGGTCGTATCATAGCGGTTGTTAAAATTCACATCACAACGTGGAAAGTCAAAAGGAACCGTCATGGTCATCCGTTGGGGCATCATCGGCTTGGGCGACATCGCCGAGCGTAACTTCATGCCCGCGTTGGCGAAGGCGGCGGACGCGCAACTGGTTTCGGTCTACAGCCGCAGCGCGGAAAAGGGCAGGGCCTTCATCGCCAAACATAACGTGCCGCGCGCCTACGACGCGCTCGACAAAATGCTCGCCGACCCTGAACTGGATGCGGTGTACATCGCCAGCCCCAACGCGATCCACGCGGAGCAGTCGGTGGCCGCGTCGCGCGCCGGCAAGCACGTGTTGTGCGACAAGCCCATGGCGCTGACCGAGGCTGACGGCGAGCGCATGATCCGCGCGGCGGACGATTACAAGGTGCGGCTCGATGTGGCGTTTCGCTTGCGCTACCACCCGGCGCATATCGAAGCGCGCCGCCTCGTGCAGTCGGGCGTCCTGGGCGAACTGCAACTCATCAAGGCGCAAAATTTTGTCGGCGGCCCGCGGCCCTATTGGCCCACCATGCCCGGCTGGCGCAATGATCCGGCGCTGGCTGGTTCAGGTTCCATCGTGGCGCAGGCCGTGCATCCGGTGGACCTGCTGCGTTACCTGACCGACAGCGAAATCACCGAAGTGCGTTGCATCACTGATGCACGCACACCGTCGCGTCCGGTCGAGGAATCCACGGTGAGCATTTTCCAGTTTGCCAACGGCGCGCAGGGCATGGTGGCCTCCGGCGCGATCGTGCCGCGCTCCGACAACGACGCGGTGTTGTACGGCGACAAAGGCAAGCTCTCCTGTTTCGGCACGCTGGGCCGCAACGAGGCAAGCCGCGTGCAGGAAGTGGTGGTGGAAAGCAACGCGCCCGAGCTGCGACTGCCGTTCCCGAACGACACGCCAGTAACGCGCACCACGCACCTGATCGAAGCCTTCAACCGCCCGATCACGCACGGCGAGGCCACCGTGATGCCGGCGTTGAACGGCTTGCAGATGATCCGTGTGGCGAATGCGATGCTGGCGTCGAGTCAGCATGGGCGGGCGGTTAAGCTCTGAGTGGTGCGCGCCATCACTGCCGCAGAACCAACATCGACAGGGCGCCGGCGATTTGCCAGGCACGCGGCATAAAAGTTCTGATTTGTATAAACTGTTCTGGCTTGCTGATAATTGATGAAGAAAAACGCCGGTCTCGTGAGGAATTGTTAGCTGTAAAAACGCGACGAGATCATTAATCATCATCATACTTGGATTGGGAATGTCATTTATGGCTATTGCCGATGGAACATGGTCAGTTGGCGAGGCGATAATACAAGGCAATCGCATCGTTTATAAATTCGTGAATGACCTTCCAAATGAAAGCATCCGCAGAGCGATACCTTGGCTAACTGTAGTTTCATGGAAATACGACGGTTCCAAAAATAATGGGATGCCTTCGAACGAAACAAATGCTTCTATGATAAAGCTCGAAGATGGATTAGAGGTCATTGATAGCCGGGAAAAGCTGTACTTTGATGCCTATTCCGCCACTGGAAATAATTTAAAGGAGTTTGTCTTTTACATAGCT
>CANIID010000225.1 GCA_947467315.1 Betaproteobacteria bacterium | reverse complement strand
GCGTGGTGGTGGGGTCGCCCAGCCGCGCGAGAAAACCATGCACCAGCGAATGCGAAAGCTGATGCAGCTCGGTGGTGAGGATCAGCGGGAGGAAAAACACCAGCGCGATGCGCGGCGTCAGAGGACCATGTGCGGGCATAGGATTCCGGTGTCGGGGTCAACAGGCTTATCGCCAAATCATCGACCGTGCGAAAAGTCGATATGGTGGTCGTGCAAATACACGCCTGATGACTGAACTCAATCGTCAATTTGTGTCGAGAGCATAGCGCACTGGCAGTCATCGAGAAAGAGACATGGCCACATCCCCTTCACGAAGTCTGCAAATTGTGGACTATGCGATGACCCCACGCATCGTGCGCGTTTTAGGTTTTAGTCATGGCGACCGTTGTGATGGTTGATCCGGCACGTCACCAAACCGCGCCGGTATTCAGCAAACTGCGCGCGGCATCTATCGTTTCACCTGCGGTTAACCCCACCGGCCCCACGCCAGCGGCGACACATGCATCAGCGGCGGCGCCGTGCAGCCACACCGCTGTATCCATCGCGCGCTGCGGCGCGGCTCCTTGGGCGATCAACGCCGCGATGATGCCGCTAAGCACATCGCCCATGCCCCCGCTGGCCATGCCTGGATTGCCCGAAGTGTTGATGCGCCACGTGGTATCAGGTGATGCGCAGATGCTGCCGGCGCCCTTGAGCACGACGTGCGTGTGGTATTGCTCGGAGATCGCGCTAGCGGCGGCGATGCGATTCGCTTGCACCGCGTGCGTGCCGCAGCCGAGCAGTCGTGCGGCTTCTGCGGGATGCGGTGTCAGTATTATTGCCGTAACCAATTGTTTTAAACTGCGTTTTAGCTTATCTGATGCAGCGATAGTATTCAGCGCATCGGCGTCGATCAGCAGCGGCAGCCGAGACGCCTGCGCCCATTCCAACGCCCACTGCACGTAAAAAAAAGCGTCGGCGGACTGGCCCAATCCGGGGCCGACAACAAGACAACTCAGGTGATCCAGTTTTAAAACTGCGTCCGCCGAACGCAGCATCAATTCGGGTTGTGCGGCATCCACCTGCGGCGCGTCCGACGCGATCAATCCCACGTAGACACGGCCGGCGCCGAGCTTCAGTGCGGCGCGGCCCGCCAGCAGCACCGCACCCGCCATGCCGCTATCGCCACCAACGATGCCGACACTGCCGTGGCTACCTTTGTGTGTGTTGCGCAAACGCGGTTCCAGCGTATGCGTGGCCGCGCCCAGTGCGCTGCCGGGTCCGGCATCCGTGTCAGACGGCAGTTGCAGATCGTCCACCAGGATAGTGCCGCAGTAATCCGGCCCGTCGAGCGTCAACAGCCCCGGCTTGGCCCCGATGAAGGTCAGCGTGTGAGTGGCGCGCACACAGTAGCCATGCCCATGTATCTGGCCGGTATCCGCATCGAGACCGCTGGGGATGTCGATGGCGAGCACGGGCGCGCCTATGGTGCTGATGGTGTTGATGGTGTTGATGGTGTTGATGGTGTTGATCCACCCGGCGTAGGTGCCTTCGATCTTTCGCTTCAGGCCGATGCCGAACAGCGCGTCGATTACCAGGCTCCAGCCCCCGCTGGAAGAAGGCAAGTGGTCTACGGTCGTGCCGCCCGCCGCGCGCCACCGCGCATACGCGCCGGCTGCGTCGTGCGGTAATTTTGCAACCTCGCCGCAGAACACCACGGTGACCGCATGAAACCACTGCTTCAGATAGCGTGCGGCGACGAAGCCGTCACCGCCGTTGTTGCCGGGGCCGGCAACGATCAGTATCGGTTTGCCGCTGTCGCCTGCCAGCGTGCGAGCGAGTTGTGCCGCCGCGAGACCGGCGCGCTCCATCAGCGACACGTGCGCGTGGCGCGCCTCGATGCGGCGGATGTCTGCCGTCAGGTAGAGCGGCGTAGCGTGTCCAATTTTGACTTGCATAGAGAATAAGTTTAGCGGAAAAGCATTGTAAAATACGGCTTTACAGCGCCTGAAAAGTTGGCATAGGATGATTCTGCGTCTCCGGGGCCGTCGCGCCCTCTCTGATTTTCGGCTCGCAAAGCTGCTGCAATCGCTTCCTGCTTCGTTGACCACGCATGCCGCGTTCGCGCTGCATGCCGAATACTGGCATTTCGTCGACACCTTGCGCGTGCCGGATTCCGCGGAGCTGCTGCTACTGGAGCGCATTCTGACCTATGGCCCGGCATCGGGTGTTGATGCAGCGCAAGGCCAACTGCTGTTGGTGACCCCGCGGCCCGGCACCATTTCGCCGTGGTCGTCCAAAGCCACCGATATTGCGCGCCATTGCGGATTGGATGCCGTGCGGCGTATCGAACGCGGCATTGCCTTCTGGGTCAGCGGCGCGGCGCGCGAGGCCGTGAGCGCCGCGCTGACGCCACTGATCCATGACCGCATGACCGAGGTGGTGTTGGGCGCGATGAAAGACGCGGAGCAGTTGTTTCAGCGCTTCGAGCCCAAACCGCTGACGACGGTGGATGTCCTCGGCGGCGGCGTGCCGGCGCTGGTGCAGGCGAATCGCGCGATGGGGCTGGCTTTGTCGGAAGACGAGATTGACTATCTCGCGCGCCATTTCAGCTTGATCCAGCGCAATCCGACCGATGTGGAGCTGATGATGTTCGCGCAGGCGAACTCGGAACATTGCCGCCACAAGATATTCAACGCCGACTGGGTGATCGACGGCGCGGTTCAGGACATCTCGCTGTTCGGCATGATACGCACCACGCATGCGAAAAATCCGCGCGGCACCGTGGTGGCGTATTCGGATAACTCGTCGGTAATCGAAGGCGCGCGCGTCGAACGTTTCTACCCTGGGCAAACCGGCGAGTACCGCTTTGTCGAGGACGACACGCATATCCTGATGAAAGTGGAGACGCACAATCATCCGACCGCGATTGCGCCGTTCCCCGGCGCCGCGACCGGATCGGGTGGCGAAATCCGTGATGAAGGCGCGACTGGGCGCGGCTCGAAACCCAAGGCGGGGTTGACCGGGTTCTCGGTCTCGAATCTCGGCATCCCGGGTTTTGTGCAACAGTGGGAGCGCGACAGCTACGGCAAGCCCGCGCGCATCAGTTCCGCGTTGCAAATCATGATCGATGGCCCGATCGGCGGGGCTGCGTTCAACAATGAATTCGGCCGCCCCAATCTGGCGGGTTACTTTCGCACCTACGAGCAACAGGTGGCGGGCGAGATGCGCGGTTATCACAAGCCGATCATGATCGCCGGCGGCGTGGGCAACCTTGCGGCGCGCCATGTATGGAAAATCGATCCGCCACCCGGTTCGTTGCTGATCCAGTTGGGCGGCCCCGGCATGTTGATCGGCTTGGGCGGCGGTGCGGCATCGAGCATGGACACCGGTGCCAATTTGGCGGATCTGGATTTTGATTCGGTGCAGCGTGGCAATCCCGAGATGCAGCGGCGTGCGCAGGAAGTGATCGACCGTTGTTGCGCACTGGGCGACGCGAATCCGATTTTATCGATACACGATGTCGGCGCCGGCGGCCTGTCGAACGCGCTGCCGGAAATCGTGCATGGCGCAAACACCGGCGGCCATTTCGATTTGCGCAAGATTCCCAGCGAAGAACCCGGCATGTCGCCGATGCAAATCTGGTGCAATGAATCCCAGGAGCGTTACGTGCTCGCCATTGCGCCATCGGCTCTGCCGGCGTTCGAGGCGATCTGCGTGCGCGAGCGTTGTCCGTTCGCGGTGGTCGGCACGGCCACGGTCGAACAGCGGTTGACGGTGAGCGATGACGTGTTCAGCAACAAGCCGGTGGATATGGAACTCGCGGTGCTGCTCGGCAAGCCGCCGAAGATGACGCGGCGCGTGTCGCGTGTGGCGCGCGCGCTGCCGGCGTTTGACGCATCGGCTATTGATCTGCGTGAAGCCGCGTATCGCGTGCTGCGTATGCCCGCGGTGGCGGACAAAACGTTTTTGATTAGCATTGGCGACCGCAGCGTGGGCGGCATGACCGCACGCGATCAAATGGTCGGGCCATGGCAGGTGCCAGTGGCGGATGTGGCGGTGACGCTGATGGGATTCAACACCCTGCGCGGCGAAGCGTTTGCCATGGGCGAACGCACGCCGCTGGCAGTGATTGATGCTGCGGCGTCGGGCCGCATGGCGGTGGGTGAGGCGATAACCAATATTGCCGCCGCGCCGATAGCGGCTATAGGCGATATCAAGTTGTCGGCCAACTGGATGGCGGCGGCAGGTCACGGCAGCGAGGACGCGGCGTTGTTTGATACGGTGCATGCGGTCGCGATGGAACTATGCCCGCAACTCGGCATCAGCATTCCGGTGGGCAAGGATTCGCTGTCGATGAAGACTGCCTGGACGGAAGGCAATACCAAAAAAGAAGTGGTCGCGCCGTTATCGCTGATCGTCTCCGCATTTTCGCCGGTGTCCGATGTGCGTCAGACGCTGACGCCGCAATTGCAAACCGATCGCGGCGACACCGTGTTGCTGCTGGTCGATTTGGCCAACGGCAAGACACGCCTCGGCGGGTCGGCGCTGTCGCAAGCCTGGAGCGTGACCGGCGCCGAGGGTCCCGATCTGGAATCGGCCACGGCCATCGTTGAATTTATTAAGGAAAAACAAATACTTAGCAAAGATCTCCGGATTCTTGCCTATCACGACCGTTCCGACGGCGGGCTGTTCGCAACAGTGTGCGAAATGATGTTTGCAGGGCGCGCGGGCGTGACACTGGAGTTGCCGCGGAATGCGCCGGTGATCGACACGCTGTTCAACGAAGAACTCGGCGTGGTGCTGCAAGTGCTGGTCGATGATGCTGCCGAGATACGGCAGGCATTCAAGTCTGTGGGCGTCCTGTGCACGGTCATTGGGCGTGTGACTGCGGACGCCACCTTGCGCGTGCTCTCCGACGGGCGCGAGGTGTTCTGCGAGCGCCGCGTGGATCTGCATCGCGCTTGGTCGGAAACCACGTTTCACATGCAAACGCTGCGCGACAATCCGCAATGCGCGCAGCAGGAATATGACCGCATCTTCGATACGGCGGATCCGGGCATCGCGCCGCTGCTCACCTTCAATCCGTCGCTGGATGTGAGCGCGCCGTTTATCGGGCGTGGTGCGCGTCCGCGTATCGCGATTTTGCGCGAGCAGGGCGTGAATGGACAGGTTGAAATGGCGGCGGCGTTTTATCGCGCAGGATTTGCCGCCATCGATGTACACATGAGCGACATCATCGCCGGTCGGGTAAACCTGATGGACTTCAAAGGCTTTGCCGCCTGTGGCGGATTCTCCTATGGCGACGTGTTGGGCGCGGGCGAGGGCTGGGCGAAGTCGATACTGTTTAATGCGCGCGCGCGCGATCAGTTCGAGGCCTTTTTCCGCCGCAACGATACGTTCGCACTAGGCGTGTGCAACGGCTGTCAGATGATGAGCAATCTGAATCAACTCATACCCGGCGCGCAGGCATGGCCGCATTTCGTCAAAAACAAATCCGAGCAGTTCGAAGCGCGCGTGGCGATGGTTGAAGTGCAGGAGTCGCCGTCGTTATTTTTCGACGGCATGGCGGGAAGCCGGCTGCCAGTGGCGGTGGCGCATGGCGAGGGCTACGCGGAGTTCGCTGATGACGCCGCGATCAGCAAGGTAGAGGCAGGCTCGCTGAGCGCGCTGATTTTCGTGGATAACTCGGGACGTGTGAGCGAGCGTTATCCGTTCAATCCGAACGGCTCACCTCACGGCATTACCGGACTCACCACGGCAGACGGACGCTTCACTATCATGATGCCGCATCCGGAACGCGTCTTCAGAACCGTGCAGAACTCGTGGCACCCCGACGGCTGGGGAGAAGATGCGCCATGGTTGCACATGTTCCGCAATGCGCGGAAATGGGTGGCGTGAGCGGGGGGCTGAGGGTGGTCTGAACGCGCACTCCAGGTCGCATATCCATAAAAAAACGGCAGAGTGTATCTGCCGTTTTTTATTTAAAAACAAATAGTTACGACTATTACTCCACCTTGGCCTTGGCGCGAAGATCGGCGAGCATTTTTTGCACGATCTGGCCCTGCATGCCTTGCTGCAATTGCGGTTTGGCTTCTTCAAACGTCGGCACTTTGGTCGCACGCTCGTCGTCGAGTCGGATGATGTGCCAGCCGAATTCGGTTTGCACGGCAGCGTCGGTCATCTGACCTTTTTTCAGCTTGGCCAGCGCGTCACCGAACGGTTTGACGTAGCGGGCAGCGGGGCCCCAATCGAGATCACCGCCACGGCCTTTGGAGCCCGTGTCCTTGGATTTTTCTGCGGCGATTTTCTCGAAGCTGCCACCTTTCTTGATCAGCGCAATGACTTCTTTGGCCTCGTCTTCTTTTTCCACCAGGATATGGCGTGCTTTGAATTCCTTTGCCGGAATCGTCGGCTTGAGGCGGTCGTATTCCTTCCGCATGGTTTCGTCGTTGACCGGATTGGTCTTCATGTATTCCTGCACAAAGGCGTTCACCAGGGTTTCCTGACGTTGCAGATCAATCTGTGCGGCAACCTCGGGCAGCTTATCGATGCCTTTTTTGATCGCTTCCTGCGCCACTACTTCCTGATTGATTAGCGTATCGCGTATGGCGGCGCGGATTTCCGGCGTATCCGGCTGCTTGCCTGCCGCGCGCGCTTTCAGAATGGCATCCAGCTTGGCCTGAGGAATCGCGACACCGTTGACCTTGGCCACCGGCGCTTGCGCAACGGCAACGGCAGGCAGCAGGAACAATGCGGAGACTAAGGCGATGGGAGCAGCATACTGACGATGGCGGAGGGCGTGCATAAAATATCCTTGGTGATCCTGAGTGATTAGATAGACCGGGTGGTTAGATTTCGTCGGGCGCGTACGCCTTGATCGATAGGGCGTGAATTTCGTTTTTCATCATGGAGCCGAGCGCATCGTAAACCATACGATGCCGTGCAGGCAACGACACACCGTGAAATTGTGCCGAAACCAACAGCAATTGGTAGTGCCCGCCGCCGCCTTTGGCGCCTTCATGACCAATGTGCTGTCCGGAGTCGTCGAGGATTTCGATGGACTCGGGCATCAGCGCGGCGAGACGCCGCCGCAATTCTTCTTCAATGAAAGGCAAAGTTAAAGGGCGACAGGCCAGCCGAGTGTTGGGTAGATTTCAAAGTAATTCCGCAAAATTCGCGAACGAGTTGGTTCGCGAGTTCCATCGTATCGAAGCGAGTGTAAACATGGTTACTTATTTTGCTCTTCCACTTTTAGGTAACGCATCATCCGCCAAATTTGCACAGCGGTTAATACCAAACTCAAAGAAATTGTCCCAAATACCTTGAATTTCACCCATACGGGTTCGCTGAAGGTGTAAGCCACATAAAGATTTAATACGCCCATCACAAGAAAGAACACTATCCAAGCAAACATCCAATGCTTCCAGACATTGTCGGGAGCTTCGAATTGTTCTTGCATTGCGGCTTTTATTGCATTCTTCCCGAATCCAAAATAAGAAACTGCAAGTCCAATTGCCATCGCCGCATAAGCAATAGTCGGCTTAATCATTACAAAACGCTTGTCATGAAGTATAAGGGTAAGGCTGCCAAATACCATGAAGCTGCCGAAACTAATCCAAAGCATCGTCGATACTTTTTCCCGTCGAAGCATTGTCCATATCACCTGAATGATGCTCGTAACCATTCCCACCGCAGTCGCAAAATAGATATCAACCGCAACATAAGCGGTAAAAAACGCAAGCAACGGCAAGAGTTCAAACAAAAGCTTCATATAGATTATTTTCCAGACTTACAGCCAGATTTGATTCGAAAGCAGTATTAGCGATCTATTTTTTCTCGAACTTCAACGAAGCCGAGTTGATGCAATACCGCAGCCCGGTAGGCTGAGGGCCGTCTTCAAACACGTGGCCGAGGTGGGCGTCGCACTGGCTGCACAACACTTCGGTGCGGCGCATAAAGAAGCCGTTGTCGTCTTCCGACGCCACATTTTCCGCAACGGCGGGTTGCCAGAAACTCGGCCAGCCCGTGCCGGATTCGAATTTGTGCTCGGACTTGAACAGGTCGGCATCGCAGCAGATGCAGCGGTAGACGCCTTGCTCGTGGTTGTCCCAGTAGGCACCGCTAAAGGCGCGCTCGGTGCCTTTTTTTCGCGCGACGTCAAACTGCTCGGGGGTGAGCATTTTTTTCCACTCGGCGTCGGCCTTGGTTATCTTGGATACTTTGTCAGTCATGGTGTTCTCCGTGTTGAGCTTGCACACGTTGGGTCGAAGTGGCGAACATCGCCTTACAGCACCTTGCCGGGATTCATGATGTTGTCCGGATCCAGCGCGCGCTTCACGGTACGCATCAGGTCAATTTCCACCGGATCCTTGTAGCGCACCAGCTCTTCAACTTTCGCGATGCCGATGCCGTGTTCGGCGCTGAAGCTGCCTTTGTATTGCTTGACGATATCGTAAATCACCGTGGTCACGTCATTCGCTTCGCGCGCGGCGGCGTCGCTGCGCAAACGGCCCGCCACGTAGGTGTTGTAGTGCAGATTGCCGTCGCCGAGATGCCCGAAACAAATAATATGGGTGCCCTTGAAGTGTTTTTCAAGCGCCGCTTGTCCATCGCGAATAAACGCCGGAATCTCCCCCACCGCCACGGCAATATCATGACGGTACAGCATGCCAGCTTCGCCGCGCGCCGCTTCGGGAATCGATTCGCGTATGCGCCACATCGCTTTGGATTGGCCGTGGTTTTCCGCCAGGCT
>CANIID010000224.1 GCA_947467315.1 Betaproteobacteria bacterium | reverse complement strand
GGGAGCAGTATCCAGCATGCACGCGCGTCGCTCGACGATGTAAAGCAGCAGTCGGAAGTGGCGGCAGCGAATATTGCCAAGAGTTTCCGCGTCATCATGGATAAAACTGGACAGCAAATGGACAGCGCGGTAAAGCTGCAGCAGCAGAGCACGGTGGCAGCGCCTCCGGCTGCATCCCCTGGATTTTCAGCCGCCCCCTACGGACTGGATGATGCGCAATTGCGCCGGCTGGTTGATGAGGGATTTATCCACCTGACCGCATCGCAACGCGACGAGGTTTATGTCAGCGTGCGTCGCATACTTGCAGATCCCAAGAATGCCGCCGACGTGCCGGCGATTATTTCGGATTTGGCGACCAAGGCTTCCGCGGTGCGGCAGGCGCACGAACAAATCAGTGCACTGTCGTTTGCGCGCAAGCAACGAATCGTTGCTGAAGCGCGCAGCGAATATGAACGGATGCCACCCGAATCGCGGGAGCAAATGGCAGCCGTGCTGCGCCAACGCCTGGTGCCCCTGCCCGCAGACCTCACCGACATGATTCTGTCGGAGTTTGATCGCGTACAGGCGACTGCGGCTCCGGCGCCAGCGGTGACTACACTTGCCGCGGACGCTGTGCCAGTCGCACCGACCTCATCGACCGCATCGACTGCATCACCCACCGACAACGCGCCAACCCGCAACGCGAACTAGTGCGGCGCGCCCGGCAGGGGGATTTTGGCGCCTGTCTTGGCCTTATGCGCGAAGGGATCATAAGGTGTCATGATATCCACGTGCGCCTCGTTGCCAGTGCCTTTGCCGGCGTGGGAGGATGTGGTGCTCGGCGCGCCTGAAAGCGTGCTGATGTTGCCGGAGATTTCGCCGCCGTCTTCCACCGTGAGTTTGCCGTAACGTATGGTGCCGGACACGCGTCCGGTGGCGTGTATCACCAGTTGCTTGCGTGCCGTCAATTCACCTTCAAAGCGGCCATGAATTTCAGCCACGTCGATGCCGACCGTTCCAGAGTACACGCCATGCTCCGCGATCTGGATCACGCGACTGTCCATGGATGCTTCGACGCGGCCCTCCACCACCAGTGTGTCGCAGTCGGTTATTTCAACGCCTTTGAGTTTTATGTCCGGACCAACGATGAGCTTGCTGCCGGACGACACGGGCTGTGCGGTCGTCACGATCGGCATGTCTGTCGCTGTCGCTGCGGGTGCTGCCGCTTCCAGCGATGACGGTGTTACAGCATCCGTGCGGCCGGTCGTGGCAACACCACGCGGCAGCGCGCCGTGCATCTTGGTATCCTTCTGGGCGAAATCCTCTCTCTTGCCGAACAGCGCGTCTTTGGAATTAAACATCGCGTCTCCTTGAATGAAAATCTATAAGCTTAAAAAAAGTATCTTCGCGTGTTAAATTTATTCAACGGAGTCCGCGAAGCCCAGCCTTTAATCGGGCAGGCAGTTCGTGATTAAGTTCCGCCGCATTCTTGCGGTTACTAAATTCCGATGAGAAAGTTTTTAGGAAACTTGTGAAAATGATTCACCTGTATTATCTGCAATTGTGCTTATAAGGTGTACTAGGAGAAAAAATACGTCATGAAAATGGAGTCTCTCGTTGTGATCATGGCGGGTCTTATTGCTGTCCTATGCGTGTCCCCGCATGCAAGGGCATGCACGGGGTTGCTCGACCATCGCTTTACGTCATTGCAGGGAAAACCGGTGAATCTGTGCGAGTTCGCAAACCGGCCCATACTCATCGTCAATACGGCGAGCAAGTGCGGTTACACCCCGCAGTTTGAAAAACTGGAAGCGCTGCACAAGCAATATGGCACTCGCGGCCTGGTGGTGTTGGGATTCCCGTCGAACGATTTCAATCAGGAATTGGCAAGCAACAAGGAAATCGCCAATTTTTGCCTGCTGACGTATGCAATAGAATTTCCCATGATCGAGCAGGGTGCGGTGACGGGCGCTAAGGCCAGTCCCTTGTTTCGCGCGTTGGCGGCGGCGTCAGGCGAGGTGCCGCAGTGGAATTTTCACAAGTATCTGATCGCGCCGGATGGCAAGACGGTATATGGCTTTCGTAGCGCGGTCGAACCCGATGCGCCGGAAATCATGAAGCGGGTAAGGCCCATGTTGAGGCCGACGAAGCCCCAATAAAAAACGCGCAGCCAGTGCGCTGCGCGTTATGCGTTGCCATGCGACTACACCCACTCCAGATATCGGTCGCGGCCTTGGCCTCGCTGGCTGGCTCAGGCGTGGAGTGCTGCTTTTACTGGATTACTGGTGCTTGAGGCCCGCACCCGGCGTCATCCAGGCGGCGACGCGCGCGAATTTTTCGAACACCCAGTAGATCGATTCTGCCAGCCTGTCAGCGGACTGAAGGGCGGCGATTGCCTCGGTGCGGTCAAGCCCGGCCAAGCCTAATTCATCAATTTTTCTATACAGCACTGAACTTTCCGTCATTTTTATCGTCTTTCTCATGTTAATGCTCCTTTTAATTCAACTGGTTACCGCTACTGCATAATTAATATTACACATGTAATATCAATTACTTACTTATACAACATGGACAGCATTCTCTCTTTAATGTTGCATTGCATCAACCTATATCTATTGCACTTTCAAGTGAGATTAACTAAATTGGAGTTTCCATGCCCGTGCGCCTTCCTCCGCTGAATTCACTCAAAGCCTTTGAGGCTGCTGCCCGCCATTTGAGCGTTAAAAAAGCGGCCATTGAACTCAACGTCACGTCGGCGGCGGTGAGTCATCAGATACGCACGCTGGAGGATTATTTAGGCGTGCAGCTGTTTCACCGCTATAACCGCGCCCTGGAACTCACGGATGTGGCTAAGGCGGCCTTGCCCAAGCTCGGCGAAGGCTTCGATTGCATGGCACAGGCCGTCGCGTTGCTGCGCAGCCAACAAAACGGCGGCGCTCTAACGGTGAGCGCGGCGCCGTCATTTGCCTCGCGCTGGCTGATGCCGCGCTTACACCGTTTTATAGCGGCGCATCCCGAAATCGATGTGCGCATTTCCGCGCGCATGCGCCGCGTGAGCGTGGACGGCAAGGGCGACGTGGCCGAGCGCGCCACGGTGGAAGCGTGGTTGGCCGATTCCGATGTGGCGATTCTGTATGGCCGCGGCAATGTGCCGGGAATCCAGGTCGAACGCCTGATTGATCTGAGCATCACGCCGATTTGCAGCCCCAAGCTGCTCACCGGAGAGCATCCGCTGAAGACGCCCGAAGATCTCAAGCATCACCTGCTGTTGCACGACGACACCGGCGAACTGTATGACAACGAACCCTTTTGGGGGCGCTGGCTGCACGCGGCCGGTGTCACCGATATAGAGACCAATAAAGGGCCGCATTTTAGCCATGCCGTACTGGCGTTTGAAGCCGCGATAGACGCGGTAGGCGTGCTTGCCAGCATGCCTGCTCTGGCCGCTGAAGAGCTCGCCAGCGGCAAACTGGTCGCCCCGTTCGATCTGCTGGTCAAGTTGCCCGACGGTTACTACATGGCCTGCGGCGACCACGCGGACGAGCGGCCCTCGGTGGCGGCCTTCCGTGGCTGGCTGCGCGAAGAAGCCGCACGTTTGACGGCCTGATACTTGGGATAGGTCAGGCGGTCACGCTGGCAGTGCGCGGAATCTGCCGTTCGTCCACCGGCAGGACGAGCAGTGCCGCGACAAAACCCGCGATAATGGTGATCCACCACATCAAGGTGTAAGAGCCGGTGGTGTCGAAAATGCGCCCGCCCAGCCACACGCCGAGAAAACTGCCCGTCTGATGAAACATGAACGCGCAGCCGCTCAAGGTCGATAGATAACGCGCGCCGAAAATCTGCGCGATCAACGCGCTGGTGATTGGCGCGGTGCCCAGCCACAAAAATCCAAGCGCGGCGGAAAACAGATACACCGTCATCGATGACAGGGGTGTCATGACGAATGCCATCACCACCATTGCTCGGGTGAAATACAGCGTCGCCAGCAGGTATTTCTTGGAATGGCGTCCGCCCAGCCAGCCCCAGGTGTAACTGCCGAAGGTGTTGAACAAGCCGATCAGCGCCAGCGCAATCATGCCGGTGGCCGGCGTCATTTTCTGATCGATCAGGTACGCGGGGAAATGCACCGAGACAAACAGCAATTGAAACCCGCACACCGTATAGGCAAGGCACATCAGCACAAAGCCGCGGTGACTAAAGGCTTCGCGCAGCGCCGCCGGAATTGATTGTTTAAACAGGGCTTGCGCCTGCGCTTTCTTGTCTTCGACCAGCGCCGTGGATAGCGGCAGCAACAGCAGCACCGTGATTGCCAGGATCAGCAGCGCCTGCTGCCAACCCAGATGATTGATGAGCAACTGGCCGTAGGGCAGCATCAAGAACTGGCCCAGCGAGCCTGCCGCGCCGACGATGCCCATGGCGGTGCTGCGTTTTTCCGCGGGCACTACGCGCCCGATCACGCCATACACCGTGCTAAAGCCGCAGCACCCCATGGCCGTGCCGATCAGCAGGCCCGCGCTCAAGTTCAGCTCCATGCCGGTGGTGGAATGCGACATCAGCACGAGGCCGATGGCGTAGGCTATAGTGCCTGCCGCCATCACGCGCGCCGCGCCGAACTTGTCGGCGATCATACCGGTCAGCGGCTGTGAAAAACCGTAAAACAGGTTTTGCAACGCGATGGCGAAGGAAAACACTTCGCGGCTGATGCCCAGGTCGAGCGTCATCGGTTGGAGATACAGACCGAAACCGTGGCGCGTGCCCAGCACAATCGTCATCGCCAGGCCGCCGCACGCGATGACAACGGCGGGCGTACGCCAGTTTTTCTTTTCGGTGATTGCAGTCATCGGGAAACCAATTAAAACGCCGAGTTTAGCGCAACGGCTCTCCGCCCAGATACGGTGAACAAACCAGCAACCAACGAGGGGCGAAAATCAGCTAAAATGCACGCGCCGTCAGGGTGTAGCGTAGTCCGGTAGCGCGCCTGCTTTGGGAGCAGGAGGTCGTGAGTTCGAATCTCACCTCCCTGACCATTTTTTCAGCTTTGATTCTGCGCTGCTTCGTTGCTTCGTATTACCCCAACTCTTTCTTTGCCAGATTCAGCCACGCCAGCTCGCCTTCGTGCGAAATGCGGTGTTTGCGTGCGTGCTCCTGCATCGCCTCCAAAGCGCTGCGTGCCTGATCGGTGTGCCCCATTTTTTTCAGTAACAACGCGTGGCGGTAGCGCGCTTCGAGCCCCACGTGGAGCGGCAGCAGCGCTTCGTAGGCTTGCAGCGCGGCCTGCGTGTCGCCGCAACCTTCCAGCGCTCGCGCTCGCATCAGGTCGGCGTCATTGGGCTTGAAGTCCGGATGCTTGCTCTGCAAGCGCTCCAGCTTGGCGCGCGCGTCGTTGAAATTCTGCTGTTCTGCCTGCGCCGTCGCCAGACCCAGTAACAGGTTCGGATCGTCCGCATACAGGCCCTCCATGCAACTGCGATACAGCCGCGCGGCATCGTCATACAATTCGCGCTCCATGCATTCCTGCGCCAGGGCGATTTTGTTGTCGATGCTGCCGCAGATTTCGACTTCTAGGACGCGGCGCGCAAACGCCTTGTCGCTGCCGACCTTCTTGCAGATGACTCTCGCCAGCTTCTCGGCTTTACGGGCTTCCTGCGTACCGGGAAAAATTTCGGAAAAATAATACACGAGACAACCGATCACCGGGAACGACAGAATAATCAGCGCCCACCAGTACGGGCGGCCGGTCTTGTAGACGTGAATGATGAAACTGGCCTGGACGATGATGGTTATTGCGGCGAGCAGGATCGGCATGGGTGTCTCCCTCAGTCTTTCAGCCGGAAAGGATTGAAGTCTGTTTGACGGTCGTAATAATCTTCGTTTTCGGCGCGCTTTAGCCAGTTCACAATGGCGTAAGTCAGTGGTGTGAAGACGATTTCCACTGTCACCTTCAACACGAATTGCGCCGCCATCACCAGCGGCAGTTTGTCATCGGGAATGATACCCGTGCCGTAAAACGCCAGCGGATAAAACAGCGCGGAATCCACCGCTTCGCCAAAAATGGTGGAGCCGATGGTACGGCTCCACAAGTGCTTGCCTGCAGTGAGAATTTTCATTTTCGCCAACACCAGCGAGTTGACGAACTCGCCGCAGCAATACGCGACCATCGACGCCAGCACAATGCGCCAGGTGGAGCCGAACGCGATGTCGTAAGCGCCCTGATGTTTCCAAAACGGCGCGGGCGGCAGGGCGACTACCACGCTGGCCATGATCGAGGCGAAAGCCAGCGCCGCGAAGCCGCTCCAGATGACCTTGCGCGCGCGCGAGTAGCCGTAGACTTCGGTGAGGATGTCGCCGAACACATACGAAATCGGAAAAAACAGCACGCCGGCGCCGAACGTCAGCACGCCCCACACGGGTAATTCGATTTGCGCGATCTTCGCCGGACCGATCAGGTTGGAGCAGATCAGCACCGTGACAAACGCCACCATCACCAGGTTGAAGTAACGGTATTCGCGCATAAAAGTTAATTGTAAGTATATGTTTTTATTGGGTTTCTATGTAAGCGGCAGCATTGCATGTTCTTTGAACGCGGGCCGCGCGCACAGCCGCGCATACCAAGCATCCAGATTTTTCAGCGACGGTCGCACGATATCCATGTTGTACCAGCGAAACGCCGACACACCCATCGGTATGTCGCCCATGCTGAACGCCGCGCCGGCCATGTAATCACGATTGGCGAGCCAGGCATCCACGGTTTGAAAATTGGCCGTGAGCAATTTCAGGCTGGATTCCACCAGCGGCATGTCGCGCTTTTCAGGCGCTGTGCGCACCAGATTCCAGAACACCGGACGCAGATTGAGCCACAGCGTGGTGCTGAACCATTCCATCCAGCGATCGGCGTCGGCGGCGGTTTGCGCATCGGCCGGGCACAGCGACCCCAGGCCGTGCTGGCGCGCGAGATAACGCACGATGGCGTGCGACTCCCACAACAGAAATCCGCCATCATTCATCAGCGGCACCAGACCGTTCGGATTCATCGCTTTGTACTCGGGCGTGTTATTCACGCCAAACGCCATGCCCGCGTCGATGCGGTCAATCGGCAGCGCGAGTTCGCCGCAGGCCCACAATACTTTTTGCACGTTGATCGAATTCTTGCGTCCCCAGATTTTCAGCATGCTATTTCCCAGTGTGTGTGGTTCAAATGATTATTCGGCGGTGATGTGATTGTCGCGGATCACTTTGCCCCATTTTAGCGATTCCGTGCGCAGCCATTCGCTGAATTGCTCTGGCGATCCGCCGGCGATTTCATAGCCGAGCGTATTGAAGCGCTCTTTTACTTCAGGTTCAGCCAGCGCTTTGCTGACTTCAGCATTGAGACGCAGAATGATTGCGCGCGGCGTGGCGGCTGGCGCCATCATGCCTACCCACGATTGCGCCTCGAACTGCGGATAAAACTCACTGACCGAAGGCACACCGGGCGCGAGCGCGGTGCGGTTTTTTGAGCTGACCGCCAGCGCATGCAGCCGGCCGCTTTTGACGTGGCTCAATACCAGGCCGGCCGACGCGATCATCACATCGACGTGGCCGCCGAGCAGATCATTCAAGGCCGGGCCGCCGCCCTTGAAAAAGACAGTGGCGCCGTCGAGCTTGCTGACGGCTTTGAATAATTCAACCGACAGGCGGCTGGACGTGGCGGCCCCGGCGGTGGCGTAGCGTATCGAGCCGGGTTTGGCTTTGGCTACCGCCACGAACTCGTTGAAGGTTTTCACGCCGAACTTGGGTGTGGCGACAAAAATTTGCGGGCCGCGTATCAGCAGTGATATCGGTGCAAAATCTTCCAAGGTGTCGTAAGGCACTTTCTTGAACACGTACGGGTTGGACACGAAGCTGTCGAACGCCGTCATCAAGGTGTGGCCATCGGGTGCGGCCTTGGCCACGATATCCGTGCCGATGATGCCGCCCGCGCCGGCGCGGTTATCCACCACCACCGATTGCCCCAGCGCCTCGGATAGCTTGGGCGTCAACACCCGAGCGGCGATATCGGTGACGCCCGCGGCGGCGGCGGGAACCATCATGCGAATCGGGCGGGTAGGGTAATTTTGTGCCCCCAACGGCTGGGTAAGCATCAGCAACACGGCTGCGGCGAATCGCTTCATCGGACATTTCACAAAATAATGAACAGGCCAATGGTAAAGGGAAACGCGCGTGCTGGAAACCGCTATTCCCTATTCAGGGTGTACGAATTAACATGCCGGCTAATTCTCTACAACGTTATACTTTGTCTCATACGGCACTGTGTTATGGATTCCCGCCTTCGCGGGAATGACGAGGATGGAAATTTTAGAGACGACAGGAACATTCATGGCATACACCGGCAACGCATCCGTGGTCTACGGCGCGTCCGATCTTGCGCCGGCACGCAAGCTGTTTTCCGACTGGGGTTTGAAATCAGTCAAGCGCGGCAACACAGCGCAGGTGCTCGAGACGGGCGTCGGCGGCGAAGTCTTCGATGGCGGCTTGCATTTCTCGCGGCAGGATTGGGCTACGGCAGCATCCGATTTCATCGGCGTATTTCTGGTATTTTCGCAATCCGCTCGGCGGCATGATGGAATATTTTTGCGCCCCAGACTACGTAAGGCGGCAAGCAAGTATAACTTGTACATCGAGGTCGATGTCGCTATGATGAGGTCGTGGATCACGTAGCGATAATCGAAGCAAAGCATCAAGCGCTGAGCAGGCGCTTGGACGAAGCGACGCTGC
>CANIID010000223.1 GCA_947467315.1 Betaproteobacteria bacterium | reverse complement strand
GGCGCCATCTCCTCGCCAAGCTGCGCGAGCTGTTCAGCCTGATGCTCGGCGGCGAGCGCGCCAGTGACCTCATCGAGATCACCCTCCATGATCTGCGCCAGCTTGTAGAGTGTGAGGTTGATCCGATGATCGGTCATCCGCCCCTGCGGGAAATTGTAGGTGCGGATGCGCTCGGAGCGGTCGCCGCTGCCCACCAGTGATTTGCGTTCCGCCGCGATCTTGGAATTCTGTTCGCGCACCTGTTTGTCTTTGATGCGCGCGGCCAGCACCGACATCGCGCGCGCACGGTTCTTGTGTTGCGAGCGGTCGTCCTGGCATTCCACCACGGTGCCGGTGGGCAAGTGGGTAATGCGAATTGCAGAATCGGTCTTGTTGATGTGCTGGCCACCCGCGCCCGAGGCGCGAAAGGTGTCGATCTTCAGATCAGCCGGATTCAACACCACGTCGCTCACATCCGCGACTTCCGCGAGGATCGCCACAGTGCAGGCGGAAGTATGTACGCGCCCCTGCGTCTCGGTGACCGGCACGCGCTGCACGCGATGCGCGCCGGATTCAAACTTGAGCTTGGAATACGCGCCGCGCCCGATAATTTTGGCGATGATTTCACGGTAACCGCCGAGGTCCGACGCGCTTTGCGACATGATCTCCACTTGCCAGCGATTGCGCTCGGCGTAGCGGCAATACATGCGGAACAGTTCCCCCGCAAACAGCGCCGCCTCGTCGCCGCCGGTGCCCGCGCGCACTTCGAGAAAAATATTGTTGTCGTCGTTGGGATCCTTGGGCAGCAGTTGTTTTTGCAGGTCCAGTTCGAGTTGCGCGAGCTTTGCGCGGGTCTCGGACTTTTCCATTTCGGCAAACTCGCGCATCTCGGGATCGGCGGCCATCTCCTCGGCGGCCTTCAAATCACCTTCGCCCTTTTCGTATTCACGATACAGCGCCACTACCGGCTCGATCTCCGCACTTTCGCGCGTGATTTTGCGGTAGTTGTCCATGTTGCCGGTGACGTTCTCCGAACTCAACATGCGATTGATTTCTTCGAGCCGTCTCGACAACTGCGCGAGTTTCGCGGCGATGCTGGGTTTCATGCTTAAGCCTTAATCCTGCCGCGGAATTTGATACAGACGCGTCAACAGTGCGGCCAATTCAGCTCGCTCGGCTTCGCTCGCGTGATTCAGTGCGTGGGTGGGCGGGTGCATCAGTTTGTTGGTCAAGGCTTGCGACAGCGCTTCGATCACACGCTGCGGGTCTTCGCCGGTGTTCAGTTTGCGCAGCGCGCGTTCGACCTCATTGCGACGCGCGCGCTCGGCGGTGTCGCGCAGCGCACGTATGGTCGGCACCAGTTCGCGATTGCCCAGCCAGTGCATGAAATCGGTGACCTGGTTTTCGATGATGACTTCAGCCTGTTCCACCGCATTCTGGCGCTGCGCCACGCCTGCGCTGGCAATCTTGCCGAGATCATCAACGGTATACAAAAATACGTCGTCGAGTTTGCCGACCTGGCCCTCAATATCTCGCGGCACCGCCAGATCAAACATCATCATCGGGCGGTGCTTGCGCGCGGCCAGCGCGCTTTCGACTATGCCTTTGCCGATAATCGGCAGCGGGCTAGCCGTGCAGCACACCACGATATCGTGCAAGGCCAACTGCGCCGGCAGATCGTTGAGCGAAATCACGCGGCCCTGAAAACGGTCCGCCAGATGCTGCGCGCGCATATCCGTACGATTGGCAAACGTGATGCGCTTGGGGTGATGCGCGGCAAAATGACTGGCGCACAACTCCACCATTTCGCCCGCGCCGACAAACAGGATGGCCTGCTCGGCAATGCTGGGATAAATGCGTTCGGCCAGATGCACCGCCGCCGCCGCCATCGACACCGTGCTCGCGCCGATCTCGGTTTCGCTGCGCACGGATTTCGCCACGGCGAAGGTGCGCTGAAATAGTTTGTTGAGCAGCAGCCCCAGGGTGCCGGCGGTTTCGGCTGCACGCACGGCTTGTTTGAACTGGCCGAGGATTTGCGGCTCGCCCACCACCATGGAATCCAGGCCACTGGCCACGCGAAACGCGTGCTTCACCGCGCGCGCCTGCGGCAATGTGTAGAGATACGGTTCGATCTGCGCCGGCTTGAGCTGGTGATAATCCGCCAGCCATTCGACCGCAGCGCGCGGCGCTTCGGCGTGACAATAAATCTCGGTGCGATTGCACGTCGAAATAATCGCGGCTTCCTGCACGGGACGCCGCGCTACCAAATCGTTCAATGCACCCACCAAACGCTCGGCGTGAAACACCACCTGCTCGCGGACGTTCAGCGGAGCGGTCTGATGGTTCAGGCCTATGGCGAAAAGTTGCATGGTGCCGCTCGAATTCGATACAGTAAGCAATGCTGTAATTGGGCGCTCATTTTAACTGTACCACCCCCACCGGACAATTCCGGAATGACGGAAATACCGGATTTACAAGGGTTTTTTGGCATATCAGCGCGGCGCGTTCGTATTGATGCGGATCAAGGAAAACGCCACCGGGTGATTTAAATCACGCCCACATGAAAATAGTGGCAAACACCCATTGACGAGGCTTCGAGAAAGGCGTCAACTGAATGCACTTCGGTGATTCGGTTCGGGATGGATTCTCAGACTAACGAATGATCCGGTTGCTGTTTTTTTTCGCTGTTGTGCGCGCCCCCAGTTGCGGGTGTACCTGAAGCGAACGGGCGGTGACCACCCTCGACAACACGTTTGAGGATTATTTCGAGCCGGGTACCCGGAGCTACCGCCCGGGCGTGGATGGTGATTACTTTCTAAATGGAGAGGCTATCTATCGATGAAATTTCCGACAACGTTAATTTGAAGCCGGTAACTACAGGCCGGCATCCGTCACGGTGACGTGACGCAATGAGTAACAAATAAGGCCGCTTACAGCGGCAACCCCGCAAAGCCCTGCGAATTTATCGCGGGGCTTTGCCTTTGGGGTTGCAGGTTTGTGTACTGATTCGCGCGGGAGCCATTTCCGCGCGATCGATTTCGTCGTAAGCTGACAGCTTAAACCCTACACGCGGGTACTCCATGGCGCCAACCAACGAGCGGCTGGACAACATAGTGCGCGAAGCCCGGCGCAACGCCGATCAACGCGCCGCAGGCTATCGCGCGCAGGCGCTGAAACTGTTTCCGTGGGTCTGCGGACGATGCGCGCGCACGTTTACACACAGCAACCTTCAACTGCTGGAAGTGCATCACAAAAACAGCAACCACGACGACAACCCGCCCGACGGCAGCAATTGGGAACTGCTCTGCACCTACTGCCATGAGCATGAGCATTCCAAGCTGAAAGACGGCGAGGGGCGCACGAATACCTCGAACACACTGGCGGCTGCCACACACAATCCGTTTGCGGCGTTGAAGGCCTTGATGGCGTCCAAGAAGCCGGAGTGAGTGCGGGCTTTGGGGAGCTTAATCGACCTAAAGCATCAATCGTTCCGCAAGGCCGCACTCCGGCTCTCTCCGTCAGATTAGGCCTGCATTTCCACCATCTCAAAATCCGCCTTGGTGGCCGAGCAATCCGGGCAGGTCCAGGTATCCGGCACGTCTTCCCAGCGCGTGCCCGGCACCACGCCTTCGTCGGGCATGCCCAGCGCTTCGTCGTAGACAAAAGCGCACAGGATGCACATCCATTTTTTGTCGTTCATCATTGCACCCGGTTATTTTTTCTTACCCTGGGCGAACAGGTTGTCGAGCTTGCCTTCGAACGCGTGATAGTCGAGATAATCGTAAAGATCGTCGCGCGTTTGCATGGTATCGACGACGTTTTTTTGATGGCCATCCTTGCGCAATGCCTGGAACACTTTCAAGGTAGCCGCATTCGCGGCGCGCCAACCGGACAACGGATACAGGGCCATGGCCACGTTGGCGCTGCCGAGTTCCTGTGTCGAAAACAGCGGCGTTTTGCCGAATTCGGTGATGTTGGCGAGGATTGGCACTTTCACCGCGTCGGCAAATTGCTTGTACATCGACAGCTCGGTAATCGCTTCGGGGAAGATCATGTCCGCGCCGGCTTCCACGCAGGCACAGGCGCGATCAATTGCCGCTTGCAGGCCCTCGACCGCCAGCGAATCGGTGCGCGCCATCACCACGAAGTTGCTGTCGGTTTTGGCATCGACGGCAGCCTTGATGCGATCCACCATCTCTTCTTTGCTGACGATTTCCTTGTTCGGACGATGGCCGCAGCGTTTTTGCTGCACCTGATCTTCGATGTGCATGGCGCCAGCGCCGAACTTGATCAGCGATTTCACCGCACGCGCGATGTTGAACGCGCCGCCCCAGCCGGTATCCACATCCACCAGCAGCGGCAGCGTGCAGACGTCCGTGATGCGCCGGATGTCGGTCAGCACATCGTCGAGCGTGCTGATGCCCAGATCAGGTAAGCCCAGCGAGCCCGCCGCCACACCACCACCCGACAGGTAAATCGCTTTGAACCCGGTGCGCTCCGCCATGCGCGCGGCGTAGGCATTAATCGTGCCGGCGATTTGCAGCGGCTTTTCGGCGGCAACGGCGGCGCGAAAGCGCGCGCCAGCCGACGCCAGTTGAACAGGTTTACCGCTGGAAAGATCAGTCATGCTCAGGCTCCAAAGTGACCGGAAAAACACTTTTTCCGTTTAAGAAAGATTGTCCAATTGACGGACTTAAAGGATAAATAGACTCGCAATGACGGCACAGAAACTAGCTTATTGGTGTTATTCCTGCAATAGGAGTTATAATGGTGGACTCCAATTCCAACCATCACGATTCGGACTAATTATACATCATGCCCAGAAAATCATCCGACGAACCGGGCCGGCTCACCGGCACCCAAAGTATTGAACGCGCGCTGCTGTTGCTGCGCGAGATCGCCGCGCATAACCGCACCGGCTCGCGCTTGCTGGATTTGGCCACGCGTACCAGCCTGCAACGCCCTACCGTACATCGCATGTTGAAGTGCCTCGCCCACGAAGGCATGGTGCAGCAGGATGCCGATACGCATCGCTATTACCTCGGCTCGATGGCCTTTGAATTGGGCCTTACCGCCGCGCCGCGTTTTAACCTGCGTGAAATTTCGCATCCCGGTATGGCGCGCATCGCCGAAGCCACCGGCGACACCGTATTCCTTACGCAGCGCAGCGGTCCCGACGCGGTGTGCATCGATCGCCTTGAAGGCACGTTCCCGATTAAAACCTTTACCCTCGACATCGGCATGCGCCGTCCGCTCGGCGTGGGCACCGGCAGCCTCGCCATCGTGGCCGCGTTGCCCGACGACGAGATTCAAAACATCTTCACCAGCAATCAACCGCGCTTCGAGGAATATGGCGTTTCCGGCGCAACCTTGCTCACGCAAGCCCGTAAAGCGCAAAAGCTGGGCTACTCCATGCGCGAAGCACCCACGCTCGCGGGCGTGCGCTCGGTGGGCCATGCGATACGCAATCAATCCGGTATTGCTTTTGCAGCATTGTCGGTATCGACCATCTCCAGCCGCATGACGGAAAAGCGCGTGATTGAGATCGCCGCGCTGCTCAAGAACGAAGCGCGTCTGATCGAAAAGCAACTCAGCAACGCGATGTAAATACGCAGGCCCCCGGTGCGGCGCACGCAGTGACGGCGTGTTGCGCGCACCGGAGTGTTGCTGGTATGGTGCGCGCGGACGGTTGCTCGTCCCTCCCTTCCTCTCATGCCGCGCCCGAATGTCACACCCTTATGCCACCAACCCATAAGTATTTGTTTTTATTGTTATT
Organism: Betaproteobacteria bacterium; assembly: GCA_947467315.1. GTDB lineage: Bacteria > Pseudomonadota > Gammaproteobacteria > Burkholderiales > SG8-41 > UBA5216. The sequence continues at coordinate 3,014 of CANIID010000223.1, read as the reverse complement.
TATTTGCCCCATGTTGTGTCCTATTGCATGGGGGCAAACGTATCCCGCCAAGTCCATACGCTTTGTCGTGCCGTACCCGCCGGGCGGCAGCAACGATGTGTTGTCGCGCATCACCGCGCAGGCGATGAGTCCCGGCCTTGGACAATCGGTAGTGATCGACAATCGCCCCGGCGCGGGCGGCATGATCGGCGCGGACAATGTGGCGAAGTCGGCGCCCGACGGCTATAGCATCGTCAATGTGCAAGCGTCGTTTGTCGCCAACACTGCGATGCGCAGCAAAATGCCCTACGACGCGCTAAACGATTTTGTGTACATCGGCATGATGGCACGCGGGCCGCTGCTGGCGGTGGTGCATCCCACGCTGCCGGTGAAAAACATCAAAGAGCTGGTGGCGCTGGCCAAGGCGCGTCCCGGACAAATCAACTATGGCTCCACCGGCACCGGCGGCCACAACCATCTGGCGAGCGAACTGTTTCGCAAAATGGCGGGTATTAACATCACACACATACCGTACAAAGGCGTGGCGCCCGCGCTCACCGATTTGATGGGCGGCCACACGCAATTGGTGATGACCAGCCTGCCGTCCGCGATGACGCAAGTGCAGGCCGGGCGATTGAAAGCGCTGGCGGTAGGCAGCGAAAAACGCAGCTCGTTCATGCCCGAGATGCCGACCATCGCCGAGTCTGGTGGAACCTTGGCGGGCTACGCCGCCGAATTTTTTTGGGGCATCGCGGCGCCGGCCAAAACGCCCGCGGCGATAGTGGATCGTCTCGCCACGGAACTCACCAAAGTGTTGCAATCGCCCGATCTCAAACAACGTTTCGCCGCCGAAGGCGCCGAACCGACTGTGATGTCACGCGAGCAATTCATCAAGTTCATAACGAACGAAATCACACGCTGGCGGCAAGTGGCGCGCGAGTCGAACATCCAGCCGGAATAGCGCCACATGATCGATCTTCCCGGACTGCCGCAAAAACAATACGCGCGCGACGCGAAGTGCCCGCTCGACGGTGTGCGCGTGCTCGATCTGTCGCGTGTGGTCGCCGGCAATATGGTGAGCCTGCTGCTGGCGGATTTCGGTGCGGAAGTCGTCAAGATCGAAACGCCCGAAGGCGATGCACTGCGCGATTGGCTGGTGGGCGGTGTCGCGGCCAACTGGAAGGTCTACGCGCGCAACAAAAAAAGCGTGTGCCTGAATCTGCGCAAGACCGAAGCCAAAGACCTATTGCTGAAACTGGTGGAAACCGCACAGGTGTTCATCGAAAACTTCCGTCCTGGTACGCTGGAGAAAATGGGCCTCGGCCCCGACGTGCTGCATGCGCGCAATCCCAAGCTGGTGATCGTGCGCGTCACCGGCTGGGGGCAGACCGGCCCCTACAAACACAAACCGGGCTTCGGCACGCTGGCCGAAGGCATGTCGGGCTTTGCCGCGCTAAACGGTTTTGCCGACCGCGAGCCGGTGCTGCCGCCGAATCAACTCGCCGACTGCACCGCCGGCACCTACGGCGCGTTTGCCGTCATGACCGCATTGCGCCATGTTGAAGTCAGCGGTGGAATTGGTCAGGTCATCGATTTGTCGCTGCTCGAACCCTTGTTCACCTTCATGGGGCCGCAGGCAGCGGGCTACAAAGCGGGCGGCAAACTGCGTGAACGCACCGGCAGCCGCTCGACCACCGCCGCGCCGCGCAACGTGTATCGCACGAAAGACGACAAGTGGGTGAGCATGTCGGCCTCGACACAAGCGATGACCGAACGGCTGTTTCGCGTGATCGGTCGCGCCGAGTTGCTCGACAATCCGCGTTATAAAACCAACGCCGAACGGGTTAAACACGCCGCCGAACTCGATACCATCGTCGGCGACTTCATCGGCAAAATGACGCAAACTGAGAACATGGCGTACTTCGACAAACACGAAGTCACCGTCGGCCCGGTCTACGATATCGCGCAATTCGTGCAGGACCCGCACGTGCTGGCGCGTGAAATCGTCGCCGAATATCCGGATGACGAAATGGGCATGATCCCCATGCACGGCGTGGTGCCGAAAATGTCGGGCACGCCCGGCGCGATACGCAGGCGTGCGCCCCATCTGGGCGAGCACAATCGCGAAATTCTCTGTGGGCTGGGCCTAAACGACGCCGAGATACAATCACTCACCGAGGCCGACGTGATTTACGCCGGCCCGCAGCGTAAAAAGTAGCGCTGCCCCTTTTTGCAAACCAAGGAACACCGACCATGAACCGCGAACAACCTGTCTGGCGCTCACTGATGTATTGCCCTGCCAACGTCGAAAAGTACGTCGATAAGGCGCACACCCGCGGCGCGGATGTGGTGCAACTCGATTTGGAAGACAGCGTGCCGCCCTCCGAAAAAGCGGCGGCGCGCAAGCTGATCCAAAAAGCGGCGGCACGCGTGCGCCGCGGCGGCGCGGATGTGGTGGTGCGCTTCAATCAGCCGCTGTCGCAGGCAGTGCCCGACATTGAGCACTCAATATGCCCCGACGTCGACGCGCTGGCCTGCACCAAGGTCGGCGGCGCATCGCATATCCAGTTGCTCGACGAGCTGGTGAGCGAACTCGAAGAGAAACGCGGCATGACGGTCGGCCACACCAAATTCATCACCATGATCGAAACCGCCGACGCGTTTTTTCAGATCCGCGACATCGTGCGCGCCTCACCGCGCATCGTCGCCTGCAACATCGGCGGCGAGGATTTCGCCCTCGACAACAATATGCAACCCACCGGCGAAGCGCTGTTCTATCCCAAGCAGCACATGATTTTCGCCGCCTCCACCGTCGGCATTATTCCGCTGGGTTTTGTCGACAGCATTGCCAGCTTCGGCGACTGGGACGCCTTTCGCAAAATGGTGCGCCGCTCGCGTGACTTTGGTTTCATGGGCGCGGGCTGCATCCACCCCGGCCAAGTCACCATCGTCAACCAGGAATACACGCCGAGCGCGGCGGAAGTGGAATACGCGCAAAAGCTCATCAAACTCGACAACGAAGCCGCCGCCAGCGG
>CANIID010000222.1 GCA_947467315.1 Betaproteobacteria bacterium | reverse complement strand
GGCAGCCTTCCCGCACGCATCGTGATCGCCACGCGCGAATCTGCGTTGGCACTGTGGCAGGCGCGGCATATCGAATCGCTGCTCGCGGAACACTATCCGCCGTTAAGTATAAGCATACTCGGCATGACCACGGAAGGCGACCGCAAGCTCGGTACCTCGCTGGCGAAAATCGGTGGCAAGGGTTTGTTCGTCAAGGAACTCGAAGACGCGTTGGCCGAGGGCCGCGCTGACATCGCCGTGCATTCGCTGAAAGACGTGCCCATGCATCTGCCGGACGGGTTTACGTTGGGCGCGATACTCGCGCGCGCTGATCCGCGTGATGCGTTCGTGTCGCCGAAGTACGCGTCGCTGCGCGCGCTGCCGCCGGGCGCGCGGGTTGGTACGTCCAGCCTGCGTCGCGAAAGCCAGTTGCGCGCGAGGTTTCCGCATTTGCGGATCGAACCGCTGCGCGGCAACGTGCAAACGCGCCTGCGCAAACTCGATGAAGGCGACTACGAAGCGATCATCCTCGCGGCCGCCGGCTTGAAGCGCCTCGGACTCGAACACCGCATCACTACCGCGCTGGCACCCGAAGACATGCTGCCGTCGGTCGGGCAGGGCGCGCTGGCGATTGAATGCTGCGGTGATCGCGCCGATGTGCTGGCGCTGCTTAAACCGCTGCATGACGACGCAACGGCGGCTTGCGTGTTCGCCGAACGTGCGTTGTCGCGTGCGCTGGCCGGCAGTTGCAATGTGCCGCTGGCGGGATTCGCCGAAATCAGCGGCGCGCCGCTGCCACGCTTGCGATTGCGCGGCTACGTGGGCGCGCCGGATGGCACGCGCCACGTCAGCGGCGAAGTGGAGGGCGCCGTAAGTGACACGGGCGACGCTGAAGCGCTGGGCGTAAAACTCGCCGCACAACTCCAGGCGCAAGGCGCGGGCGACATCCTCGCGGCGCTCAATCACGCATGAGCGGGGCACTCGCCGGGCGTGGTGTGGTGATCACGCGGCCCGCAGGCGAGGCGCAGCGGCTGGCGGATTTGATTCGTGAGGCCGGCGGCGAGCCGCTGCTGTATCCCGCGATTGAAATTCTGCCGCTCGCGGATGCGTCCGCGCTCGATGCCGTGATCGACGCGCTGGACGATTTTGATCTGGCGATCTTCGTTAGCCCCAGCGCGGTGGCGCAGGCGATGCCGCGCATTACCGCGCGGCGCGCGTTGCCGGCCACACTGCGTTGCGCGGCGATCGGGCCGGGCGGCGTGCGGGCGTTGCAACGCTTTGGCGTCAAAGACGTGATTGCCCCGCAGGTCAGATACGACAGTGAAGCGCTGCTGGCATCGGCCTATATGCAGCAAGTGCGCGGCTTGCGCACAGTGATATTTCGCGGCGAAGGCGGGCGCGAGTTGCTGGGCGAAACGCTCGTTGCACGCGGCGCCGCCGTCACCTATGCGGCGTGCTATCGGCGCGGCAAGCCTGCCTGGGATGCGGCCCCGTTGTTGCTCGCTTGGCGGCGCAACCGCGTTGCCGCGATCATCTTCACCAGTAGCGAGGGGCTGCGCCATTTTTGCGCTCACGTGGGCGAGGCCGGACTGCCGTGGCTGCGCCAAACACCGATGATTGTGCCGCATCCGCGTATCGCCGCTGTGGCGCGTGAACTGGGCGTCACGCGCGTGGTCGAATCGGTATCTGGCGACGAAGCACTGGTGCGCGCGCTAGGGTCTTTGGTGATGGCGCCTTGAACCCGGCGCACCCGCGTTGCATACTGAACCCCTCGGCCCGACCCCGTCCAATATGATTGATCCCTCCGCCGCGTCTGTTCCCGCCAAGCCCCCTTCGTCGTCGCTGCCGCTGCCCGCGGTGACGCGGCGCGCGCTCGCCGGCTACTTCGGCCTCGCGGCGTTGCTGGCGCTGGCCGCGCTGGGCATTGCGTTATGGCAGATGCACAGCAGCCGGCAAGAGCTCGATAGCGTGCGTCAGGAACTCGCGCGCCGCCTCGCCGACGTGGACGCGCAAACCAAAGCCAGTCGCATTGCGGGCGACCAATTGCGCGAGGCCACGCGCGAGGCGTCGGTGAAACTCGGCGTGCTGGAAGCGAAACTTGCCGAATCGCAAAGCCAGCAGATTGCGCTCGAAGCGCTGTATCAGGATTTGTCGCGCAACCGCGACGAGTGGGCGTTTGCCGAAATCGAGCAGACGCTGTTGATCGCCAGCCAGCAGTTGCAGTTGGCGGGCAACGTCAAGGCCGCGTTGATTGCGTTGCAGGCCACCGACACGCGCTTGCAGGCGATGAACCGCCCGCAACTCACCGCGCTGCGCACGGCCATCGCACGTGATATCGCCAGGCTGAAAGCGGCCCCGGCGATGGATACAGTGGGCTTGAGCGCGCGCATCGATACGTTGCTCGCCACCGTGGACACGCTGCCGCTGGCGGCTGAAACGCGCCCAGCGCCTGAAAGAGCGGCGGCGCCAGCAGATGATCCCGCCGCGAGTACGGCCACGCGTTTTTGGCGCGAAGTGTGGGGCGATGTGAAGCAACTGGTGCGCGTGCAGCGCATGGATCGCGCCGACGTGCCGTTGCTGTCGCCGGCGCAGACTTTTTTTCTGCGCGAGAATCTCAAGCTGCGTTTGCTCACCGCGCGCATGGCGTTGTTGACGCGCGATCAGGCGACATTCCGCAATGATCTGAAAGCGGCGCGCGAATGGCTGGCGCGCTATTTTGATGCGCGCGACAAGATGGTGGCGTCGGCCGTGTCGGCGCTCAACGGCCTGCAAAGCGCCGATATCACCATCGAACTACCGGATATGTCGGCCACGCTGGACGCGCTGCGCGCGGTGTCGCAGACACGCGCTCGTGCCAAGCCGTAAGTATCATAACTATATGTTTTTAAACGAATTTTTAAGGAACTCCTCTGCGGGAGCACGGGTCGCATGAAGTTCCTGCTGTGGATCATTGCGGCGATTGCCATTGCCGTTGGGCTGGTGGCCGCGGCGGTGCGCTCGAGCGCGGGTTATCTGCAAATTGTGTGGCCGCCGTATCGTGTCGAGCTGTCGCTGGTGATGGCGATCGCGTTGCTGGCGGCGGCGTTTGCGCTGGCGTATGTGTCGATGCGGCTGGTCGCCGCGATGGTGGGCATGCCGCAACAGGTGCGCCAATATCGGGAAGCGCAGCGTAGCCGCAAAGCGCATCAAGCGATTACCCAAGCGCTGCATGAATTTTTTTCCGGACGGTTTGCCCGCGCCGAAAAAGCTGCCAAAAGCGCGATGGCGCTGGGCGAACAGCCGGGCTTGTCTGCCATGCTCGCTGCGCGCGCCGCACACGAACTGCGCGCCTTCGAGCGGCGCGATGCGTATCTGGCGCAAGGCGCAGAACACTTGCCCGCCGGCGACATGATGAAGGTGATCACCGAAGCCGATTTGCTGCTCGAACAACGCCGCGCCACGGACGCGCTGGCGGTGCTGCATACGCAGCCGCAAAAACACACGGCGGGCTTGCGTCTTGAACTCAAGGCGTTACAACTGGCGAAAGAATGGGAAAAGTCGCTCGCCGTGATCGATCAGCTCGAACGGCGCAAGGTGTTCGACAGCGAACAGGCAGCCCGCTTGCGCCGTCATGCGCTGGCGGCGCATCTGAAGCGGCGTGCCACCGACGCGGCCACGCTCGACGACGCGTGGCGCAAAGTGCCGGATGCGCTGCGCCGTGACACGGTGGTAGCGCGCGCGGCGGCGCAGGGTTATGTAGAGATCAAGGCGGGCGAGCGCGCGGCGGAGATCATCGAACGCAGCCTGGATTACGCGTGGGACAGCGATCTGGCGGGGCTGTATGCCGATTGCACCAGTGACACGGTACGCCAGATCGAACGTGCCGAGCGCTGGCTGGCGGCGCACGCCCAGGACGCATCGCTGTTGCTCACGCTGGGACGGCTGTGCGCGCGGCAGGAACTCTGGGGCAAGGCGCAGAACTATATGGATGCCAGCATCGCCATCGATGCCACCTATCCGGCGCATCTGGCCGCCGCGCAGTTACATGCAAAGCTCGGCAATTTGGAAAACGTCCAACGCCATACGCACGCCGCACTTGACCTCGCGCTGGCGAAGTTGCGCGAGCGCGAGGCGGGTTAAAAAAGGTTTTGACGTTACTGCGGCTCTTATTGTGGCTTTATACCCGCCGCTTTAATCACCCGGCCCCATTTTTCGGTTTCGGATTTGATGTACGCGGCGAACTGCGCCGGCGTGCTGGCGACAATTTCCGCGCCTTCGTTGGCCATGTGTTTGGCGACATCGGGTGCGCGCAGCGCGCGGATCGCTTCCTGCGACAAACGATCCTGCACCGCTTGCGGCGTGCCTGCGGTGGTGAGAAAGCCGAACCATTGCGTCGCTTCATAGCCGGGCACGACTTCGCCGATGGCGGGCACTTCGGGCAAATAAGGCGAGCGCTTCGCGGTGGTGACGCCCAGCACGCGCAGGCGATTGGTGCGGATGTAGCCCATCACGGTGGGCAGTGACGGAATCTGCAATGAGATTTCGCCCGACAGATGCGCGATCACCGCCGCGCCCGAGCCTTTGTAGGGCACATGCACCAGATTGATTTTGGCCAGATGCTTGAACAGCTCCAGCGACAAATGCGGGCTGGTGCCGATGCCTGCCGAGCCGGCGTTGATTTCGCCCGGCTGTTTTTTCGCCAATGCCATCAGTTCCGCCACGCTGCGCGCGGGCACCGACGGATGCACCACCAGCGCATTCGGCACGGCGGCGATTTGCGTCAGCGGCGCAAGATCGCGTATCGCATCGTACGGCAGCTTGGTATACATCCACAGGTTCAGCGCCAGCGTCGACGGGGTGACCAGCACGGTGTAGCCATCGGGCGCGGCCTTGGCCACGTTATCGATGCCGATGGTGGTGCCCGCGCCCGCGCGGTTATCGACCACCACGGTTTGACCGAGATACTCCGTCAATTTGGAAGCGAGTACGCGCGCGAGGATATCGGTACCGCCGCCGGGTGCGGAGGGCACCACCATCCGCAGCGGGCGCGACGGATAGGCCTGTGCGGCGACCAGCGCGGGCGTGGTCAATGCCAGCAGAGAAAATACATAACTATATGTTTTTATTAACATTTTTACAGACCTCAAATAACGCTTAGTCGGCCTTCATGCCGGATTTTTTGATGATCGGCGCGTACAGCGCCAGTTCGCGTTTCACCAGCGCGGCCAGTTCTTCGGGCGTGGTGGGTGCGGCTTCGGCGCCTTGATTGAGCAACCAGGTTTTGAACTCCGCGTTGGACAACACTTTGTTGAATTCGCTGCGCAGGCGGTTGAGTGCCGCGGGCGGCGTGCCGGCGGGCGCGAACGCGCCGTACCAGGTGATGGCCTCGAATCCGGGATAACCCGACTCCGCGATGGTGGGCAGATCGGGCGCAGCAGGCGTGCGTTGGGCGCTGCTCACCGCCAGCGCGCGCAAGCGTTTGCTGCGCACGAACTGCAACGACGACGTAAGCGTGCCGAACATGAGTTGCGTTTCGCCGCTCAACACGGCGGTGAGCGCGGGCGAGCTGCCTTTGTACGGCACGTGAACCAGCGCAACACCGGCGGCCTCGTTGAACATCACGCCCGCCAGATGCGCCGGCGTGCCGGTGCCGGACGAACCATAGTTGAGTTGGCCCGGATGCGCCTTCGCCAGCGCGGCGAATTCCTTCACCGTGCGCACCGGCATCGACGGATGCACCACCAGCATGTTCGCCGCAATCGCAATGCGCGTGATCGGCGCGAAATCGCGCAGCGGCTCATACGGCAGCTTGGCATGCAGATTCGGATTGATCGACATCGAGGTGTTCGATCCCATGAATATCGTATAGCCGTCGGGCGCGGATCGCGCCGCCAGCTCCGCGCCGAGGATGGTGCCGCCGCCGGGCCGGTTATCGATAAACACCTGCTGCCCGAAGCCTTCGGCCAGACGCGGCGCCAGCGCGCGGCCGACTAAATCCTGTCCACCGCCAGGGGCGAAGGGGATGATGTAGCGGATGGGTTTTGTTGGGAAATTCTGCGCGTGGGCGGTTGCGCCGATGAGGATCATCGCCGCCATGCCCAAGGTTGCCATCCATCGTGACCCACCAACGCCGTCGTTCTGGCGCAGGCCAGAACCCAGTTCGTCGCCTGATCCGCAGGATCCGTATTCAAGATGCTGCGCATGGATCAACGTACTGGATTCCGGCCTGCGCCGGAATGACGGGGTGAGTGGTGCGGAACGTATGCTTTGCATGCCATGCCTAGTTTTCACAAGAGCGCGCATTGTAGATTTACCGCCTGCCGCGCACAACCAAGTATCTACAATCATTCCCAACGATTAGCCTTAAACTAATGCCCATGCAAGCGATAAAACGTATAGCCATACTCACCAGCGGTGGCGACGCCCCCGGCATGAACGCCGCCGTGCGCGCCGCCACCCGCGCCGCGCTGGCGCGGGGCTGGGAAATGCACGGCGTGCGCAACGGCTACGCCGGCTTGATAACCGACGCCATCGAACCGCTGCACGCGCGCGACGTGGGCGGCATCATTCAGCGCGGCGGCACCGTGCTCGGTAGCGCGCGTTCGGCGGAATTCGCCACCGACGCAGGCCGCTCGCAAGCGCTGGCGAATTTGCAGCGGCGCGGCATCGACGCACTGATCGTGATCGGCGGCAATGGTTCGCAAACCGGTGCTGGCGTGTTGAACAACGCGGGCTTCGCAGTGGTGGGCGTGGCTTCCACGGTGGATAACGATCTCGTGGGCAGCGATGTCACCATCGGCGTCGATACTGCGGTCAACATCACGGTGGAAGCCATCGACCGGCTGCGCACCACCGGCTCATCGCACAAGCGCGCGTTCCTGGTCGAAACCATGGGCCGCAATTGCGGTTACATCGCGCTGATGGCAGGCATCGCCGGCGGCGCCGAAGTGATCGCCATTCCCGAGTGCGAAGTCGAACCGCAGGAAGTCGCCGAACGCTTGCGCGCGGCGTATCAACGCGGCAAAACCCATGCGCTGGTGGTGGTGGCCGAAGGCGCCAGGCACGGCGCGCAAGCCATCGTGCGGCACGTCGCCGAGCATCGCGCCGAAGTGGGGTTTGGTTTGCGCGTGACCACGCTCGGACACGTAGTGCGCGGCGGCGCGCCTACGGCGGGGGATCGCATACTCGCCACGCGGCTGGGTTCGGCAGCGGTGGATCAACTCGCGCGCGGCGCGTCGGGCGCGTCGGCCGGCGTGCTGGTCGGCGTGCGCGGCGGCGAGATCATCACCACGCCGCTGGCCGACGTTGCGGGCAAGACCAAGGGCGTTAATCAGGAACTTTTGGAACTGGCGCGGGTGCTGGCGCAATAAATGATTATTCTTACAACGATTGCCTGAATGTGATGATGAAAGGCACCGTCAGGGAAAATAGGGTCAAACACGAACATAACGTAAGTATTTGTTTTTATTTATATTTTCATGGGGCGCGCATTGGGGGTTTCTACTTTAGAACACCAGGTTACGCATGATCTTCAAGCGCTCAATGCCCCCCCTCCCGCTGCGCCGCCGCAATGCTGTTGATGGTGTGCGCTTCGGCAAACGCCGATCTCTATACCTACATCGATGAGTCGGGCGTGACCTGAGCCACAGCCCCATTGATGCGCGCTATCGATTGACCCTGATCGAACCACAACGCGCTCCCATAGTCACACGGCGCGCTTCACCCGTATCTGAATCTTTTGGGTAATTGCGCCCACTACGTAAGCCGCCTACACTGGCACGATGCGTATCGTTGGCAAGCAAGACCGCACCGAAATTGAACTGGATCCGATCAAGGCAATCCGCCGCGGCGTGTTGCTTGATGCGATGATGAGCGGCACGCACCCGCCCACGCAGCGGGGTGTATCGCGTGGCACGCACGAGCACTTTAACCGTATCGATGCCGCGCGCCGTGTTGAGGCGGCACGCGCACTTAATGCGGCATGAGCGCTGACAACCCGCTGCTCGCACTGCTCGCGCGCTTTCACGCCGAGGGTGTGGAGTATGTGCTGGTGGGCGGGCAGGCCGTTCGCCTGAATGGCTACCTGCGGGCTACCGAGGATATTGATGTCCTTGTCAGCCCATCGCGCGCAAACGGCGAGCGAATCATACGTGCGCTTGGCTTTCTGGATTCCGCCAAGGACATTGATGCGGATTGGTTTACGCCAGCCGCCGATGGCAATGTTGAAAACATCCGCGTCGCTGACGATTTGCTCATCGACCTGTTGTTTGCCGCCAATGGCGAAACGTATGCTTCGATTCAGCCGCACGTACGCGAGCTGGTACTTGAAGGAACCCCCGTGCGGGTACTCAATATCGATGGCCTCATCAAAACAAAAACAGACTATCGTGAAATCGATATTCTCGACAAACGGGTGCTTACCCGGATTCGAGATGAATTGAAGTCCGCGGATGGCTAGTCTCTGCGGGCGGCATGTGTTGCGCCTGCATGCGCAGCAGCTAGGGCAGGGTGTAGAGGTCGGAGTCGCCGGTCATCAGCAGCGCCGGGTGTTGAATCGATTCGAGTCTGGCCCATGCCAGGGGTTGCCGGCGCGGTATGAGGGCGACAGCTCCTGAAAATCATGCGGCAGCGTGGCGCAGTAATTATGAATCTTTCGTAACGCTGGCACTCGCTGACCAGCGGGTGCGATTCAATCTGATGTCTGAGAACGAGCAGCGATCCAAAGAAACTCCTTCCCCCTGAAGAGGAAGGGACTGTCTTTTGGGTTATGAAAACCCTGTGCCCAGACATCAGTTTGAATCGCACCCCTGACCAGCAAGATGGTTGCTAAGTTACAAAAGCCG
>CANIID010000221.1 GCA_947467315.1 Betaproteobacteria bacterium | reverse complement strand
GCCGGGCTTGTTGTCGAACACCACGGGTTTGCCTAGCCCCTGCGCAAGCTGCTCGCCCCAGGTGCGCGCCACCACATCAAGGCCAGTGCCGGGTGCGAGCACCAGCGTGACGGTGATCGCTTTTGATGGGTAGTCTTGCGCGTGGGCGGGCGCACCCCACGCGGCGGCCGCAAACACGGCCAGAGCAAGCAAAGTCTGTTTCATCGCACGGTTTTACCGATTGCCGATTTCGTTTAACGACGTCTGAATCTTCTGCGCCAGCCGAGCGCGCCACGGTGCAGCATCTTCAAATCCGGGCCGCGCACGGCACATCGCTTCGGTTTGCCGATAAATTGCTTCGTCACTCAACGACAAATCAAACGGCTCACCGCAGGGCTGCGGCGTGTACCACGGGCTATCGACGTAAAGCTCCATCGGATTGCCCTCGATGTCGCGGATGTAGATCGACCAGGCGTTGCCGTGGCAGATCGGCGTGCCGTCGTTGCGGCCGGCGGCGGCCAGCCGTGCCTGCGCGCGGCGCAGATCGTTAAGCGAAGCGCAGTGAAACGAAATCTGATTGATCGCCGAGCCGCGTCCGCCGCCGCGAAACGGGCCCTTCTCTATTTTTCCCTCGGTGCGCCCCGAACACAGAATAAATTGGTGATGCTCGGTGGGGTCCAGCGTCATGAACACGATGTGCCGGTCGCCCGGCGGCGGCACGTAGCCGCGATCCGCCACCACCATGCCCATCACCTGCGTGTAAAACTGCTCCATCGCCTTGATGTCGAAACAGTTGATGCCGAAGTGGCCGAAGCGGATGGGTTGGGTGGTCATTGGGTGTTTCCTCGCAGTTGGCGTAGCGTGCGCTGTGCGCACGACGGTGAATGTCGTGCGACTGATCGTGCGCATGGCGCACGCTACGCCGGTTGGGATTGTAATATAACTATATGTTTTTAAACAATATTTATGTTTCCAGCGGCAGGCGTATCGTTTGCCCCGTGGCCACCGAACGTTCAATCGCAATCGTGGTTTCCAGATTAACGCGCGCCTGCGCCGGCGTGGTGTGGCAGATCGGCGCGCCGGTGACGAGGTGATCGATCCACGCGCGGGTTTCGTTGCCGAGCGAGCCCCAGAAATTGCCCATCGCCCAATCGCCGGCGGAGTTGCTGCCAAGGAACGCCATGTTGAGACTGTGGCCCGGCACATACGGGTGCGGCACGCCTTTCTCGGTGTAGATCATGTGCTCCTTGTGATCGTCGTCGATCAGCATGGTGCCTTCGGTGCCGAGCAGTTCCACGCGATCGGATTGGCCTTGCGTGGGGAAGTTCGCCGGCAGCGCGTAGCTGATGCCGAAGTTAAGCACCGCGCCGTCGGCGAAGGTGACGATGGCCCAGGTGGCATCGTGGCAATCGTGGCCCGCCGCTTTGAAGATGCCGTGCTGGCCGCGCGCGACGACTTCAACAGGCTTGTTGCCTTCAAGAAACCAGCACATCAGGTCAACGTAATAGGTGAGCACGTCGAGCACGGGGGTGGCGTGCGGATCGCGCTTTAAAATTTGGAAGGTTTGCGCGCGCGAGTTGTAAACGCGCGCGAGGCCGCTCACCACGGTGCCGAGGCGGCCTTGCACCATTTGCTCTTTGGCGCGCAAAAAGCATTCCTTGTAACGGCGGCTGTAACCGAAGTTGAGCTTGCCGTTGGTTTTGGCGAGCATGTCCAGAATGTCATCGGCGGTTTGCAGCGTGAGGCCGATGGGCTTTTCGCACAGCACGGGCTTGCCCGCCGCCAGCGCGCGCTTGATCGGCTCGGCGTGTTCCTGCTCGGGTGTGGAAACGAATACGGCATCGACATCGGGGTGATCGATGGCGGCGTTGTTATCGCTGGTGTGAAAGTGCGCGCCGGATAATTTTGCCAGCGCTTCGGCTTTGGCCGGATCAACATCCGACACCGCGAGAAATTTTACCGACGGATGCATGCCCGCAAGACGCGCGCGTAACGTGCCGATGCGACCGGAGCCGATGACGGCGATGCCTATTCCATTTTTATTCAAGAGAGTTTCCTTTGTGTTTTTGTAGGATGGGTTGCGCTACGCTCCATCCATCTTACGGGTGATTAACTCGCGATTTTCAAATGCTTAATTTCCGCCGTACCACCCTGCGCTTCGTCGAGCATACTGAAAATTTCAGTGCATTCCTTCGCAATGGCATCGGCGATGTCGTTGAGCATTTTCACGCCCTTGGCGGCAGTGGCGTGTTCCGGCGCGCCGTACCAGCCGGTTTCGGCGATGGTTTTAATATCGCGCAGCACGGGCTGGTAGCTGCGCGTGCGGCGCAGCCGGTCCCACCTGCGGCCATGCGAGTGGTCGGATGAATAATCGATGCGATCCAGATGCACCAGATCGGGTTGGTACGCCAGCACCGCCAGCGCCTCGATTTCGCCGCCGTGGGTGAGGCCGCCGCAGTCGTGCCCGTAAAGCTCGGCGGCAACATAACAGGCCTGCACCACGATCACGCTCATGCCGACATCGCGATGCAATTTTTCAGACGCAATGGCGAGCGAGGGAATATTGCCTTCGTGCCAATTTAATATCATCAGCCGCTTGGCGCCGTGCTGTGCGGTGGATGCGCAGGTCTCCACCACCACGCGTTGATAGGTTTCCGGCGACAGGGTAAGCGTGCCCTCAAACGGCATGTGCATGGGCGTCACACCCAGCGGGCCTCCGGGCAGTACCAGGCCATCCATGCGTTGTGCCACCGCGTGGCTGATCACATTGGCGGCGTAAATGTCGGTGCCGGTGGGTAGATGCGGGCCGTGTTGTTCGACGCTGCCCGCCGGCAGAATCACCAGCGGATTTTTCTTTAACTGCGCGGCGATTTCCGGCTGCGTGAGATTGATAAAGTAACGGGTGTTGAGGTTGTCTGACACGATTAGCCCCCCACTGTTTTGCGGGTTTCGTTCATGATGTCCGCGATTTTTACCGCGCGGCCCTGCTGCTCTATGGAACGCAGCGCCGCATACACCATCGCTACCGCGACATTGCCGTTGTGCGCGGTGAGTTCGCCGGATTGGCCGCTGACGCAGCTATCGGCGAACATTTCCAGCTCGGCGCGGAACATATCGCTCTCGGGGATTTTGAGTTCTTCGCGCTTGCCCCAACCGTCCTTGCCGCGCTGGATATACAGCACCGATGCGTTGTGCAGCAGGTGCGGCGTATCCCAGGTGCCGAAATCGATTTCGTAGTGCATCAGGCCTTTCGAGCCGAACACGCGCA
This sequence comes from Betaproteobacteria bacterium, assembly GCA_947467315.1. Lineage (GTDB taxonomy): Bacteria > Pseudomonadota > Gammaproteobacteria > Burkholderiales > SG8-41 > UBA5216. Next base: position 5,589 of record CANIID010000221.1, on the reverse strand, counting down.
CGCTGAATATGCCGGGGGATGTCCAACTGGAACCAACATAACCGAGCTTGCCATCGGCGAAGCGCACGGTGGTCATCGATTGATCGTCCACTTCCGCGCCCACCGGCGAGAGCTTCGAGGACATCGATGACACCTCCGTCACCGGGCCGCCGAGCATGTGCAATACGTCGAACTGGTGGATGCACAGTTGCGACAGATTGCCGCCGGGCGCGCGGTCTTTGTACCAACGCCACGTCTGCGGCGTGAGTTCGAGCGCGCGTTCGTTGGAGAAATTGGCCTCCATGAATGCCACGCGACCCAAGTCGCCGCGATCAATGTGCTCCTTGATGATGCGGATGCCCGCCATCAGCCGCGCGCTGTGGCCGACGGTGACGGTAACGCCATATTGTTTTTCCAGCGCCTCGATTTTCAGACCGTCTTCGAGCGTTTGCGCGATGGGCTTTTCGGTGTAGACATGCTTGCCGGCACGGGCGACTTGCTCCGCCAGCGGCAGATGTTGCTCGTTCGGCACGGTGAGAATCACGCCTTTGATATCCGGATTCGACAGCAGGGTTTGCATGTCGGGCACGCCCGGCACGCCGAACTCTTTGGCGAAATCATCGCGCTTGGACTGCGAGCGGCTGAACCCCGCGACGATTTGCAGTTTGTCGGATTTGCCGGACACGGCGCGGGTCAGCACCTTGGCCCAGCGGCCGAGGCCGACGATGGCTAATTTGACGGGGCTGCTCATTTAAAACTCCTTGCGGCGATGAATGGAACAGGGCGGCATTAAATCACGTTTTTGCCGGGTGCGACGTAGACGCCATGGGTGTCACTTGGTAGACTCGGTGCGTCATTGGGGAGTAGTCGCCCTGCATCGCATGCAGGGGCTTGCGTCAACATACTTGGCCTTTTTCACTTTTTCACCTTCGGCCATGGTGCAAGCGGTTTCCTGAACTTGGCAAGACCTTTGACCACATCGCCCCCGCACTGGCCGGAGCAGCGATGTGGTCATTTGTCTGTGTTCCTTCCGGCCAAGGAGTTCTTCGTGGAAGCCTTCCTCATCTCGACCGGCGCGGTCGCCCTTGCCGAAATCGGCGACAAAACCCAATTGCTTGCGTTCATTCTGGCGGCCAAATTTCGCAGGCCGCTGCCCATCGTCGCCGGCGTTTTTGTCGCGACCTTGGCGAATCATGCTTTGGCCGGCGCGCTGGGCGCATGGATCGCCGCGCTCGTAAGGCCGGAAATCCTGCGCTGGATACTGGGCGTTTCGTTCATGGGCATGGCGGCGTGGACATTGATTCCGGATAAATTCGAGGCAGACGACGTGAAGCTCACGCGGCTGGGCGTCTTCGGCGCCACGCTGGTCGCTTTTTTTCTCGCCGAGATGGGAGACAAGACGCAGATCGCGACAGTGGCGCTGGCGGCGCAGTACCAGGCCTTCTTCGCCATTGTGGCCGGCACCACGACCGGCATGATGGTCGCGAATGTGCCTGCGGTGTATCTGGGCGAACGCATCGCGCGCCGCATGCCGGTGCGGTTGGTTCAAACTATTGCCGCGGTGATATTCGCGATGCTGGGAATCGCCACGTTGCTCGGCGCGGGCGCACGGTTCGGCTTTTAACCTGATGGCGCGCGGACAACCGCCGAGTCGGGCTACCGCGGCGCCGGGGCCGGAAGCATGTGCGGTTTTGCGCATGGCGGATCATGCCAAGTGGGGTAAGATCGTGCGCGAAACGGGCCTCAAAGTGGAATGACATTACGCATATCTGGAGAGTAAAAAGTGTTTTTAAAACAAATAGTTATGATATCACTCGGCTATGCAGCCAGCGCCGGCGTCGCCATCGCGCAAACCGCGGCAACCGGCTCGGGACAGGCGTTCCCCACGCGCACCATACGCGCCATCGTGCCCTACGCGCCGGGCGGCTCGACCGACGTGGTGATGCGCATTCTCGCGCCGCGCATGAGCGAAATGCTCGGCCAGCAGGTGATCGTTGAAAATCGTCCTGGCGGCTCATCCACCATCGGACTGGATATCGCGGCGAAAGCGCAGCCGGACGGGCACACCATCGGCATCGCCAACGTCACCTTCTGCGCCAACCCCAGCCTCATCCGCAAAATGCCTTTTGATTCGGAAAAGGATCTGGCGCCGGTATCGTTCATGTCGCTGGTGACGCTGGTGCTGTCGGTGCATCCGTCGGTGCCGGCCAAATCGGTGAAGGATTTGATCGCACTGGCGAAGGCGCAGCCGGGCGTAATGAATTATGCCTCGGCGGGCAACGTCAGCGCCAACCATCTCGCCACCGAACGCTTCAGCTCCGCTACCGGCATCAAAATGACGCACGTGCCGTACAAAGGCGGCGGCCCGGCGGTGATCGCGCTGCTGTCGGGTGAAACCGCGCTGCTGTTCGCCACCATTCCCTCGTCGATACAGCATTTCAAAACCGGTAAGTTGCGCGCGCTCGGCGTATCGAGTCTCAAACGCAGCGTCGCGTTGCCCGATGTGCCGAGCATCGCCGAAGCGGCGGTGCCGGGCTTTGAAGCCAATGAATGGAACGGTGCGCTGATCGCATCGGGCGCGCCACGCGCCGCGATAGACCGGCTGTATCAGGCCATCGCCAAATCCGCGGCAATACCCGAAGTGCGCGAGCGCATCATCGCGCTGGGCGCAGAGCCGGTGGGCAATACACCGGATGAATTCGGCGCGTTTATCAAGCGCGAATTCGGCGTGTGGGCGAAGATCATCCGGGACGTGGGGATCAAGGTGGAGTGATCGCGCACCGCGTTGTTTATGAAATCCTACTGGATCAAAAAATCCGGCGCGCACACCGAGCTTGAACTGCGCGACGCGCCTGTGCCGCAACCCGCGCGCGGCGAGATGCGGGTGCGCGTGAAAGCCACGTCCATCAATCGCGGCGACATCATGGCGCGCATCGGCCGTCACGGCGCCGAAGGCGGGCGGCCCGCCGGTGTGGATGGCGCGGGCGAGGTGTGCGCGATTGGCGAGGGCGTTAGCGAATTCAAAACGGGTGACCGCGTGATGTTTCGCGCGCGCGGCTGCTTCGCGGAATATGCGGTCGTTGATCCGGCGCTCGCGGCGCGCGTGCCGGATCACCTATCGTGGGAAGAAGCGGCGGCGATCCCCATTGCGTTCATCACCGCGTATGAGGCGCTGGTGCAGTTCGGCGAATTGAAAGCCGGGGAAACGGCGCTGATCGCCGGCGCGTCGTCGGGCGTGGGCGTGGCGGCGTTGCAGGCGGCGAAATTTTTAGGCGCGAAGGTGATCGGCGTTTCCGGCTCTGCCGACAAACTTGCGCGGTTGCAAACGCTGGGTCTCGATATTGCGATTCACGCGCGTGGAACGGGATTTGCGGAAGAAACGTTGCGCGCCACCGGCGGACGCGGCGTCAATCTCGCAGTGAACCTGGTGGGCGGCAGCGCGTTCCCCGATTGCCAGCGCGCACTCGCCGATTTTGGCCGCCAAGTGGTGGTGGGCTACGTCGATGGGCAAATGAAAACCGAACTGGATCTCGAAGCGCTTCACGGCAAGCGCCTGCACGTGATGGGCGTTTCCAATGCGCCGCTGGCGCCTGCGCAACGCGCGGCCGCGATGCGCGGCTTCATGAATACGCTCTACCCGGCATTCGTGAATGGAAAGATCAAACCGGTGATTGATCGCGTGTTTGGATTTGATGAACTGCCTGAAGCGAAACGCTATGTTGAAACGGATCAACTGCTGGGTAAAGTGATTATCCGCCTCGCGTAGCTCTGGTAGCGCGCCTACGGCGACTCTGCCTTTGCACCCGACAGCTTGATGACTTTCGCCCACTTAACGATTTCGGCTTTCAGGTAAGCGGCAAACTGCTCCGGCGTATTCGCCGCAGGGTCGGCGCCTGCCGCCATCAATTGCTCGCGAAACTCCGGCGTGGCGAGCGCCCCGGTGATTTCGCGATTGAGCCGCGCGATCACGGCGCGCGGCACGCCCGCCGGCGCGATGATGCCGTACCACGACCCTGCTTCGTAACCGGGAATGCCCGCTTCCGCCACCGTCGGCAACTGCGGCACCAGATTTGAGCGCGCGGCGGTAGTCACCGCCAGCCCGCGCAGCCGCCCCGTCTTGATGTGCGGTATCGCCGACGGCGCGGTGCTGAACACCACGTGCAGGCGCCCCGCCATCAAATCCAGCAGGCCGGGGCCGAGACCCTTATACGGCACATGCGTGAGATTCACCTCAGCCATCGCCGCAAACAGCGCGCCGCCCAGATGCGTGGAATTGCCCGTGCCCGCTGACGGATACATGATGGAGCCAGGCCTGGCCTTGGCTGCCGCGATCAGATCGCCCACGGTTTTGATCGGCAGCGCGGGATTCACCGCCACCACCAGCGGACTCACCCCCACCAGCGACACCGGCGAAAAATCCTTGATCGAATCGTACGGCAGCCTGGCGTAGAGCGTCGCATTCGTCGCCTGCGAACTGCTGGTGGTGAGCAGCGTGTAACCATCGGGCATCGCGCGCGCAAGAATTTCCATCGCCACGATGGTGTTCGCGCCAGGACGGTTATCCACCACGATCAATTGCCCAAGGCCTTTTGAAATCGCCGCGCCGAGCGAACGCGAGATGATGTCGTTGCCGCCGCCGGGCGCGAAAGGGCTGATCAGGCGGATGGGGCGGGTGGGGTAGGGGTCAGTAATATTTGCGACCGCGGAGGTCGCAGTGCAAAGATGAACGCATGCGATAAAGGCAATACTTGCAAAGGGTTTCACCATGTTTAATCCAGCCGCGCCCCAGTCGCCTTCACCATCTTCCCCAGCTTCTCCATTTCCGCGCGCAGGGTTTTCTCGAACGATTCGGGCGTGCCGGCGATCACTTCCGCGCCGTCGCTGGTGAGGCGCTGCTGTACATCGGGCGCGCGCAGTATCTTGACGATCTCGGTGTTAAGCCGTGTGACGATGGGTTTGGGCACGCCGGCCGGTGCGAGGATGCCGTACCAGGTGATGACTTCATAGCCGGGCACGCCAGCTTCGGCGACGGTGGGTAGCTCCGGTGCTGACGGCACGCGTTTGGCTGAGGTGACGGCGATGGCGCGTACGCGGCCTGATTTGAGCAGCGGCTGCACCGGCACGATGCCGGCGAAGATGCCCTGCACATTGCCGCCGACCACATCGACGATGGCGGGGCCCATGCCTTTGTACGGTATGTGCTGCAACGGGGTTTTGGTCATGTATTTGAATAACTCGGCGGCAATGTGTCCGCCGCTGCCGTTGCCCGCTGAACTCAAATTGAGTTTGCCCGGATTGGCTTTGCCGTAAGTCACCAAATCCTGCACTGAGTTGAGCGGCAGACCCGCGTTGACCACCAGCACCAGTGGCGCGCTGGTGACATGCACAATCGGCTGGTAGTCATCCACTGCGCGGTAACTCAGCTTGGGATTGAGGCTGACGTTGGTGGTGTGCTGCGAATAGGCCATCAGCAGCGTGTAGCCATCCGGCGCGGCCTTGGCGGTGAGTTCAGCGGCGAGTACCCCGCCACCGCCGCCCCGATTGTCGACCACTACTTGACGATTGAATACCTGGGCCAGACGCGGGCCGATCAAGCGCGCCAGCAAATCG
>CANIID010000220.1 GCA_947467315.1 Betaproteobacteria bacterium | reverse complement strand
TCGGTCGCAGCCCACAAGCGCAGCGTCGCTTCGTCCAAGCGCCTGCTCAGCGCTTGATGCTTTGCTTCGATTATCGCTACGTGATCCACGACCTCATCATAGCGACATCGACCTCGATGTACAAGTTATACTTGCTTGCCGCCTTAGCACAGAAGAACGGGGCACAACAAAGAAGCAACCAGAAGAACAAGAAGGGGGCACGTCAACGCCCAGCAGCGCCTCGCGGCCGGCGTCATCCTCAAAGATTGACTCACGACGGTCGCCGTCGCGATGTTAGATGGTAGACAGCACCAGGAAATTCGATTCGTAGTGGTCGCGCTATGAATGTGACCCCTTTCTTTGTGCGATGAGAACGCATTACCGCTCACATAAATATGTTTAAAAACAAATATTTACATATACATCCTGGTGATATTGCCAGCGAACGCCAAGGGCCACGCGCTACGTTATAGTTGCCGAATGTCTACTCGCCGAACATTTCTGCTCGCTACCTCCGGCCTTGCGCTGTCATCGGTAGCGCCGCGCCTGCTCGCACAACCGCGCTTCGACAAAAGCCCCTTCACCCTCGGTGTCGCTTCCGGCTATCCACAGCCTGACGGCATAGTGCTGTGGACACGGTTGGCGCCCGATGCACTCAACGGCGGCGGCATGCCCGATGCTGCGATCGATGTCACCTGGGAAATCACTGACAGCGAATCCTTTCGTAATGTGGTACGTAAAGGGGTTGAACGCGCCACACCCGAACTCGCGCATTCGATCCACGCCGAAATCAGCGGCCTGCAACCCGCGCGCGTGTACTGGTATCGCTTTCACGTGGGCGGCGCCACCAGCGCGGTGGGGCGCTTTCGCACCGCGCCCGCTACCGGCGCGGCCAGCGACAAGCTGCGCTTCGCGCTGGCCTCGTGCCAGCAGTACGAACAGGGTTACTTCAGTGCGTATCGCCACATGGCGCGCGAAGACCTCGATCTGGTGATCCACGTCGGCGATTATATTTATGAAGCCTCGTGGGGCAGTAATCGGGTGCGCAGCCACGGCGTCGGCGAGCCGATGAACCTGACCGAGTATCGCAATCGTTATGCGCTGTACAAAAGCGACGCCGATTTGCAGGCCGCGCACGCCGCATTTGCGTGGCTGGTGACGTGGGACGACCACGAAGTCGATAACGACTACGCCAACGACCGCTCGCAAGACCTCGATCCGCCCGATGAATTTTTACGGCGCCGCGCCGCCGCGTATCAGGCGTATTACGAGCACATGCCGCTGCCCGCGTGGGCGCGGCCGCGCGGGCCGGATGCGCGCATCTATACGCAGGCGGGCTTCGGGCAACTCGCGCGCGTGTTCGTGCTCGACGACCGGCAGTATCGCTCGCATCAGGTGTGCCCGCGCCCCGGCCGCGGCGGCAGCACGGTGGTTAAGGATGCCGATTGCCCGGAGCGGCGCTCGCCCGACTTGACGCTGCTCGGCGCGGAGCAGGAACGCTGGTTGCACGACGCGCTGGACAAATCCACCGCGCGCTGGAACATCATCGCGCAGCAAACGTTGATGGCGAAACAAACCCGCATCACCGGCGGCGAGCAAGGCTACTGGACCGACGGTTGGGACGGTTACCCGCAAGCACGCGAGCGCCTGCTCGGCCACATCGCCGCGCGCAAGGTGAGCAACCCCATCGTGCTGGGCGGCGACGTGCATAACGCCATCGTCGCCGATTTGAAAGTGGATTTCGACGACACAAAATCGCCGGTGATCGCCACGGAATTCGTCGGCACCTCGATCACCTCGCAAGGCCCCAATCAGAAAATCACCGAGGCCGCGCGGCAAAACAATCCGCACCTGAAATTCTCCAACGGCACACAGCGCGGCTACACCGCGTTTGACGTGACGCCCGCGCAATGCAATGCACGCATCCGCACGCTGTCGCGCGTGACCGATCCGCAGGCGACGGTGAGCACGCTGGCGAGCTTCACGGTGGCGCATGGCAAAGCGGGCGCGCAACCTGATAGCGCCTGAGTTCGCCCGCCGTTAACCCCACTCCGTTTGTTGCCGCGTTAACAGCAGTATCACCCACAGCAGAACATTCATAACCATATGTTTTTTTTGAAAAAATTAACCCCCACAGGGTTGGTGCTCGTCCTGCTGTTGATGGCAGGCGTCGCGCGCGCACAAACCGCAGAGATTGTCTCCTTCACGCCGCAAGGCGAAGTGCGGCGCGTCCAGCAAGTGGCGATTCGCTTTAGCGCCGACATGGTTAGGTTAGGCGAAGGCGATGCACCCGCACCCATCACCGTGAACTGTCCGCAAGGGGCCAGTGAGCCCGGCAAAGGCCGCTGGGTCGATACGCGGCGCTACGTCGTCGAATGGGCGCGCGATCTACCCATCGGCACCCGCTGCGTGGCAACGATGCGCGCGGGCGTCAAAACACTGGAAGGACGCGATGTCAAAGCGGCTGGGCCTTGGGAATTCACCACCGGCGGGCCGAAGCTCGTCGAAACGCGCCCCTATCAGGGGCAAAGCATCAAGGAACACGACATCTTCCTGCTGCGGCCCGATGCGCAGCCCGACATCGCCAGCATCAACCGCCATCTGCAATGCCAGGCCGAGGGCGCGTCACCCATGACGGTGGAGCGCCTCTCGCGCGACGAGGGCGTGCGCGCGCTGCACACGACCGTGGGGGGCATGGACCTCGCCAACGTGGAGCGCATGTGGGATCAACAGTGGTGGCAGGCGTACCGCTGCGCGCGGCCCTTCACCAACAACGCGAAAGTACGACTCATCTGGGGCGCGGCTATCGCCGCCGTCAGCGGTGTGGCGAGTCGCACGGATCAGATATTCAATTACGTGGTGCGCCCGCCGTTCACCTTGAACGTCACCTGCGGCATGCTCGACGGCGTGCCCGGCTGCGATCCGCGCGGCGGCCTTAACTTCCAGTTCAGCTACCCGGTGGCGCCGGAGGAAATCGACAAGCTCGGCGTCACCGTCCAGGGTGCCGGTGACGGCAAACGTATCGCGCTGCGTCCGGTAAACCGCCAGTCGCCGCAGTCGTATGCCACTTCCGAAGCGCTCAATCTTTACGACGACGGCGGCAAGGTGTCGGTAACGCTCGCGGGCATGGTGCGCGACACCGATGGCCGCACGCTGACGAATTTTGGCGACTTTCCCAAAACCATCACGGTGGCCAAGCTGCCGCCGTACGCGGGCTTTGCGCAAAACGGCGCAGTACTCGCGCGCACTTCGGAAACCGGCAAGCCCGCGCAACTGGTGGTTGCGGCGCGCTTTGTCGAGCGGCAACTCACGGCGAAGGCGGTACGCATCGGCGGCGAACTGGGAGAGCGTGGCGAAAAAACCGCGTTGTCGCTGCTGCATTCGCAACACACCTGGCCGCAAAAAGACGGCGGCGTGCAATATCCGATCCTCGCGCATCTTGCCGCGCAACTGCCCGCGCCCGTGAATCTGCCGGTGCAAACCAGCGGCGGCGCGATGGCGTTCCATGGCTTGCCGCTCGACAAGCCGGGGCTGTGGCTGGTTGAAATCGACAGCCCGACCTACCGCTCGGCCCGCAGGGAAGACCAGCGCCCGCCCGCGCAACGCGCGCGCGTGGTGCAGGTGACCGATCTCAACATCACAGTGCGTGCAAGCGCACAGGGCCAGTCGCTGATCTGGATCACGCGCTTCTCCGACGCGCAGCCGGTGGCCAACGCCGATGTGGCAATCTACGACTGCAACGATGCGGTGGTGTGGCGCGGCCAGTCCGCGCGCGATGGCAGCGCCAGCGTTGCACTGGGCGCAGGCTGCGTTGCGAACAATCGCTATGGACATAGGGCCGTGGTGCGTCAGGGTGACGACATGGCCGTGCTGCAACTCCAAACCGGCTACGGCCAGCGGCAAGCCATAGGCACGCTGGTGGGACACACCCTCCTCGACCGCACCTTGCTCAAAGCCGGTGAAACGCTGCATCTCGAAAACCATGTGCGCGAGCAAGTGGCCGAAGGCTTCCGGCATTTGCCGCCGCGCCACGGCACGATTGAAATTCGATTTAATTTCAATGAGATAGTGCATAAGGGTGAAATCCAGTGGAACGCGCATGGCGCGGCGCAAGCAACGTGGCGCATACCCGCCAACGCCAAACTCGGCCGCTACCTGGCGCGCATCATCGACAGCACTTCAGGCGCGGTCTACGACGCCCAGTTTCAAGTCGAAGAATTCCGCGCGCCGGTGTTCGACGCCAAATTGTCCGGCACGCCGGTGTGGCGCTCGGCCACACAGCAGGAGTTGCCGCTCGACCTATCACTCAATTTCCTCGCCGGCGGCGCGGCATCGGGCGAGCTTGTTTCCGTGCAGGGCCGCTGGTCGATGGGCGCGCCCGCGCCGGTGGCGGGGTTTGAATTCACCGATCGCACGCTGCCGCCGTTCCAGACGCAGAGCGAGCCCTCGCGTGACCTGACGCTCGACGACAAAGGCAACGCGCGCACCACGCTCACACCGCCCAAGGCGCAACACGCGATTACGCTGCTTGCCGAGATGCGCTTCTCTGACCCGAATGGCGAAGTGCAAACCGTGGCGCAAACCTTCCCTGTGTGGCCCTATCCCAACAAGGTGGGCGTGCGCGCCACGGTCAAGCCGGGTGACACCGCTGCCACGCGCTCGGTGGAGCTCGCGGGCGTGGTGGTGGATGCCGCGAACAAATCGATCTCAGGCAAGTCCGTGCAGTTCACCGTGGCGCGCGCCCGTGCACAGGGCAACGTGCAAGTCAGACTCAGCGAGGAAAGCGCCGCCTGCCAGTCGGTCACGGACGCGCAAGGCCAGGCGCGCTGCGACTGGCAACCGGGCGCTGCGGCCAACACCGGCGGCAACGAGTTCTGGCTCGTCACCGTGCGCGCCGATAGCGAGCAGCACACCGCGACCACAACACTCAACGACTGGCAGTTACGTTGGGTACCATCGAATGCCGTGCTGGAAATCGAAGGCTACAACGCGCAGGACGCCAACGCTGCACTGGCGCCGAGCGAGACTGCGCAGTTGCGCGTGCGCGCACCGTTCACGCCGGCGACACTGCTGCTGACGATAGAGCGCGACGGCGTGCTCACGCACGGGGTGCATGCCATCAACGCGGCGGAAGCACGCATTCCGCTGGAACTTAAAGGCCACTACGCGCCGAACGTGCAGATTTCGGCGAGCTTCCAGCGTCCGGTCGCCGCCGCGAGTATCGGCAATCCCGAAGCGATCGGCCCGTTGCAGACCAGCGCGCAGCACGCGATACCGTTGCGCGTGCGGCCCACGGCCTATGCGCTGACGGTTACGGTAAAACCGTCGCGCGATGAAGCGCGCGTGCGCGAGCGCGTGCCGGTGACGGTTTCCGTGCGCACGCTGCAAGGCCAGCAGGCCAGCGGCGCGCGCGTGACCCTCGCCGTGGTGGACGATGCGCTGTTATCGCTGCGACCCAATACGACATGGAACCTGTTTGCCGCGATGACACGGCAACGCGCCGTGCAGCTCAGTCACCATACACTGTCCGCCTTGCTGGCGCGTGAAATCGCCATCGGCCCTCGGCGGGAATACCGTCCGTGGGATGAGGGCGCACGGCAAGGCGACGCAGTAGCCGAGGCGACAGCCGCCGGCGGCGCTTCAAACGCACTGATGGCACGAGCATTCGCCGCACCTGCGCCTGCGATGAAATCAGCCGCTCAACCCGCCCCGCCAGGCGACGCTGCCGCCCCCGCCGTCCGCTCCGACTTCTCCACCCTCGCGCTGTGGCAAACCGAAATCGTCACCGACGCCCACGGCAACGCCACGGTCGAAGTGCCGTTAAACGACAGCCTCACGCGCTGGCGCATCGTGGCGATCGCCACGCACAACGCGGATCGTTTCGGCACCGGCGAGGCCACGCTGCGCACGGTGCAGCCATTGCAAGTGGTGAGCGGCCTGCCGCTTTCCGTGCGCAGCGGCGATGCGCTCACGCAAAAAGTCACGCTGCGCAACACCACCAAACAAGCCGTGACGATTGAATTCACCGCGCGCGCGCAACTGACGATGAGCGACGGCGTGCGCGATGCGCCATCACCCGACGCCGCGAGAGGCTTAATGCTGGCCCGCAGGGTCACACTAAAACCCGAAGAAAATCATGAACTTACATGGCCCGTTAGCGTGCCCGATGGCGTCGAGCGCTTGAAGTGGAGCCTCACCGCGAAATCCGCCGATCTTGGCGACGCCATTGAGATCGAGCAGATTGTCACACCCGCCGTGCCGGTCACCGTGCGCCAGGCGATGTTGTTGCAGATTGAAAAATCCACCGCCGTGCCCATCGCGCAACCCACCGGCGCGCGCGGCACAGCAGGGGGCGTGTCGGTGGATTGGAAAGCCAGCCTCGGCGACGCGGCGCTCACCGAAGTGCGCAAGTGGATGCGCGCGTATCCGTTCATCTGCCTCGAACAAAAAACCTCCAAGGTCGCGGCACTCGGCGACCGCGACGGCTGGGACGCGCTGATGCGCGAGCTGCCGAAGTATCTGGATGGCAACGGGCTGGCGCGTTACTTCCCCACCACGCAACTGCCCGGCAGCGAAATCCTCACCGCCTACGTGCTCGACACCGCCGCTGCGTTGAAATGGTCCATACCCGCCGCCGAAAAGGCGCGCATGCTGAACGGCCTGCGCACCTTGCACGCGGGCCGCGCGAAGGCGGCCGACTGGGCGCCGCAGGACGTGAGCGTCGCGCTCGCGCTGTCATTGCAAGCCACCTTGATCGAAAATGAACCGGCGCGTGCGCTGGAGCGCGTCGTCTCGCCGCAGGACATGGCACTGCTGCCGACTACCGCGCTGGTCGATTGGGTGCGTTACCTGCTGGCCTCGCCCAAGGATGCGAAGCGCAGCGACGCGCTGAAGGAAGCCGCCAGCGCCCTGCGCGCGCGTTACGACGTGCAGGGCACGCGGCTTAACTGGCGCAACGAAGCGCGCGAAAACTGGTGGTGGTTTATGTGGAACGGCAACGTCGCCGCCGCGCGCACCGCGTGGATCGTCAACCGCTGGAGCATGGAAGATGCAACGTGGCGCGACGAGTTGCCGCTGCTGGTGACGGGGCTGGTCGGGCGGCAACAGCAGGGCCACTGGGGCACCACCACGGCAAACGTATGGGGTTCCATTGCCCTGGCGGACTTTGCTCGCGCCCGCGAAGCCGCGCCGGTGAGCGGCACTTCGACCATGCGCATGGGCGCGCAAAGCGCCACGGTCACATGGCCGGGCGTGGCGAGCACCGCACTGGGCTGGTCTGCGGCACAAGACACGCTGACACTCAGTCACGCAGGCAGCGGTGCGCCGTGGGCCACGGTTGCGATACGTGCTGCGGTGAAACTCGACAAGCCGGTGGCACAGGGCTTATCCGTCGCGCGCACGGTCACGCCGATTGAACAAAAGGTTACGGGGAAATGGAGTGTGGGCGACGTGGCGCGGGTGACACTCACCATGTCAAGCAGCGCGGCACTGACGTGGGTGGTGGTGCGCGACCCAGTGCCCAGCGGCGCAACTATTTTAGGCCGCGGCCTCGCGCGCGAAAGCACACTCGCGCAGCAAGGCCAGCAACGCAGTGGCGCGTGGCCGGTGTTCGAGGAACGCGCCGCCGAAAGTTATCGCGGCTATTATCGCTACATACCGCAAGGACAATGGGGCGTGGAATACACGGTGCGCCTGAACAACGCCGGCACGTTTGAATTTCCGCCTGCACGCGTGGAGGCGATGTACGCACCGGAGATTTTCGGCGAAACACCGATTGCGCCGTGGGTGGTGCAGCCGTAGCGTTGCGCCGCGGCACCCGAGCGCCATCAACTGCGCTTACCTCGCCAGCCCGAGGTCAGTCAGCACTTCGCGCATCTCGATGCTTTCCTGATCGAGAATTTTGCGCGCGGCGCGGCTGGGCACGTATTCATCCACCCAGTAAAACTCGTCGAGCACTTTTTTCCATTCGGGTGATTTGACGGTGCGCGCGAACAATGCATCCCACCACGCGATCTGCGCCGGGGTCAAACCGGCAGGCGCGGTGATAAAGCGCCAGTTGGACACCGTGACATCGACGCCCTGCTCTTTCCACGTGGGCACGTCGGCGAGTTCGCCGGCCATGCGCTTGGGCGCGGTGATCGCCAGCACGCGCAGCTTGCCGTTGCGCCGGTGCGGCACCGCCATCGACAGCGTGGAGGCCACCACATCGACATGTCCGCCCAGCGCCGCCGTCATCGATTGCCCCGCCGAGGAAAACACCACGTTTTTCATGCGCCTGATGTCCACGCCCGCGCGCTTGAACGGCAACGCAATCGACGTATGCGTGGTGTTGCCCAACGCGGTGCCGATGGCGGTAGACAACGCATCCGGCGCGACCTTCATGCGCGCCACCAGATCACCGGCGCCGCGCAAGGGGGAATCCGGCTTGACCGACACCACCATGTATTCGGTGAACAAAAAACCGAGATTGGTGAAATCCGAATATTGCAGCTTGCTGCTGCCGGTGATGTAGTTACTGAGATACGGCGACGACATCAACGCCACGCGATGCGCGTCACCGGGCCCCTGATGAATATAGTTCAAACCGACGGATTGGCCGCCGCCCGGCCTGTTGCTGACCGTGACCGGCACGGGAACCATGCGGCCCTCAGTCCAGATCTGCTGCAACACGCGCACCGGCCGGTCGAGCCCGCCGCCGGCGGTGACGGGCGCGACGAGCTCGATCGCGCGCTGTGGCTTCCATTCGGTTTGCGCGACGGCGGTGGCGGCGGCAAACACAAGGACGATAGCCGGAAGCACTCGCGAAAAAATCCTCGCAACACACAAGAAAAACACCATGGCGCCTGCTTTCATATTGGAGAATGGCACCGCGCCATCTTAGGC
>CANIID010000219.1 GCA_947467315.1 Betaproteobacteria bacterium | reverse complement strand
CAATGCAGGGACACATACGCAATCACTTACAGTGTCGTTCCCCCGCAGGCGGGAACCCATACCACAGTGCCACGCGCGACGCCGCATGGATACCCGCCTGCGCGGGTATGGCGGGAGATAAAGATGTTCGCAATTTTGAAACTCGCGGCAGTGACAGTATTGCTTATGGCAACCGCTCACGCACAAACCTACCCCACCAAACCCATCCGCCTGATCGTCCCCTTCCCGCCCGGAGGCCCGGCCGACGCCATTGCGCGTCCGCTCGCGCAAAAATTATCCGAGACGCTGGGGCAAACGGTAGTCGTCGAAAACCGTCCCGGCGCCACCGGCACCATCGGTGCCAGCCTCGTCGCCAAAGCGCCGCCCGATGGTTATACGCTGCTGCTCGGCACCAGCAACGAACTCACTATGAGTCCGGGGCTTTACGAAAAGCTGCCATATAACTCATCCGAAGATTTCACGCCGTTGACGCCGGTGATTGTATTTCCCAATATCCTCGTCACGCACCCGACGTTGCCACCGAAAAACGTGGCGGAGTTCGTTGCTCTTGCGCGGGCGCGGCCCGGCGCCATTAGCTTTGCAACGTCCGGCGCAGGCGGCACCAATCACCTGACCGGCGAATTGTTTCGTGCCGTGACGAAAATAAAAATTAACTTCGTGCCCTACAAAGGCGGCGGCCCGGCGGTGATTGATCTGATGGGCGGCCACGTCGAAGCCATGTTCGCCACCATGCCGTCGGCCATCACTTACGTGCAAAACCGCAAGCTCAAGGCGCTGCTGGTCACCGATCAGAAGCGCTGGAAAATCGCGCCCGATGTGCCCAGCGCCCGAGAAGCCGGCATGCCCAGCGTGAACGTGATTACCTGGAACGGCGTGCTTGGCCCCGCAGGATTACCCGCCGCGATACGCACGCGCCTGCACACGGAAATCGTCACCGTCGCCAACACCCAAGACATGAAAGAGCGCATGGCTGCGCAGGCCGCGGATATTGCAACCACGTCTACCGAAGAATTTGCCGCGACCTTAAAACGCGACTTTGCGCAATGGATCAAAGTGATCAGGGGTGCGGGCATTCGCATTAACTGATTGGCGCGGCACTGGCTTGCTCTAGCTCTGGCGTCATCTGCAATTGCATGGCCGTCAGAAATTCACCGGCGCAACTGACAAACCGGCTGCCCCGCAGTTCCAGACCCAGCACCGGCGAAAACTCTTTTAATCGCTGGAGCGCGGCATCCAGCAATTCGACCAGCGCCAACGGCTCGATAGATATGATTCCGCCAAAACGTGTTGAAAACGCGGTCAACCGCTCTACCCCCTCTTCTGCCGGAGCACTGGCAGCCAGTTCGCAAAGTTCATTGGAGAATGCAGCAATCTGCTGCTGCAATTCGACAAATTTTGCGGGTTTGGGCAGCACGCCGGGCGCGAGATACCGAATGCTCTGGCGTATCGTGTCCGGAAACTTCCAGCGCGCCGCGACCGCCTCCCCGAGTTCACCATAACCAATCCCGAGCACGCGAAGCGCGGCTGCCTCCTCGCCCAAACCAAATTGGGCGGCCAACCGCGTGATCTCGCAAAATTCTTCCGGAAAATAATAGAGAGTCAGACTTCTTCCGAGGCGATAGAACATGCCGCTAATGAATGACTCCTCGGCGAGATCCTTGCGCTTGAGCCGAATCGCAAAATGGCGTCCGATCAGCGCACCGACAAAGGAGCTGATCAGCGCGTCCTTCAGTTGCGGACTATCGCCTTTCAGGGCATTGAAATAAACCAGGCCGTTGCAGGTTGTGCGGATAACGCCCATGCCCAATACCTGAATCGCCCTGGACACCGTCTTGATACCCTGGTGCGCACCGCCGTAAAAGGATGAATTCGCGAGCTGAAGCAGCTTGTTGGTGATGGCGTAATCGCACAGCACGATGTTGGCCAGCTTGGCGATATTCGCATTGCTGCTCTCGTCGGCCAGCCGGTTGATTTCCATCAGATTCTTTGACAGTGCGGGAAAGCTCGGCTTCTGTTCCATACGCTGAAGCAGTAACCCGATGGCGCCGCGCTCTGTCGCCGGATCGTCTGGAACGATCAATTCATCCACCGCAAGCTTCATGGCCGCGGCGTCGGCATAGCGGCTATTCGCATCGACGCTCAGCGCGCAGCCGATCAGCGCCCGCAGCATGGGGGCGAGTCCGATGCGATCCATATCCTCCTGGACAGGCGCGCCGCCGTGCGGCGCCTGCGCGATCTCCGTGTATCCCGATGGCCGTCCACCCATCATTTCAAGCAGCATCATGCCCAACGCGTAAACATCCGCGCGAGCCGTGACCGGCCCTTCCGTAAATTGCTCCGGCGACGCGTAGCGGCGGGGTGACATCGACCGGCCACCACATGCAAATCGTTCTCCACCCGTCAGTCGGGCAATGCCAAAATCCATGACGCGGGGAACGCCGGCCGCGTCTACCATGACGTTTTCCGGTGACAGCGTGAGATGATGAATATTCTGCGCGTGCGCATACGCCACGCCGGCAAGTATTGCGCTGAACAACCGCAATGCGACTTGCACGGGCAGAGGCCCAACCTGCAATCGCCGGTCACGAAGCGTCGTGCCTTGCACGAAATCTGATACCAGAAACGGGGATTCCTTATACACGCCCGATTCCTGCAGCGCCACGATGTTTGGATGCCGCAGACCGGCGATCCTGCGCACTTCACTCAACCAGGAATCCGTTACTGAGCCGCACCGGTCACTCTGCATCGTGTTCAGCCAGCCAATCGCCACGTGCTGCCCGGAAACCGGATCAATCGCCTGAAAGACTTTTCCCCGGGCGCCGCCGCCCAGCGAGCGGCGAATGGCGAACCGCCCCATTTTTGGCAACTCGACTCGGGGTGTAGACAGGACGCCGACGCTCATGACCTTCCTTTACCCGCTCGCTCGGTACTGCTATCACCACTGCCGAATAGGTTAAATTCCGACGAACGCCCCTCCAGAGGTAGGCGCAGATCAGCAGCCGCAAGACTCGAACGAGTGCTCGTTTCGAGCGGTCCACCTAGGGTATCGGCAATCCATGGCGATTCTTGAGTCGCAAATCAGCGCGCACACGCGCAGACCTGAATGCAAGCATGGTCCACCCGCCTGCGGTCAGGTTGATCCAGTCCATCGTCAGTGGGGCATCGCGACTCGTCGACTCGGCGCTTCTCGATATAATAGTGCAACGCGGTACAGCACGGCACTCACCACAAGATCGCGTCGCCTCTGCAGACATGAATTCCACCCGGATCAAACCAGCCCCGTTTTTCAGGCATTGCCTTACATCCGCAACGCTGCGGTACGGCATCGCGGCGGCCATGTCCGCCGTGGCGCTGCATGTGTGTGCCCAGCACTACCCGGCACGCCCGATCCGCCTGATCGTGCCCTTCCCGCCCGGCGGAAACTCCGATGCCGTCGCACGTATCGTCGGGCAAAAGCTCGGTGAACGGCTGGCGCAGCAAGTGGTGATCGACAATCGCGGCGGCGCGGGCGGCAATGTCGGCACCGAGATGGCGGCCTCTGCACCGCCCGATGGCTACACACTGCTGATGGGCGTGCAATCGGCGCTGGTGGTCAATCCGTTTCTGTTTGCACGCATGCCGTTCGATACCGTCAGGGACTTCGCGCCGATATCACTGATCAACGTGTTTCCCTTGATGCTGGTGGTGCATCCGTCGGTGGCCGTACAGAATGTCGGCGAGCTGATTAACCTCGCCAAAGCGCAGCCCGATAAGCTGACCATGGCCACGCCGGCCAATGGCGCTGCCGGTCATCTGGCGGGGCAACTGTTTAAAAGCATGGTCGGCATACGCTTTGTCACCGTGCCCTACAAGGGCGGCGGGCCGGCGGTGAATGATCTGATCGCAGGACAGGTGCAGTTTATGTTTCTGGGCCAGGTGGCAGCCTTACCGCATGTTCGATCCGGGCGATTGAAGGCCCTGGCCACCACCGGACGTGCGCGCTCGAAGACTGCGCCTGAACTACC
Source organism: Betaproteobacteria bacterium (assembly GCA_947467315.1). Taxonomy (GTDB): domain Bacteria; phylum Pseudomonadota; class Gammaproteobacteria; order Burkholderiales; family SG8-41; genus UBA5216. The sequence continues at coordinate 4,882 of CANIID010000219.1, read as the reverse complement.
CACTATCGCGGAAACCGGTGTGGCAGGGTTTGAAGTGGACTCATGGCTGGGCATGCTCGCGCCCGCACGCACGTCAACCCCGGTGATCGACAAACTCAGCAACGAACTCGTCGCCCTGTTAAAGTCGCCGGCGCTCGGTGATCGTTTAACGAATCAGGGCGCGGACATCATCGCATCGACGCCTAAAGCGTTCGCTGAAAAAATCGAGCGTGATTTGGTGAAATGGGGTCGCGTGGTTAAAGCCACGGGTGCAAAACTGGAATAGAAAATAGAAAACAGGAAAGGCAGTATGCCCAACGTAATGAACGTAAATCATCTCACGCCGCACATCGGCGCTGAAATCAGCGGGCTGGATTTATCCCGCGACACCGATGCATCCACGATAGATGAGGTGCTGCACGTGCTCGATACACGTGGCGTGGTCATCATGCGCGGCCAGCAACTCACGCTGGAAAACTTCATGGCGTTCAGCCGCCGACTCGGCCCGCTGGACGTGCATCCGCTGCGCAAATTTTCGCGGCCCGGATTTCCCGAACTGATGATTAACTCCAACATTATCGAAGACGGCCAGCCCATCGGCCTCGCCGACGCCGGGCGCCACTGGCACACCGACGGCGCTTATCTGCAAACCCCTTACCGCATCACCGTGCTGTATGGCGTGGAAATACCGGTTAAAGACAGCGCGCCGCTGGGCGATACTTACTTCACCAGCACCAGCGCGGCCTATGACGCGCTTGAACCCGAGCTGCGTCAGCGCTTGAGCAGCCTGCGCGGGATCAACGTGCATGGCGTAGGACGCAAGAAATTTTCTGCAACACCGCTCGATCTGGGCGCGGAACTCAGCAAAAAAATCCAAAGCGGCATCGAACACCCTGTTGTGCGCACGCATCCTTTTACCGGTCGCAAATGCATCTACGTCAATCCGGGATGCACCTCGCAGATCGCCGGCATGAGCGAAAGTGAAAGCGAAGCGTTGCTGCAACAGATCTACGAACACACCGTGCGCCCGGAGTTTGTCTACCGCCATCAGTGGCAAGTCGGCGACTTTGTGATGTGGGACAACTGCTCCACGCAGCATCGCGCGGTGGGGGACTATGATTTGCCGTTGCGCCGACTGCTGTACCGCACGATCGTTAAGGGGACGCCGGTTCAGTAAATAGTTACAGTCTGCCGCCGTCGTTCCCGCGAAGGCGGGAACCCATAACACAGTGCCACTCGCGATGCCCCTGCCCCTCTACGTTTTTAAAGATCATGACCCTCAAATCCTCCTGCAAAATCAACATCAATCTCGGCAACGGCAAAATCGGCCACTGCTATTCCCTCGCCGCGCTCGAAAAACAGGGGCTGGGCAAAATCTCCCGCCTGCCGGTGTCGCTGCGTATCGTGCTTGAATCATTGCTGCGCAACAGCGGCGGCGATCTGGTCACCGAAGAACAAGTCCGTGAAGTCGCGTCATGGCAACCCAACGCGCCGCGCACCGCGGAAATTCCCTTCATCGTCGGGCGCGTGGTACTAAATTGCATGGCGGGCATACCGCTGCTGGGCGATTTGACGGCCATACGCGGTGAAGTGAAAAAACGCGGCCTTCCGATGTCGCTGGCCGAGCCCAAGGTGCCGGTGGACATGGTGCTCGACCACACCCTGATGGTCGATTTTCACGGCACACCCGACGCGGCGGAAAAAAACATGGCGCTCGACATCCAGCGCAACGCGGAGCGCTTTCGTTTTGTGAAATGGGCGATGCAGGCGTACAAGGGCATCCGTTTGATTCCCCCCGGCGGCGGCATTTTGCATCAGGTGAATCTCGAATATCTCGCGCCCGGCGTGCTGGAACGCGACGGCGCGTATTTCCCCGACTCATTGGTGGGCACTGATTCGCACACCGGCATGATTGCGGGCCTGGGCTGCGTGGGCTGGGGCGTGGGCGGCATCGAAGCCGAAGCCGCCACGCTGGCGCAGCCGGTCTACTTCCTCACGCCCGACGTGGTGGGCGTGCATGTCACAGGTAGCTTGAAGCCGGGTGTCACCGCCACCGACATGGTGCTGCATGTGACTGAAATGCTGCGGCAACACAAAGTGGTGGGCAAGTTCGTGGAGTTTTTCGGCAATGGCGTCGCCAACCTCACTGTGCCCGACCGCGCCACGGTATCGAACATGTCGCCCGAGTACGGCGCGACCATAGGCTACTTCGCGGTCGATGAACAAACGCTGCGTTACCTGCGCGCGACCGGGCGCGACGAAGCGCAAGTCGCCGCCACCGAAGCCTACTACCGCATGCAGGGCATCTTCGGCGCGGCCGAACCCGGCGAAGTGGATTTCTCGCAGGTGTTGACGCTGGATCTCGCCAGCATCGTGCCTAATGTCGCCGGCCCCAAGCGGCCGATGGATCGCGTGCCGCTCACGGAGCTCAAGCCGCGCTTCGATGCCTTGCTCACCGCGCCGATTGCCGATGGCGGCTATGCTAAAAAATCCATCCAAAAGAAATCCGGCCCAGGCGATGGCGACGTGGTAATAGCCGCCATTGCGTCCTGCACCAACACCTCGAATCCCGGTGTGATGCTGGCCGCCGGGTTGCTGGCCAAAAAAGCCGTGGCGCGCGGCTTGAAAACGCAGCCGTGGGTGAAAACGTCTTTGACCCCCGGCTCGGTGGCGGTGAGTAAATATCTCGACGCCGCAGGTTTGCAGCCTGCGCTCGACCAGCTCGGCTTTAACGTCGCCGGCTACAGTTGCGCCACCTGCTTTGGCGCCAGCGGCCCCATTGATGCGGCGCTCGAAAAAGCCATTATCGACAACGACGTGGTCACGTGCGCGGTGGTATCGGGCAACCGCAATTTCGAAGCGCGCATTCATCAGGCCGTGCGCGCGGCGTTTTTGATGAGCCCGCCGCTGATCGTGGCGTTTGCCATCGCGGGGCGCATCGATATCGACATGGCCACTGAAGCGCTGGGCACCGGTAGCAATGGCCTACCCGTGTATCTGAAAGACATCTGGCCCACGCCCGACGAAATCGCCGCGCACATGGCCACGGCGATGAACCCGGAACACTACCGCGCGGTGTATGGCATGACCGCATCGCAAATGAATCCGCTGTGGGACACCATCGCGCAAGGCGCGGGCGAGTTGTTTGCGTGGAACCATGACTCCACCTACATCCAGGAACCGCCGTGGGTATCGGATGCCTCGCTGACAAAATCCAGTCTCGTCGACTATCGCGGCACGCGCGCGCTGGCGCTGCTAGGCAACTCCATCACCACCGATCACATCAGCCCCATCGGCAGTATCAAGGCCTTGCTGCCCGCCGGAATTTACCTTGAAAAACATGGGGTTACGGTCAACGACTTCAACAACTACGGCTCGCGCCGGATGAATCATGAAATCATGGTGCGCGGCACCTTCGCCAACATCCGTTTGCGCAACATCATGACGCCGGGCATCGAAGGCGGCGTCACCGTGCATCAACCCAGCGGCGAACAAATGAGCATTTACGACGCGGCGATGCGTTATGCAACCGAGGCGACGGAAAAAACCCCGCTGATCGTCATCGCCGGCGAAGAATACGGCACCGGCAGCGCGCGCGACTGGGCCGCCAAAGGCACGCGCCTCCTGGGCGTGCGCGTGGTCATCGCCAACAGCTTTGAACGCATCCACCGCAGCAATCTTGTCGGTATGGGCGTGGTGCCGTGTCAGTTGCCGGCGGGCGTGACGGTGGCGACGCTGGGATTAAACGGCACTGAACAGTTTGATGTACTGGGGCTTACCGATGCCGCGAAACCGCGTCAGCCCGTGACGCTGGTGATACACCACGCCGATGGCCGCAGCGAAAACGTCACGCTCACCGTGCGGCTCGATACGCAAGCCGAGATTGAATACGTGAAGCGTGGCGGGATATTGCCTTATGTGCTGGAGGGGATGGCGGCGTAGTGCTTGCCATTATTGCCCCCAAAAAAATACATGACACCTCTTGTCGAAGCCGTCTTACATGCGTGCGCCCTTCGACGAACCCAGAGCTTGCCCCGGACTTGATCCAAGGGCTGTTGTAGCGTGCGCTGTGCGCACGACCCGTTCACAAATCGTGCGCACAGCGCACGCTACTTTATTCGCGGCTCATGGCGAGCATGGGCTGCATAGTTACGAAAATTCACGTGTACCGTCAAACCTCGCCGAAGTGTATGCGCCGGTACGGCGCCGACGGAATCGCATCATCCACGTGCAAGTCCCACAGCTCAGCCTGCCCTGCCTGTTGGTGCGCCGCGAACAGCGTCTTGAATCGGTCTAGGCTGGTGACTTTCTCGCCGCGTAATCCGAACCCGCGGGCGATGGCGGCAAGGTCGCCGCGGCCATGCACCGACTCTTGCGGGTTGTAACACTGGGCCCTGAACTTATGCACCTCGGCGCCGTAGCCGCCGTCGTTCACCGCGCAAATCAGCATGCGGATGCCCTGCCGGCGCAGCGTTTCCATTTCCTGTATGTGCATCATCAGGCTGCCGTCGCCCTCGATCAACAACACCTTGCCGTCGTTGCGTGCGGCGGCCATGCCGATGGCGACCGAAAACGCCGAACCGATGGCGCCGAAATCGTTGATCACATGCACGTTCTGCGCGTGACGCCCGTACATATGCGTTACCGCGATGCCGGCGAAATGCGCGCCGCCGCAGACCACCGTCCAGTCCTTGGGTATCGCGGCATCCAGCTCCAGCATTGCCGGGCGCGGATCCACGGTATCGGCGGCGACCAGAAACTCCTTGGAGTCCGGCCGCGCTGCCATCGCCGCGATCTGATTGGCGAGCATCGGCGAGCGCGCACCGGCTGACGAAAACTTCTGCTCGACAAGTTTGGCCAGAACAGCTTCGGCAGTGGCTTTGGCATCGGCCTTGATGTGCAT
>CANIID010000218.1 GCA_947467315.1 Betaproteobacteria bacterium | reverse complement strand
GGCCGGTCGAACAGTTGCGGTTGCGCTACCGTGATGCGCTGGGGTGTGTAGAGATTCTGGCCGAGAAAAAGTCCGACATGCACTTCGCCCAGGTGATCGGAGATGCGTTCCAGCGCGCTGCGCGCCGGTGTTTGCAGCAGACGCTCGATCACGCGGTCGGCATTCACGCCGCCGCCAAACTTGATACCGTTGGTGTAATAGCGGTCGGTGCCGTTGCCCAGGCTGTCGTTCTCGATGTAAATCTGCAACTCGCAGGCGGTGGATTTATCGCATTGCAGCGGCGGTGGGTCCGCGGCGAAGGCGGGCGGCAGGCATAGCACGAGTGCGCACAGGGCAAGCAGGCGGCGAACGCAAAGGTGTGACGGCATCGGCGGATGGAGGTGAACAGACGGTAAACGAAACGTGCCCCAGTGCGGGGCGAACCTTTGAATGACAGGTAAATCGCGTCAAAGGTTCCGTTGTCGGCAAGCTACGCGACAGCGGCGCGGACGGGCTACGGGTGAGGGAAGCCGTAAGTTGCGTTCGCTCACGCTGGGATGGCACGAGATCAAATCACGACTTTTACCTATCGGCGTTTGCCCAGCAACCGCGCAATCGCTGAAGCATCGTCCAACTTGTCCAACCCCAGCATCGCATCCCGCAGTTGCTCAACCTGCGTTTTGGGTAGCGCCTTCACCGCGAGCTTCTCGAATTTCGCCACGATGTCGGACTCCGAGGCGAATTTGTATTCGCTGCCGCGCGCGGATTCGATGGCGCGTTCCATGTGCGTGCCGTCGTTGAGGAATACTTCAACGCGGACCTTGTGGCGGAACTTGGCGCCTAAGCGTGTGATGGCGTCGTCGTGATGCACTTCGACGATTTCGGCGAGCTTCATGCGCGCGGGATCGGCGACTTTGTCTTCGGTAAACTGATCGACAAAACAATCACCTTCCAGCAGCCACGTCGCGATGCAGTACGACAGGTTGAGTTGCGCCGCGGTCAACCCCTGCGGCACGTATTTCCAGCCGGTGTGATCCATGGTGACCTGCGAACCATGTATGGCGATTTTTTTGACGTCCTTCGCGCCGAAGGGTTTTTCGGCCTGCATCTCGCGTATCGCGTCGAGCGTGGTGTGGTTGCTGCCGACACACGAATAAAACTTCAGCGCCACGTTCAGCGTTTGCCACACGCTGCCGAAGCCCGCGGTGAGTTCGGGCAGATCAAAGCGATCCTGCGAACGCGAAAACGTGGTGCAGAAGCCGCCGTATGCGCTTTCGAATACATTGACGATGCCGGTGAAGCCGGATTGCGCCAGCAGCGCGCCATACAAACCCGATTGCGATGCGCGTCCGGCGTGCATGCGTTTGACCATGGCGCCGTATTGCGCGGCCATCAGCCCCGATGCTTGCGTGCCGGCGATGCCGAGCGCGTGTACCGTTTTATCCATATCGAGCTTCAAGGCGCGGGCGGCGCTTGCCGCCGCCGAGAACACGCCGAGGGTTGCGCCTGAATGCCAGCCTTGCGCGATGTGCTCAGGGCGCATGCACAGGCCCACGCGCGGGCCGGTTTCATAACCGGCGACGGCGGCGGTGAGGAAATCCTTGCCGCTCAGGCCGGGATTCATTTCGGTAATCGGGATCAGCGACGGCAACACCACCGCGCCCACGTGCAGCACGCCCGCGCGATGCACGTCGTCGAGCTCGAAGCCTTGCACCTGTGTGCCGTTAATCAATGCGGCGTGCGGCGCGGAAAGTTTCAGCGCAGTGCCCCAGACGTTGCAGGTGCGCGAGGTATCCACGCGCGTGAGCGTGGCTTGTAACATGCGGCTCCATTCGAGATCGGCGCCGTAGAGCGCGCAGCCGAGCGAGTCGAGCATCAGCAGTTTGATGCGCGTGATGACCTCGGACGGAATCGCATCAAACGTCAGGCCCGCGACAAATTGCGCGACGCCGCGGGTGTAGGGGTTATCGGCGGTGGTTTCGTGACTCATTTGAAGCTCCAAGGGTGGTGCGATAAAAAAGTCGTAGCTATTCAGGCGTGTACGAAAAGGCAGTTCAATGAAACGCCTTCCCCTTCAGGGGGAAGGTGGGGGTGGGGTTAGCGCGCTCGCACCCCACCCCCATCCCCACCTTCCCGCTGAAGGGGAAGGAACTGAGCAGTGGGCAATTTTGCCAACGTTTTCTTTCGGATTGGTTTGTTTAAAAAGTAAATAAAAACAATTGCTTAACTGCGGACTCTCAATCCACCCGCGCCCCGGAAATCTTCACCGCCCGCGCCCACTTGGCATGCTCAGCCTGTATAAAACGGGCGAATGCATCGGGAGAGCTGGCGACCAATTCGATGCCCTGGTTGCTCATGCGTTCGCGCATGTCGGGTTCGTTCAGCACGGCCACGATGTCGCGGTTCAATTGCGTGACGATGGCGGGCGGCGTGCGCGCGGGAACCACCACGCCGTACCAGGTGCTGCCTTCAAACCCGGCCACGCCGGATTCCGCCACGGTCGGCACTTCGGGCATCAGCTTGCTGCGCTGCGCGCTGGAGACCGCGAGCGCGCGCAGCCGCCCGGCCTTGATGTGCGCGCGCGAGGTGGCGGGTACCATGAAGAACAGTTGCACTTGCCCGCTGAGCAAGGTGGTCAGCGCCGGCCCCGCGCCGTTGTAGGGGATGTGCGTCATGGAAATGCCCGCCATCGATTTGAACAACTCCGTCACCAGATGGGTGGAGCCGCCATTGCCGGACGACGCGTAATTCAGCAGCGCGGGTTGCGCCTTGGCCAGCGCGATCAGTTCGCGCACGTCGTTGGCGCGCACCGAGGGGTGAACCACCAGCAGGAACGGGCTGCCGCCGATTTGCGTGACGGGCGCGAAATCGCGCACCGGGTCATAGGCGAGTTTCGGGTAGATGCTCGCGGCAATCACGTTCGCGATATTGAACTGAAATACCGTGTGGCCATCCGGCGCGGCGCGCGCGGTGATTTCACCGGCGATGTTGCCGCCCGCGCCGGGGCGGTTGTCCACCACCATCTGCTGCTTCCATGCGTCGGTGAGCTTGGCGGCTATCGCGCGCCCGATGATGTCATTGCCGCCGCCGGGCGCAAACGGAATAATGAAGCGCACGGGTTTGGACGGATACGGTTGCGCCGCCGCCTGCGTACACGCAAGCGCGACCATGCCCGTGCAGGCCGCGCTTACCCATCGCCGCACGGCTAACACGGACGCTAGGCCGTTTTTGCCGCCTGCGCTGCGCCCGCGCCCGCGATGCGTCCGAAGATTGCGCCGGACACCAGCCCGGTGCCGCTCGGGTAATTAAAGAAGAACAGGCCGCCGACCATTTCGCCCGCCGTGTAGAGGCCGGGGATCGGTTTCAGATGCACGTTCATCACCTGCCCGGTTTCTTTGATGATACGCAGGCCGCCGAAGGTAAAGGTGATGCCGCAGGTGGTTTGGTAGGCGTCATACGGCGGCGCGTCGAGCGGCTGCGCCCAGTTGGATTTCTGCGGCTCGATGCCGACGGTGCATTTGCCGTCTTTGATGGTGTGGTCGAACTGAACGTCTTTTTTGATCGACGCGTTGTACTCGCGCACGGTTTTCAAAAAGCCCTGCGGGTTCACGCCTTCGAGCTTGGTGGCGAGTTCTTCCAGCGTGTTCGCCGACACCTTGGTCATCATCTTGATGCGGTATTCCGAACGCAGCAGCTTGGTGACTTTGGAATCGAACACCTGCCACGCGAACTGCGCCGGCTGCTTCAACACCTCGCCGCCGTACTTGGCGTAGGTGAACGAATGGAAATCCCAGCCTTCATCGACAAAACGTTTGCCGTCGGCGTTAATCAGCACGCCAAAAATATAACTGTGTTTCTGGAATTGATCGCCGACGCTGACATCGCCGAACTCCGGCGCGTTGCGATCCCAGCCCACCGCGTGGCTGCCCGACCAATTGCCATAGGGTGCGGCGCCGATATCCAGCGCCATCTTCAAGCCGTCGCCCTGATTGAAACGCGAGCCGCGCACTTTTACCAGCTCCCAGCCGGGGCCGAGGTAACGCGTGCGCATTTCGGGGTTGGCTTCGAAGCCGCCACACGCGAGAACGACCGACTTCGCGCGGATTTCGGTCATCTTGCCTTTCATTTGTGCGCGCACGCCGGAGACTTTTTCGCCGTCGTATATCAGCGATACCGCGCGCGTGTCGTAGAAAATTTCAATGCCCTTGGCTTTAACCGCTTTGTCGAGATAATCGACCAGCCCCGCGCCGCCGCCGTGCGCTTCAATCGGCATGCGGCCGAAAAACTTGCGCTTGCCGTTGACCAGCCCCGACTGGCGGCCGAAGTTCAGCAGAAACTTCACACCCTTGGTGCGCAGCCACGCCATGATGTCCTGGCTTTGCGTAATCAGAATCTCCGACAGGTCGGGGTCGGAGCGATACGAGGTCAGGCGATACAGATCGTCGTAATACTCATCGGTGGTGTTGGTGCCGAAATCGCTGGTGGCGACTTCTTCATCGGTGACCTCGGTGATGCGCTTTAAGTCGTCCACCTTTTCATACGCAAAGCGCATCACGCCGCCGGCGAAGCGGCTGTTGCCGCCGTGTTCGTCTTCGGAAGCGGCTTCGAGCATCGCGACTTTAACGCCGTGCTCGTGCGCGGAGAGGGCGGAACACAGGGCGGCGTTACCTTTGCCGACCACCAATACGTCGAATTCTTGCATAGCGATTACCTTGATAATAGTGAAGAGTGAGGCGTTTAGCGTGAAAAACGATGTGTTCGCCAGCGCAGGCCGCGTTGGGCTATGGGCGGCATCTGAGCGAGCGTTGATATAGTGGAACCTCTAATGTTATCAGTCGCGGCACATGCGCTCAACCGGCGATTGAGTTCCGGCGATGATTGTTCCACAATCGGAACTTTACAATCTGACGAGAGTCTCCGCATGGTTTTCCCTGGTAAATGGCTGGCGGTGGTTGCGGCAACAGTGTTGCCCTCGATGGCCTGCGCGCAAAGCTACCCCGCAAAGCAATTGCGCATCGTGGTCGCATTCCCGGCCGGCGGGCCAATCGATATCGTGGCGCGCATGATCATGCCTAAACTCAGCGAGGCGATGGGTCAATCGGTGATCGTCGATAACCGCGGCGGCGCGGGCGGCACCATCGGCGTGGACAACGTGGCGAAATCGCCGCCGGACGGCTATTCGATGGTGTTGTCGAGTACGGCGCTGGCGATTTATCCGCATGTGTATCCCAATCTGCCGTTTGAATGGCAGCGCGATCTTGCGCCGGTTTCCATGGTGACCACCACGCCGGAACTGCTGGTGGTGCATCCGTCGCTGCCGGTGAAAAACGTGAAGGAATTGATCGCGCTGGCCAAAGCCCGGCCCGGGCAGTTAAACGCCGCTTCCACCGGCAACGGCGGCTTGCCGCACCTGGTGCTGGAGCTCTTCAAAACCGAAACCGGCACGCAGATTGTGCATGTGCCCTACGGCGGCGCTGCGCCCGCCGTCACCAACACGCTGGGCGGTCACACCCAGATGATGATCGCCGATTTGCCGGTGCTGCTGCCACATGCGCAAAGCGGGCGCGTGCGTCCGCTGGCGATCACGGTGGCCAAACGCTCGACGCTGCTGCCCGATTTGCCGACGATGGCGGAGCAGGGTCTGCCCAAGGTGGATGCGTCAAACTGGTACGGCATTTTTGTGCCGGGTAAAACCCCACGCGATGTCATGGATAAGCTCAACGCAGGCCTGAACAAAGCGCTCGCCGACAGGGATTTGCGCGAACGCCTCACCGCGCGCGGCGCCGACCCCGCGCCGGGCACGCCGGAACAACTGGCGGCGCAACTGAAGGCGGACTACGCCAAGTGGGGGGGGGTGGTGAAGGCGGCGAATGTGAAGCTGGATTGAGGCGCGGGGTTGGCGGGAATTTTCATTCACGGCATGTTATTTCAGCAGGAGGTTTGAAGTGAGTTTGCACATTCGACCGCTGTCACACGCGTTGGGTGCGGAAATCACCGGCGTTGATCTGCGCAAACCGGTGGATGACACCACTTTTCGCGAAATCCATGCCGCATTTGTCGATCACTGCGTGCTGCTGTTCCGCGGCCAATCGCTGACACGCGAACAACACATTGCCTTTGGCCGTCATTTTGGCGAGCTGCAACTCACGCCGCCGCATCGCATCGCCCACATGGCGCCGGATCATCCGGAACTGGTGCTGGTGACCAACAAGCCCAATCCGTCGCCGACGCCGCTCGATGAACGTTATCAAGGCGAAGGCTGGCACTCCGACCGCTCGTTTGTCGCCAGCCCTGCGAAGGCGTCGCTGCTGCGCGGCATTACCCTGCCGTCGATAGGCGGTGACACGATGTTCAGCAACGGCTACACCGCCTACGACGGGTTGTCGGAGGGCATGAAGACCTTGCTTGAAGGGCTGCACGGCGTGCATGTGCAGGAAGACAACCGCACGCTGGATCGCTCCACGCCCGAGCGTTATGCGGCATCGCTGCGGCTCACGCGCGCCGCACATCCTATCGTGAGAACGCATCCGGATTCCGGGCGCAGAGCGCTGTTTCTCGCCTTCCGAATCAAAAAATTCGACGGCCTGACGATGGCCGAAAGCGCGCCGCTGCTGAACTACCTGCTCGATCACGCCACGCGGTCGCAGTTTGTCTATCGCCACGTGTGGCAAAAAGACGATCTGATAATCTGGGACAACCGCTGCACCATGCACAACGCGGTGAACGACTATGACCACGGGCAAGTGCGCCACATGGAGCGAGTCACCGTCAAAGGCAACGAGTCGGGCTATGTCTATGAAGGCAATCTCGATTAGATCGATCAGGTCGATGAGGCGCTTCGTCGTCGGCATGGTTGCGGGTGTCGCTGCGCTCGATGCCGCGGCACAAGGCAGTCCTGCCAAGCCCGTACATCTGTTGATCGGCTTTCCGCCGGGCACTGCGGGCGACGTGCTGGCGCGCATCGTTAGGCCTCGTTTGGCCGAGATGCTGGGGCAACCGGTGATCGTGGAAAACCGCGCCGGCGCCAGCGGTTCGCTCGCGATTGAACGGGTGGCCGCCGCGCCCGCCGATGGCCACACCTTGCTGATCCAAACTTCTTCCAGTACTGCGTTGCCGGCTCTGCACGCCAAGCTGCCGTATGACCTGCAACGTGATCTGGCGCCGGTATCGCTGCTGGCTGTGGGGCCTTATCTGTTGGTGGTGCATCCGTCGGTGCCGGTGCGCGGCGCACGCGAATTGATCGCGCTGGCGCGCGCGCAACCGGGCAAATTGAATTACGGCTCGTCCGGCGCCGGCAGTGCGCCGTATCTGGCCGGTGAACTGTTCAAGTCGATGGCGAAAATCCATGTGGTCGAAGTGTCGTACAAGGGCGGCGCGGAGAGCGCGGTGGCCAACGCCAGCGGCGAAGTCGATATCACCTTTCCCAGCATACCGCCGGCGCTGCCGCTGCTGAATCACGGCAAACTGCGCGCGCTCGCGGTCACCGGCGAGAGCCGCTCGCCGCTGATGCCGGCACTGCCCACGGTGAATGAATCAGGGCTGCCGGGTTACGACCGCTCGGGCTGGTACGGCGTGGTGGCGCCCGCCGGGGTGCGCAAAGAAATTCTGATGCGGCTGCATGCGGTGATCGGCGCCATCGTCAATGCCGCCGATATGAAGGACGTTTTCAACCGGCAGGGATTGGAGCCGCGCAGCAATTCCCCCGGCGAGTTTTCAGCGCTGATCCAGAAAGAAATTGCCGTGAATACACGGCTGATTCAAGCGACTCGTGCGAAGCTACCGTAATACCGGAGCGCAACGCAACAAACGCGATTGACGCTTTATCGTGCCGGGGATAAATTCAATGGCAGCGATCAATCGCGGCGGTATGCCGCGCGACCTTAATCCCACCATCACTGGAGACTCTTCATGGCAACAAATCCCACCTTCGGACGTTATGCTGAAATTCCCTACGATCAGATGACGCCGGAGCAGCAGGAGGGCTACCACGTGCTGATGGAGACGCGCGGCAAGCTGCCCGGCCCCGCGAAGATCTACGTGCACAACCCCAAACTGGCCAAGGTGATGGGGCCGTTCGGCGCGCATTTTCGCAAAGGCTACTCGCTCAGCGAACGCGAGCGCGAAATCGTGGTGTGTATCGTCAACAGCAAATTCCATACGGCGTACGCGACCAACGCGCACGAGCGCGCGGCGAAGGCGGCCGGGGTGCCGAACGACAAAGTCGAGGCCATTCTGTCAGGCTTGCCCGCGTCGTTCACCGATAAGCGCGAACAGGTGATCTACGAAATGGCGACGTGCCTGGTCAGTGCGCGCTGGGTGTCCAAGGGCCTGTACGAGCGCGCATTCGAAGCGCTGGGTGACGTGGGTATTACCGATGTGATTGCCCTGATGGGGTTCTACACCAGCGTGGCGATGACGCTGGCGTTTTATGACGTGCCTGCCGGCGCAACGGGTCTGGAGCGTTGATTTGCGGATCGGCAAGTGCGCGCAGGGCGTAATATACGGCACGTCCGAATAGTTCCGATGACAGGGAAGAAGCACCTATGACGAAGCCGTTTCCGTTGTGGATTATTTTTCTGATGTTCGCCCCTGCGGCAACTTGCATCGCTGCGTTCCCGGCCGCGTATCCCGCCAAACCGGTGCGAGTCATCGTGCCATTTGCGGCGGGTGGCGGCACCGACATTCTCGCGCGCATGGTTGGGCAAAAACTCAACGAAGCCTTGGGACAAAGCGTCGTTGTGGACAACAGGGCCGGCGCGGGCGGAACCATCGGCACGGAACAGGCCGCGCGGGCCGCCGCGGATGGTTATACGCTGCTGATGGTAAGGGATATAGTAATTACTAAAGTACCGTTTATAATGACTCCATTCCGCATAAATGGAGTGACCTCTTATGAAGCCAAGCACCTTGGAGCGCAACGGTATCTCTACGGAGATGGTGGAATTGATTGGGCGTCTGATTGTT
>CANIID010000217.1 GCA_947467315.1 Betaproteobacteria bacterium | reverse complement strand
ATGCACACCAGCGGCGGCCTGCAAGCGGCAGATTTGGAGTATGCAAAGCGCCTGCTGCTGGAAGGTTACGTCGTGCTGGTCCCGGCGTTCATGGAAGCCTACGGCATCCATGCAAAAACACGCCAGCAAACCTTCACCACGCACGCGCAGGCGGTGTATGCGGATTTTGTGGCCAGTCTGGAGTTCCTCAAACGCCATGAAAAAGTCGATGGCAAAAAACTCGGCGCCATCGGGTTTTCGAATGGCGGCTATTTCGCGTTGTGGCTTGCCGCCACCGGGCAGGTGCGGGCGGGTATTTCGTATTCCGGCGCGCTGTCGGGCGCGGGCACCGATACGCAACTGGCCCGTTTTCGCGAGGTGTTCACCGGCGCCAGCGCCCCGGTTCTGGTGTTACATGGCACGGATGATTCGACCGTGCCAATAAATGTTGCAGTCAGACTGGGCGCGCTGCTGACCACCGCGCAAAGCCCGCACGAACTGCATCAATATGCCGGCGCGGAACATCTCTTCGAGCGCTATCGTGGCAGCAGTAATGAAGCCGCGGCAACGGATGCCTGGCAGCGCACGCTGGGTTTGTTCGGAAAATCCCTGAAAAATTAATTACGGCACGCGAGTCAGCGCTACTCCGCCTTGATGCCCGCAATCTGCAATAACTTGACGGTCAACGCGATCTCGCGCGCGATCACCGCGGCGAATTGTTCCGGCGTGCCGGACTGCGACTCCATGCCCTGTTTCTGAAATGCCTCTTTGACATCAGGCATCTGCACGATTTTCGCCAGCGCGTCGTTGAGTCGCGCGACAATAGCCTTGGGCACCGCTGCCTGCACATTGATGCCATACCACGCCACATACTCATAACCGTTCAAGCCCGATTCATCGAGTGTCGGCACCTGCGGCAGCGACGACACGCGCTTCAAGCTGGTGACCGCCAGCGCGCGCACCCGGCCCGCTTCAATCAGCGGCAGCACGCTCGCCATGCTCGGCAGGCTCAATTGCGTTTGCCCCGCCGCCACCGCGATCACTGCTTCGCCCGAGCCTTTGTACGGCACATGCAGAATGTTGACTTTGGTGCGCAGATTAAACAATTCGCCGGCCAGATGGTTGGCACTGCCCACGCCGGGCGAACCCGCGCTCAATTTGCCCGGCTGCTCGCGTGCGTAGGCAATCAGCTCTTTCACGCTTTTTACCGGCACGGACGGATGCACCACCAGCGCGAACGGCCCTATCGCCAGTGAGGACACCGATGCGAAATCGCGCTTCAGATCGTACGGCAGATTTTTGCGCAGCGCCGATTGAATCGCGGTGGAGGTGGGTATCAACAACAAGGTGTAGCCATCCGGCGCGGCCGTCGCCACACGCTCGGTGGCGATGGCGGTGGTGGCACCCGGACGATTCTCCACCACCACCGGCTGGCCCAGTTGCTCGGCGAGTTTTTGGCCGATCAGGCGCGCGGTGAAATCCACCGCGCCGCCGGGCGTGTAGCCGACGACGATGCGCAGCGGTTTGTGGGGATACTGCTGCGCGCACGCACTGCCGACAGTTAGCACTACTACCGGAACAAATCCAAAGTATATGTTTTTAAACATTTATTTAACAAGACCCAAGTCATTCAAAAACACCTTGAGCGATGCATTGTCTTTGTCCATGGCCTGCCGCATCTCTCGCGCGTTCATAAATTCCGCGCTCCAGAAATTTTTCTCGATGTCCTGCCGCCATTCGTCCGCTTCGGTCATGCGCTTCAAGATGCGCTCCCAGTAAGCCACCTGCGCGCCGCTCATGCCCTTGGGCCCGACTACGCCGCGCCACTGCGACACCACGGTGTCGTAACCCAGTTCGCGCCATGTCGGCACCTCCGCCAGCGCGCCGGTCAGCCGCTGTGGTGATGTGGCCGCAAGCAGGCGCACCTGACCTGCCGCCGCCAATTGCACCGCCAGCGCCGCCGTCACCGGCACCACATCGACATGGCCACCCATCATCGCCGCCAGCGACGCAGACCCCGCGTTGAAAATCACGTTCTTCAGCGACTTGATATCCACGCCTTCCGCGCGCAGCGGCGCCGCAATCGATTGATGAATCGGATTGCCCAGACTGGTGGCGATGCCGAAACTCACCCCCGATGGATTTTTTTTCACGCGCGCCACCAGATCTTTTCCGCTCTGAATCGGCGAGTCAGGCTTGACCGTGATCACCATGTATTCGCCGAACAAATGCGCCACCGGCGTGTACTCGGTGTAGCTCGGCCCGCGTCCGGCGATGTGATTGGTGAGCAACGCCTTCGACGCGATCATCAGTGTGTGTCCGTCACCGGGCCGTGTATTGAGATAGGCGTAAGCCACCACCCCGCCGCCACCGAGCTTGTTGCTCACGACCACCGGCACATCGATGTATTTTTTATCCTGCAAAATACTTTGCATCACGCGCGCGGTGCGGTCAGGACCGTTGCCGGGCGGCGTGTTGACGACGATCTCCACGGCTTTTTCGGGTTTCCAGTCGGCGGCGTTGGTCATGCAAGGGAATGCGCACGACAGCACCACCCAAAAAATCGTAGCGCAGGTGGAGCGCAGTGCAACCCACCATCGTTCGCACGCGCGCCATCGGGGGGTTACGGCGCGGCGCGTTGTCGAATTTGAATGACTACGCAAAAGTGTTGACGTCGCTGATGCCCATATCCTACGTATATATATGATTGCAAACAATATTTTAATCACTCCACTTTAGCGCCCGACGCCTTCACCACCTTGGCCCAGCGCGCTGTTTCGTCGCGTATCAATGTCATCAATTCTTCGCCGCTGCCGGACACGACATCGAGTCCCAGTGCATCGAACTTCCTGCGCATGTCCGGCGTCCTGGCACCCGCCGCAAGCGCCCCGTGCAAGCGATCCACCATCGTTTTGTCCAAACCGCGCGGCCCGAGCACGCCAAACCAGGTGTAGACCACGAACCCCGGCACGCCCGCCTCCACCATCGTTGGCACGTCGGGCACCTGCGGCGCGCGCGCCTTGCTGGTAATCGCAAACCCCTTGAGCTTTTTCGACTGCACATAGCCGATGCCCACGTTGGCGGTGTGAAACATATATTGCGTGTGCCCGCCCAGCAGTTGAATGGTGGCGGGCGCCACGCCGCGAAACGGAATATGCACGGTGTTGATGCCCGTGGCGCTCTTGAAAAACTCGGCGGTGAGATGGCCCGTGGTGCCGCTGCCGCCCGTGCCGAAGTTCAGTTCTCCCGGCTTCGCCCTGGCGAGCGCGACCAGCTCCTTCACCGAATTCACCGGCAGCGACGGATGCGCCACCAGGATCAGCGGCGCGGTCACGGTCAGATTCACGCCGGTGAAATCGCGCACCGGGTCGTAACCCAGGTTGGGATACATCGACGGCGCAATCGAATGCGAACTGGGGCTACCTATCGTCAGCGTGTAGCCATCCGGCTTTGCCTTGGCGGCGTAGTCGGCGCCCGCCGTGTTGCCCGCGCCGGCGCGATTGTCGATCACGGTGGATTGCCCCAGTTGCTCGGCCAAAATCTGCCCGGCCATGCGGCCGACAATGTCGGTGGGGCCACCTGCAACCGTCGGAACCACAATCGTGATCAGGCGCGCCGGGTAGCTTTGCGCCCACAGCAGCGTGCTGCCCGTCGCGAACCAAATTACTACCGTCCATCGCACGCCATTTCCCATCGCTTGCCTCCGCTATGAGAACGATTATGTGCCCGGACTTCCGCGTGGCGCAACCGCTTCGGCGTTACAGCGTTACATTGGGTGCTATACGGCGTTACATTTTGGACTGGGCAGCTGAATTCGCGCACGCAGGGTCACGCCGCACTTCCGTGTAAAATGATTTGCAAGCGCGCCACCGCAGTCTCACGCAGGCCGCCACCGCTGACCTGAAATCCGTTCAACCTTGCCAAGGAGAATCGCATGAACGCACCGTTAACATCCGCCCCGAAAATCCAGTGCTCGCCCGAAGAATGGGAAGCCCGCGTTGACCTCGCCTGCGCCTACCGCGCGGTGTCGAAAATGGGTTGGCATCACAGCCTGATTTACAACCACATTTCGTCGCGCGTGCCCGGCACAAAGTCGCATTTCCTCATCAACCCGTTCGGCCTGATGTATCACGAGATCACCGCGTCGAATCTGTTGAAAGTCGATATCGACGGCAACAAGCTGATGCCCTCCGAGTACCCGGTGCTGATGGCGGGCTTTGTGGTGCATCGCTCGATCCACATGGCGCGCGACGATGCGCACAGCGTGATCCACACGCACTCCAAAGCCGGCGTCGCGGTGGCGTGCCAGAAGCAGGGCCTGCTGCCGATCAATCTGAGCTCGATGAATCTCTACGACAAGATCGCCTACTACGATGTGCAGGGCGTAACCAACGACGCCGAAGAAAGCGACCAAATCGCGGCTGCGCTGGGCAACAAAAACGTGGCGATCCTGCGTAACCACGGCTTGCTAACCTGCGGTGAAACCATGGGCCACGCGTTTCACCTGATGCGCCGGCTGGAAATGTCGTGCGAAACGCAGGTCATGGCGCAAGCCGGCGGCGCGGAACTGATTTTCCCGCCGATGGACGTGGTGAAAAAAACCACCCAGCAAACCACGCAGATCGTGCAGAAAAATAACATCGATGCTTCCGACGGCCCGGCGATTTTGTGGGCCGCCGTTCGCCGCTGGATGGCGCAGATCGATCCGAGCTACATGCACTAAGCTGTGCCGACATTGCATCGTACGTTGTTCGCGGCCGCTCTGGTTTGGGCGGCCGCGCCTGTTTTTGCCCAGCAAAAACCTGCCGGACTGCCCGGCAACTATCCCAACAAACCCATCCGCGTGATCGTGCCCGCCTCGCCCGGCGGTGGCACCGATATCGTCTCGCGCATCGTCGGTCAGCGGCTCGGCGAGCGTTGGGGCACGGCCGTGGTGATCGAGAATCGCGGTTCGGCGGTGGGCGGCGTGGTCGGCATGGACATCGCCGCCAAAGCCACGCCCGACGGCTACACGCTGCTCGCGGTGTCGGCCAGCGCCGTGCTCAACGCCGCGCTGGTGAACAAGACCGCGGTCGATCAGCGCGTGGCCTTTGTGCCCATCGTGCAACTCACCACGCAACCGTACCTGCTGGCGATTCCGTCATCGGTGCCCTCGCAATCCGTCGCGGAATTCGTCGCACTCGCCAAGGCCAAACCCGGCGCGTTGAATTACGCCTCGGCCGGTAATGGATCGATGTCGCATCTCGGCGGCGAGTTGTTCAACTCGCTCGCCGGCGTGAACCTCGCGCACATACCCTACAAAGGCACCGGCCCGGCGCTGACCGATTTGCTCGGTGGCCAGGTGCAAATGTTATTCGCCGGCGGCATCTCGGTCACGCCGCAAATCAAGTCCGGCCGCTTGCGCGTGCTCGGCCAAAGCGCGCTTACGCGCACGCGCTTGTTGCCGAACATCCCCACCATCGCCGAATCCGGTCTACCCGGCTTTGAGCTCAACGGTTGGTACGGCTGGCTCGCGCCCACCGGCACGCCGCCCGCCATCGTGCAGGCGCTCAATCGCGAAGTGCAGCAGATATTGCGCGCCCTGGAAATGCTGGAAAAATTTGCTGGTGACGGCTCCGAACCTGCGCCCGGCAGCGCCGAACAATTGCGCGAGTTGTTCAACCGCGACATCGACAAGTGGACCAAGCTGTTTGCGCGGATGAAGGTAAAGCTGTGATACGGATCATTTCACTCGCGGCAATGATCACACTCGCGGGCACGACCAGCGCCCAATCCACCTTCCCCAACCGCGTGGTGCGTATCGTCGTGCCCAGCACGTCGGGTGGCGGCGCGGATGCGCTGGCGCGTTTGCTCGCGCATCACTTGACCGAGCGCTGGGGTCGGCAGGTCATCGTCGAAAATCGCACTGGCGCGAGCAACATGCTGGGCGGCGAGTTCGTGGCGAAGTCCGCGCCCGATGGGCACACGCTGCTGGCCGGCATTTCCACGCTCGCCATCAATCCGTCGACGCACAAGAAGGTGTTGTTCGACGCGCAGCGCGATCTGGCGCCCATCTCGCATCTGGTGTCGATACCGAACATTCTGCTGGTGCATCCGTCGCTGCCGGCGAAATCGGCGATGGAGCTTGCCGCCGTGGCGCGCGCGAAACCGGGCCTGTTGCTCTACGGGTCGGGCGGGCACGGCACCAACAACCACCTGGTGGTGGAACTTTTCGGCGCGATGACCGGCACCAAGCTCACGCATGTGCCGTATAAAAATTCCGGCCCCGCGCTGGTCGATACCATCGGTGGGCAGTTGATGGTGTTCGCCACCAATATGATTCTCGGTCTGCCGCACGCGCGCGGCGGCAGGCTGCGCGCCATCGGCGTGACCAGCATTGCGCGCGCAATTGGTACACCTGGTGCGGCGGACATACCCACGCTGCACGAATCGGGCCTGAAGGATTTCGAGGCGGTGCAGTGGTATGGCCTGCTGGCGCCCGCCAACACGCCGCGCGATATCACCGATAAAATTTATCGCGACACTGTTGCCGTGCTCAAGATGCCAGAAGTGCGAGAGCGCATGACCAGCGACGGCGCCATCGTCATCGCGTCCACCGGCGAACAATTCGCCGCCTTCATCAAGGCCGAAACGGTGAAGTGGGCGAAGGTGGTCAAAGCCGCTGGCATCACACCAGAATAATGTTTTATAAACAAATACTTACATCAGCACTCGCCGTGAGCGCGAGCACTGCCTTGTGTGCCGCCGACACGCCCAACTTCCCGGTCAAGCCGGTGCGCTGGGTGGTGCCCTATCCACCCGGCGGCAGCATAGACGTGGTGGGGCGTGTGATCGCGGCGCGGCTGTCGCAGGCTTGGGGACAGCAGGTGATCGTGGACAACCGCCTCGGCGCGGGCGGACGCGTCGGCACGCAAGCGGTAATCAACGCCGCACCCGACGGCTACACGCAGTTGCTGACGCTCAACACCAACTACACCATCGACCGCAGTCTGTTCAAGAACATCGGCTACGATCCGGAGAAAGCGCTGGCGCCGATCACCATCGTCGCGTCCACCGCGCAGTTGTTGATCAGCAATGTGTCGTTTCCGGTGAAGAACGTAAAAGAGCTGGTGGCGCTTGCCAAGGCGCGGCCCAACGACATCAACTACGGCTCGTCGGGCGCGGGCGGCTCGCTGCATCTGGCCATCGAATTATTCAAATCGATGACCGGCATTCAGATGACGCACATCCCGTACAAAGGCGGCGTGCCGGCGGCCACCGATCTGATCGCCGGGCAAATCCAGGTGTTGTTCATCAATGCACCTGCGGGTGCGCCGTACATCAAATCCGGCAAGGTACGCGCGCTCGGCATCAGCACGGCGACGCGTTCGCCGCAACTACCCGACATTCCGACCATCGCCGAAGCAGGCGTGCCCGGCTTTAATATCGATGTGTGGTTTGGGCTTTCCGCTCCCGCCGGCGTCAGTGCGGCCATCATCAGCAAGTCGTATCAGGACGTCTCTAAAGCAGTCAACGAACCCGAGGTGCGTAAGCAGTTCGCCAGCCTGGGCGCCGATCCCCAGAGCGTCACGCCCGACGAGATGGCACGCCGCATCCGCGCGGAAACCGCGACGTGGGCAAAGGTGATACAGGGATCGTCGATACGCTTTGAATAGCGCGCGGCATTGCGGATATTGAATCAACCACAGCGCCTTAACGGTAAATTCGCGGATTCGTGAAGACCGGTGTTCGTGCTACTATTTTTGCTATTCACCAGAAAGGTATTGCAATGACTGCATCACACAGCGCCTCGCCCAAAACACTGGAGCGTGACATCGAAGTCGCGCCCGGCGACTGGCAGGCCCAGGAATTTTATTACCTGATGACGGCGATGGTTATTCCCCGCCCCATCGGCTGGATTTCGACCATCTCCGCCAAGGGCGTGAGCAATGTCGCGCCGTATTCGTATTTCAACATGATGGGCAACGACCCACCCTATGTGGCTTTTGCGTCAACAGGCATCAAGGATACGCTGGCCAATCTGCGCGAGGTGCCGCAGTTTGTCGCCAACATCGTCACCATGCACGTGCTCGAAGAAATGAACTTCACCGCCGCCGATTTTCCGCGCGACGAAAGCGAATTCGGTTGGGCTGGACTGACCGCCGCGCCGTCGGCGAAAGTCAAACCGTTTCGCGTCCTCGAAGCGCGCGCGCACATCGAATGCGAAGTCAAACAAATCATCACGGATCACAACACCAACATCGTGCTGGGCCGCATCGTGCATGTACATGTAGACAAATCGGTGTGGAAAGACGGCCGCATCGATCCCAAGCTGCTTGATCCGGTGTGCCGTTTGTCCGGCTCGGGTTACGCAACGCTCGGCGAGGTAGTCAACGTGGCGCGGCCGTTCTGGAAAGATGTGAAAAGCACGCAGGGCAAGCAGGCGATGCCCAAGGCCGTGAAGCGCTGAACCTCAAAAGCCATTCACTTCAAGGCAGCGGAATAAAACGAGACCACCACACCATCATCGTCATTCTGGTGCAGGCCAGAATGACGGTAGTGGTTGGCAACCTTCATCGAGCCACGCCCGCAGGCGGCAAAAGAAGTGACTTAAGTATTTGTTTTTAAAAACTATTTACAGCATCCTTTATGCGCACACATCCATTCGCCATGAACCCGATTTTGGCGGCTGCGCTATTGGTATCCTGTCCGGCGATACGCGCAAGCACGTCGGTGGCCGAGCCCGGCCCGAAGGGTATGACAAAACGAATGGGGCGCGACGGATACGCCTGCGCCGAGACTCTCGATGCGACCTGAGCATGCGCTGCGGTAGACGACAATCCAAGTAACACCACGGCGATCACGGCGGTTTCCCGTGATCCGCTAAACCTGCCCGCCCCACTCGTCCCGTGGAAGTCGCGCGGGATTTTTGCGTGCGCCTGACTACGCTGCCGCACTTGCGGTTGCTACGTCGGTAACGGAAGCACCTAGTGTAGTGCATCATAAATAACGGAACTTATATGGCGACCTGAACTCCAACGAAAAAGGAGATCAGTGCCATGCGAGTTGCCAAGCCAGTTAAGTTGAGTGCCGATGATGATCGAAATCTGCGGATTCTTTCCAAGCGAAAGCGT
>CANIID010000216.1 GCA_947467315.1 Betaproteobacteria bacterium | reverse complement strand
CCAACCCGAACAAACTCAATTACGCCAGCGGCAACACCAGCAGTATCGTGATGATGGCGATGCTGAATTCGCTGGCGGGCGCGAAGATGGTGCATGTGCCGTACAAAAGCGAACCGCCGGCAGTCGTCGATCTGATTTCCGGACAGGTGCAGGTGATGGTGACGTCGTATTCTACAGTCGCCGCGCACCTGCGCGATGGACGTATACGCCCGATTGCCCTGGCGCTGAATCAGCGCAGCCCGCTGCTGCCGAATGTGCCGACGGTGGCCGAAGCCGGCTTGCCGAAGTTTTCAATCACACCGTGGTGCGGTGTGTTTGCGCCGGCGCGTACACCCAAGGCAGTGGTGGAGCGGCTCAATCGTGAAATCAACACGATACTCAAGCGCGCCGATATCCGCGCGCAACTCGACCAGCAGGCGTTTGCGGGAGAGGGTTCCACGCCCGAATGGCTGGATGCCTGGGTGAAAAATCAGTACAACATCTGGGGTGCGGCGATGCGCGATGCGGGAATACAGCCGGAGTAAGCACCGGTGTTGTTGGTGCTGAGCCTGCGAAGCCCAACACCACCGCTGATCGCTATGTGATTACCGTGGTCAATGGCCGCGTTCATTGTGTTGGGCTTCGCAAGCTCAGCGCCAACCTACTCATGGTTTACGTCAACTGCTTGCGCATCTCGTCCGCCTGCGCCTGTAGCGATTTCATCAAGCGCACTTCGGGCGACGGTGCGCAGTTGGCGTAGGCGCAACCCATTGCTTTAAGCTGCCCGGCATCGCGTGGCAGTGCCGGATGGTTGATCGGCAGCGCGAGTTTCGCGCCTGCGCCGTTCTTCAACGCCTTTTGCAAACGCTCGATTACCGCCAGCAGCTTGGGATGATTCGGTGTGCCGGTCACGCCCAGCGTGCGTGACATATCCGATGGCCCGACCACGATCAGATCAACGCCTTCGACCTTGGCGATGTCTTCGAGTTGATCCAGCGCCTGTTGATCCTCGATCATCAGTGCGAGCGTGATTTCGCGATTGGATTGCGCGATGTGTTCCATCATCGGCACCTTGCCGTAATCGTTGGCGCGTGACGCGCCGGCCATGCCTCGATCACCCAGCGGCGGATAACGCACGGCCTGCACGGCGGCGCGCGCGGCCTCGACGTTGCTGATGTGCGGAATCTGCAAGCCCTGCACGCCCATGTCGAGCAGGCGCAGCAAAAACGCCGGATCAAAACCGGGCGGACGCACAATCGGCGAAATGCCCACGCGCTCGGCGGCCATCACCATCAGTTGCACGTCACGCAGATCGAAGCTGGTGTGCTCCATGTCGATGAACGCGGCGTCGAAACCGGCATGGCCGATGATCTCGACGATTTGCGGATCGGCGATGCCGCCGACGTAGGTGCCCAAAGCGAGGCCGCCTTCACGAATGATTTTTTTGACG
Organism: Betaproteobacteria bacterium; assembly: GCA_947467315.1. Lineage (GTDB taxonomy): Bacteria > Pseudomonadota > Gammaproteobacteria > Burkholderiales > SG8-41 > UBA5216. The sequence goes on along the minus strand of CANIID010000216.1, from coordinate 7,880 downwards.
CGATTGGTTTGCATGGCGAGAACGTCCTGTATTTAACTATTTGTTTTTAAAGGAGTGTTATTCTGCTTTGATGTGATTGTCGATGACCACTTTGCGCCACTTGGCAATCTCGCCGCGCACGTGGGCGCTGAAAGCATCCGGCGTCATCGGTGACGGCTCCGCGCCAAAATCCGCGAAACGTTTTTTTACATCGGCACTGGCGAGTGCTTTGTGGATTTCTGCATTCAAACGATCCATCACCGCGCGCGGTGTTTTCGCAGCAGCGAAGATGCCCCACCACAGCGACACATCATAGCCCGGCACCGCATCGGCAATCGGCGGCAGTTCCGGCGCGAACGGCGAGCGCTTGGCGGTGCTGACGCCAATGACGCGCAGTCGTCCGTTCTTCAGATGCATTTCCACCGACGGCAGGCCCACGATCACGGCTTGCACTTGGCCTGCAATCAAATCGGTGAGCGCGGGCCCCATGCCTTTGTGCGGCACGTGCAGGATGTCGATTTTCGCGGCTGATTTCAGCACCTCCATCGCCAGATGGTTAATGCCGCCGACGCCGGACGAGGTGTAGTTAAGCTGGCCGGGTTTGCCGCGCAGCAGTGCGATCAGCTCGCGCGTGTTCTTCGCCGGCAGCGACGGATGCACCACCAGCACCATCGGCCCGAAACCCAGCATGGTGATGCCGGCGAGATCGTTCACTGGGTCGAACGGCAGCTTCGGCGTCAGCGCCGCGCCCGTCGTGTAAGAAGTGGAGGTGACATACAGCGTGTAACCATCCGGCGGCGCTTTGGCGGTAAGATCGGCGGCGATCATTTGATTGGCACCGGCGCGATTTTCCACCACCACCGGTTGCCCGACCGATTCGCTGACACGCTGGCTGATCGCCCGCGCGAGAATGTCGTTGCTGCCGCCGGGTGGCGCGCCGACGAGTATGCGGATGGGCTTGGTGGGGAAGGCGGGTTGCGCCCATGCGGTCGATACGGCAGTGGCGCCCATGCACACCAGGAACAAAGTTCGCATCATCATTTTTTCACCGTGATCCACGCATCCAGCACGTCCCGCACGCTGTCCGCTTCTTGAGGAAATTGTTTGTCCAGCCCGCTGCCGGCGAATTCTTTGATGAAGGCCGCGGTCGCGCGCGTCATGCGGTCGCGGCTGTTGATCGATTGCAGCATGTCGAGGCTTTCCTTCATTTCATGGACACGGCGCGCGGCGTGGGCGGGTGTGCTGCAGATATACCGCTTGAGAATTTTGCGGAACGGAATGGCGTCGAAGGTCGCGGAGATATCTTCGGCGCACACATCGAGCATGCCGCGGCGGTGCGCGGCTTCCATCGATTCAAACAGCAGGGCGGCCAGCCCTTTCATGAACACGCTGCGGATGAGTTTCATCGCGCTGGCGGCGCCGGGGATATCGCTGACAACTTTGATGTCCATGCCGAAAGGGGCGAGCGCGTCGCGAAAGGCAGTCGCCTGCGGGCCGCTGGCAACGAGGGGCGTTTTGAGCCGCGCCACCGCGACCGGCGCCATGATGGCGGCGTCGACAAATTGCGCGCGATCGCCGATCAACGCGGCGATTTTTTCCATCGCCGCTGCCGAGTTGGTGCTGCCATCAACATAAAGATGATGCGGTTTGAGGGATTTCACGATCTTGCGCGCGGCGGAGAGGGCAGTCTTGCCCTGTGTCAGCGCGAAAATAAGGTCGGCACGTCTCGCAAGTTCGGCGGGCGTTTTGACCAGCGTCACGCCCGCGTTTTGCGCGCGCGCGTATACCGCGTCACCGGGCCGAGCTTTCGCGCCGGATGGGCTGTAGGCCGAGATGGCCGTGATGCCTGCGCGCGATAAATCGGTGGCGAACAATTCGGCGGATTCGCCAAACCCCATGAAGCCTAATCGCAGTGCGGCAGCAGTCATATCGTAACTAATTGTTTTTAAATGATAATTTACTGGGGCATGATGCCGACTAATTTGATCAGCTTGCCGTATTTTTCATAGTCGGCGCGAAAGCGCGCTGCCGTTTGCTCCGGTGTCATGGTCCATGGTTCCAGCGACTCCATGCGCTTTTTGGTGTCGGCAGTGTCCATCGATTTGCTGATTTCACTGTTGAGGCGATCAACGATGGCGCGCGGCAGATTGGCTGGCCCCATCACGCTGACCCAGCCGCGAAACTCGTACCCCGGCACGCCGCTTTCGTGGATGGTGGGTGTTTGTGGAAACTGCTGAAGGCGCGTGTCGGAAGTCACTGCGATCAAACGCAGGCGGCCGCTGTTCATGTGTGTGACCAGCGCTGCCGGTGTTCCGGCGATGACTTGCGTTTCACCAGCGACGGTGGCGGTAGTGCCGAGCCCGCCGCCTTTATACGGCACATGCAGCATTTTGCTGCCCGCCAGAGAATCGATCAGCGCAATCGCCAGATGAGAAAAACTGCCGGCACCGGCGGACGCATACAAGACGCTGTTGGGCTGCGCCTTGGCGAGCGCGACCAGATCCTTGGTTGTTTTCACAGGCAGCGACGGGTGCACGGTGATCAGGCCGGTTTGCGCGGCGAGCAAACCGATGGGCGTGAAATCCTTGAAGGTGTCGTAAGGCAGTTTTTTCATCGTGTGCGGATTGGTGATGTGGCTCGCAGAATGCACCAGCAGCGTATAGCCGTCGGGCGCGGATCGGGCGACGGCCTCGGCGCCGATCACGCCTGTGGCTCCCGCGCGGTTGTCGACGATAAATTGCTGCGCGGTGTTTTCGGAAATTTTCTGGAACACGATGCGGCCCACCACATCGACCAGCCCACCGGGCGGCCAGGGCACCACCACGCGTACGGTTTTCGCGGGATAGCTTGCAGCCGCGGGAGACTGGGCGTTTGCGGCGGTTGTAGACAGCATCGCGCAGGCCGCCGCGCAGAGAGCCGCCATGGTAGACAAACGAAGTAACATGAAATTTCCCAACGTCGAAGGATGCACCGGTGGTGCGAATCGCCGTATCATAACGGGGTTGCGGGGTTACGCAAGTGCGTGAACTCGCGGTGTTGAGATTTCGGAATTGACACAGGCAGCGTTGGCCATAATGCGATGCCGCTGGCGCGCTTGCGCGATGTGTTAAGTTGGGAACCCATTTAAAAACTCGGAGCTCTACAAGTGCCTAAATTACTGGTGATACACGGCGCGGGAATGAACATGCGCGGCAAGACACAATTGGATGTATTCGGCCCGATGTTGCTGCCGGAATACGATGTGAATATCCGCAAATACGCGGCCGAACTGGGCTGGGAGGTGGATATTTTTCACTCGAACATCGAAGGTGAAGTGATTAACAAACTGTACGCGGCGCATGAAAGCGGCGTGGACGCATGCATCATCAACCCAGCGGGGTTCAGCTCGGGCTATCGCTCGCTGAACGCGGCGCTGTCGCAGGTGACGTTTCCGTCGATTGAGTTGCATATTTCGAATCCGGCGCGGCGCGGCGGGCAATCCGAGGTGGCGAAGGTCGCGCGCGGCGTGATCACCGGCTTCGGCATCTTTGGTTACTGGATAGCGATGCGCGGCCTGCTCGACATCCTGGCGAAGAAATAAGGTGATGATGGTGCGAGGGTTGTTATTGCTGACGTTGGCTGCAACGAATGTCGCGTATGGCCAGACTTACCCCACGCGCCCGGTGCGCGTGGTGGTGCCACAGCCCGCGGGTGGCAACATGGACGCCAATGCGCGCGCACTGGTGATTTTTCTGGAGCAGGCGTTCGGGCAGAATTTTGTTGTTGATAACCGCAGTGGCGCTAATGGCATCATCGCCGCCGAAATGGTGGCGCGCGCCGCGCCCGATGGCCACACCATTCTCTACACGTCGAATTCATTTATCAACAATCAACTGGCACAGAAAAAGCTTCCGTATCACGTTATCAACGATTTTTCGCCGGTGACGCAGGTCGCCACCATGCCGGGTTATCTGGTGCTGGTGAACGCGCAGGTGCCCGCGAAGTCGTTGAATGATTTGATCGAATTGAGCAAAGCGCCATCAAGCAATATCAAGTTCGGCTCCGGTGGCATCGGCAACAGCCAGCATTTGCTGGGCGAGTTCATGAATGCGAGGTCGGGATCGAAGTTGTTCCATGTGCCGTACAAAGGTTTTGCGCCGATGATCACCGGCTTGATGAGCAACGAAATTCAGGTGGCGTTTGCCGCGCCCACGGTGGTGATGCAGCAAATTAAATCCGGGCGTCTCAGGGCGCTGGCTTATTCGGCAGGCAAGCGCTGGGCGGGCATGCCGGATTTGCCCACCATGGGCGAGGTGATTCCAGGATTTGTTTATGAGGCGGCGTGGCACGGCGTGTTCGCGCCGGCGGCGGTGCCCAAGACCCTGGTATCGCGGCTGCATGCGGAAATCGCCAAAGCCGTGCATTTGCCGAAGATGCGGGACTATCTCGAAAGCGGCGGTTATTTTCCGCTCGCCAGTGCGCCGGACGATTTCAGGAAATTTCTAGCGAACGATTTGAAAACGCTGGCGGAACTGTTTCGCCTAGCGAATATCAAGCCGGAGTAAACGCCGCTTCGGGTGCCAAGGCGCGGCGCTACGACACCCACTTGGTGGTGTCGGTGAGCACGAAGCCATTGGCGTCGCCCACCATGACTTCGCGGAGATCCTGTATGTTCATCAACACGCTAAACGGGAATCCATTGCGTTTATCGCGCTGGTTACTGGTCAGCGAGTTGAAGTAATCGACCAGTTTGGGTTTGTCATCTTTCAGTTCGGCGAGTTTGTTGGCGATACGCGGGAATTGATCGACCAGCGCCTGAGGATACTTGAGGCCCGCCAGCGAGCGAAAGTAAGTGTCGGTTGCGCTGTCCAGTACTGCTGGTTCTGCGGGTTTGTCGTCGGCCATGATTATCTCCTGTGTTGCTTGATCCCGAATCCAACGTGACCACAAGCTAGTGTAGAGGAAGTGTTTGGATGTTTCAATAAGGTTAATGCCGATCCGTCGCGGTTGCGGCGTCTCAGTATAATGACGCCATAACGTCAATCATTGGGATACGCACATGCCATTTCCCGCGGGAAAAGTGTTCAGCCAGGGGTTTGAGGCCATCGGCTACATCGGACTAGAAGATCGTCCGGGCTTCAAGATGGCGATCCATAAATTCGGCGAGCGCTGGTATTTGTATACCGCGCATTTCTGGTGCAGCGGCTGGTCGGTGGTGGAGATCACTGATCCCAAAAATCCGCGCTTCGTGCGTTACATTGAAGGCCCGCCGAACACCTGGACGCTGCAAGTGCAGATCGCCGACGGCAAGATGATTACCTCGATGGAGCGCATCCCGCCGGGGTGGGGCGGCGATGTCAACGGGCAGTATGGCGAGGGTTTTTACATCTGGGATCTGGCTGACCCTGAAAACCCGCAACGCATCGGACACTACAAAACCGGCGGCAAAGGCACGCATCGCAACTATTACGCTGGCGGCAATTACGTGCATACCACCGCGCTGCCCGACGGCTACGATGGCCATATTTATCAGATCGTCGATATCTCCGATCCGGCCAATCCGAAAGAGATTTCACGCTGGTGGCGCAAGGGGCAGTGGACGGCAGGCGGCGAAAGCGGTGCGCCGGAACATACGCTGCTGCACGGCGGCGCGTATGTGGTGGGGGATCGCGCCTATCTGCCCTATGGCGGCGGCGGCTTTGTGATTCTGGATGTCAGTGACTTCAAAGCGCCCAAACTGATTAGCGACCTGCCTTTTTCGCCGCCGTTCGCTTCGCGCATCGCGGTACACACGGCGGTACCGCTGCAAAAGCGCCCGCTGGTGGTGGTGAATTCCGAGGCCATTGCCGAGCGCTGTGACGAGCCGCTGGGCTTTGTCGGCATCGTCGATATTCGTGTGGAAACCCGACCGCGATTGATCTCTTTGTTTCCGCTGCCGGTGCCGCCGAAAGGGTATCCGTTCAAGAATTTCTGCGAGCAAGCGGGGCGGTTCGGCCCGCACAATCAGCATCAGCCGCAGTTTCAGGACGTGTTATATCAGAATGAAAATATCGTGTTCGTCGCGTATTTCAATGCGGGGCTGCGCGCGTTCGATATTTCGGATGAGCGCGCGCCTAAAGAAATTGGTTACTTTTTACCGCCCGATCCGGTCAAGCGCCTGGGGCCGCTGCCGAAAACCGGCCTGGCGACGCAATCGGAAGATGTGGTTGTGGATGCGCGAGGCAATATTTTTGTGTCGGACAAGAATCATGGGATTTATGTTTTGCGGTTCAATGGATAACTAAAGGACGAGTGAACATGAGCTACGATGTGATTATCGTGGGTGCGGGCAATGCGGCAGGGGCGGCAGCGGTGTCGGCGCGGGAGCACGGCGCTAAGAAAGTACTGATGCTGGAGAAAGCGCCGCAGGCGCAGCGCGGCGGCAACACCTATTTCAGCGGCGCGATTTTTCGCTTTGTGTTCGACAAGGTGGCGCAGCTCGACCGTTTTATTCCCGATGCCGAAAAAGAGTATCCCGGTTTTCACGCGGACGTGCCGCTGTATCCGAAGGCCGCGTTCGAGGAGGATCTGCTGCGCGTGACCGAAGGCCGCAGCGACCGCACGTTGCTCAATACCATGATCGATGAATCCTACGATACCACCTGCTGGATGCAATCCGTGGGCAAGCATCATTTTGAACTGGCGCGTTCGGTGATGGGCCTTAAGGTGGGCAACAAAATCAAATGGCCGCGCGGCGCGATTCTGCGCACCATTCACGAAGGCGTGGGGCTGTCGGAAACCTGGCTCGCCACTGCCGAAAGCATGGGCGTTGAAATCCGCTACGAGTCGCATGTGCTCGAACTCACGCAAAACAGTATGGGGCGCGTCAATGGCGTGGTGGTGCGCGGCCCGAAGGGTGTGGAGAAGATCGAAGCCAACGCGGTGGTGCTGGGCTGCGGCGGCTTCGAGACCAATCCGGAGTGGCGCACGCGCTACCTGGGGCAGGAGTGGGGCCACGCCAAGGTGCGCGGTTCCAATTTCAATTACGGCGATGGCCTGCGCATGGCGATGGACCTCGGCGCGATGCCATGGGGCCATTGGGGCGGCTGCCACGCCACGCCGATTGTCGCGGAAGCGCCCGACTACGGCGTGCGCAACATGACCGACAAAACCAACCGTTTGTCGTACCCGTTCGGCGTGATGCTCAACATGGAAGGCAAACGCTGGATTGACGAAGGCGCGGATTTCAATCCGTTCACCTATGCAAAATACGGCGGGCTGATACTTAAACAAACCGCCGGCGTGGTGTATCAAATTTTCGACAGCAAGGCAGTAGAGCTATTCGAGCCGCGTTACTGGAGCAGCGAGCCGCTGAAATCCGACACGCTCGAAGGCCTGGTCAAGCAAATGAAGCTCGATCAAACGCAGGCGATGAAAACGTTGAACGAATACAACGCGGCGGCAGCACACGGCGGGCCGTTTAACCCGGCCGCACTCGACAAACTGCACACCGAAGGCATCACCCCGGTAAAAACCAACTGGGCCACCAAACTCGACGCGCCGCCGTATTACTCGTGGGCCGTCACCGGCGGCATCACCTTTACCTTCGGCGGTATCAAGGTCAACCCGCAAGCGCAGGTGATTTCAACCGGCTGGAAACCGATTGATGGTTTGTACGCGTGCGGCGAAATGGTCGGCGGATTGTTCCACTACAACTATGCGCTGGGGTCGGGACTGATGTCGGGCGCGGTGTTTGGACGGATCGCGGGGCGGCAGGCGGCGGGGAACAAGTAGTTCTAGTGTAGTGCGTCAAATAGAAGTGCGCTTATTTAAGGCCGCCCGGGCACGGGTGACTTTGGCAAGAATGTCAGTTGCCTTAGCGGTCCAGATGAAAGGTTTGGGGTTCGCGTTGTGCAAGGCGATATATTCGTTGATGGCGATCT
>CANIID010000215.1 GCA_947467315.1 Betaproteobacteria bacterium | reverse complement strand
CCAGCGCATTTGTTCCCCGGCCAGGTGCGTGGCGGTGCCGTTGCCTGCCGTGCCGTAGGTGAGCTTTCCCGGCAGCGTTTTCGCCAGCGCGATCAGATCTTTGAGCGTTTTAACCGGCAACGCGGGATGAATGACCAGCAGCATCGATCCGCTGGAAACTATCGCGATGGGAACCAGATCCCGCAGCGTGTCATAGGGCATTTTGTCGAACAAACCGGGATTTGCGACAAATGCAGCGTCGCTGATGCCGATGGTTTGGCCGTCCGGCGTGGCGCGCGCCACCAACTGCGTGGCGATCATGCTGCTGCCACCGGGACGATTATCGACCACCACCTGCTGCCCGACCGCCTCGCCCAGCGCCGGGGCGATCAGCCGCGCCACCGTGTCGGTGCCGCCGCCGGGCACGTAGGGCACGATCAGGCGCAAGGGGCGTTGCAACGGAACCGTGGCTGCTGTGTGCGCGGTCAGCGGCAGGGCTGACGCCAACAACACGGTGAGCGCGTAGGGGTTAAAGGGCTTCAATCGGGCTCTCCAATCAGCATGAACGCCGCCCAATTGAACGGGTCAGGATATTTCGCACGCGCTGCCAGTATCGCCAGACGCAGCGCTTCCGCCTTGCGCGTGCCGGCCACAAGCTGCTGATAGAACGCCACCATCAAATCCGTGGTGGCGTCGTCGGGTATTGTCCATAGCGTCACCATCACGCTCGGCGCGCCGGCGGCCATCCAGGCGCGCGAGAGGCCGATCACGCCGTCGTCGTTGATCGCGCCGCGCCCGGAGTCGCAGGCGCTCATCACCACCAGTTCGGCCGTGGTGGTGATCGCCGCGATTTCATCCGCGGTGAGCATGCCGCTATCGTTGTCCGGACCGCCTGACGGTGCGAGCGCCAGCATGCCGGGTGTTTTAACGCCGCCGCCGGCGGTTTGATCGAACAGCGCGATCTCACGCACGTGGGGATTGACGCCGCTCTGCGCCACCGTGGTCAGGCGGTCCAGAAAGCCATGCGTGGCCAAGTGAATATAGCGTGCATTGACTGCCTGCGTGAGCACGGCCTGTTTGGTGGCGGCAGCGCCGGTCAGTGCGCCCGACTTGAGCAAATGCGCAATGGCCCTGGCCTCTTCCTCGGCGCCGGGCAGGGGTGGTATTTCCATGCGCGGCCCGCCAGGCCGCGGTGCGTAGGTGGGCATTAACGGATTGCCCACGATCACCGACGTGGCGTTTACGGCGGCAGGCCGCTTGCGCAAGGCGGCCAACGCGAGCGACTGCATCGAAGGCGTCACGGTGATGGCGTGTTGGGCGATCAGTGGCTCGCCGGATGCATTTTCCAGCGCAGCAAACGGGACCATGAACAACGCGCGCTCCGGCACGATGATGAGCCGTGATCCCGCCCGGGTGGGCAGCAAGTCGCTGATGGGTTCGATCAGCAATTGATGGAAGCGCCGCAGTTCCGCGCTGCCGGGTGAGGTTGCCGGGCGCAACGCGGCTTTGGTAGCTACAGCAATGCCACGGCCCGGCACGCCCATGGTTTCACGCAAGCGGAACGCGGCAGCGGTGAGCGCGAGCGTGCCTTCAGGAAGCAATCCCGCGAAATCGCGCCGGCGTGCCGTGACACGGCCCTCCGGCGTGATCACCCACGCGGTGATGCCGGTTTCACGGTCAGGCATGCGCACCGGCAGCGTGTTGGCGGTGTAGTTGATCGCGTAGACCACCAGGGTGGCATTGCGCTCGGCGGCCATTTGCCGCATGTCATCCACGGTGGCGGGGCGGCTGGCGGCACGTGCGCGCGGATTGGTGGTGCGTTGTTCCAGTAATTCACGAATCGCGCGGTCCCGATCCACTTTGCGTTCGCGCGCGTAGGATTCGATTTCCGGTGCGCTTGGCAAATCGGCGCGCTCGGGCGCATGGAATAGGCGGTTGGCCAAGACACTGGCCAATACCCGCGCACGGCATTGCTCGGTCGTTTCCAAAGACCGCTCCGCAGACTGCACGCCATCGATGCCGGCGAGCGCCGCACACGCGAACGGCGGCAAATACATATCGCCGCCATAGAGCGCGAACGCTTCCATGGAGGCGCCGGCACCCTGGAAAACATTTCCGCCCGGCATGCCTTGCAGGCGACCGAGCCCTTTGGCCTGCTCAGCGAGATCTATGGTTTGTTCGCGTCCCCGTACCATGGCCTGCAACAGCGGCTGCGCTTCGCTACTGCGCCCGGCTTTGAGCAAGGCTGCGGCAAGAAAGGGGCGTGTGATAGCGGCTTCCGGGTCATCAAAATTGGCAGCGGTAATGCCTTCACGGGCGCCGCGCGTGCGCATGACGTTATCGGCTTCCTGAAAGCGCGCGATAGCGCCGCCAAGGTCGTTGCCGTGCTGCAATACGAGGCCCAGCACAATCAGCAACTCAGCCCGCATGGCCGAACGATTGCGCGCCGCATCCGCCGCCGCACCCTGCGCCATGGCGTGCCGCATGCGCTCCTCAACGCTGGTGAACACGCCCGGTTCGGCCATCGTCGCGGCGTTTTGCGTCAGGGATATCTTTAACGCGCGCTCCGCAGTCTCGCGCGCTTCGTTGCTGAGTCCGGCGGCCAGTTGGCTTTTCGACAACTCAGTGAGTGCGCGCAGGTGCGCCGGCTCGTCACGCGCTTGTGAGGCAGCCGCCTGAAACGCGGTGATCGATTGCTCAAAGCGGCCTTCGCCAAAGCGTACCAAACCTTCGATAAGCGAGCGCTGTGGCGGCGTCAACGGACAAGACTCCGGCAACTCGCGCGCGCCCAGCACGGTCATGGGACCCAGCCACATCAACGGGCCACTGTAAGCGCCGGGCTGGAACATGGCGCAGGCGTGGTCGCCCAGCGTTTTCGCTTCTTTCGCCTCCGGCGCCTGCACCCGTGGCGCTGGTGATGCGGGTAATACCGGGTTGGTCTTCGGTGCGGCAGCGTCCGGCGAGCACCCCATCACGCCGAGCATGGCGGCCAACTGCGGCGGCATACCGGGCTGGCGCAACATCTCCTGCAACATTTTGCAGTCGATGGCGCCGCCCATATTGGGAAGGTTCGGAATGCCGGGAAGTTGTCCGCCGGGAAATCCGGGTATTTGCGGTAATGGCGGAACCGGTTGCGCGACTGCGTTTGCGCCGCCCCCCAGAACGGCGGCGATGACGCAACGGCGTACGAACGAAGCTACCGGCATACCCGCCATCTCATTCGAGCTGCTGCATTTTCGAATCAATAATGATTTTACGAAAGCGCTCGGCGTCGCGCTTGACCATCGCTGCGAACTGCGCCTGTGTTTCGGTCATCATTAAATAGCCGATGCCGGTAAGTCGCGATTGCACTTCGGGCAGCGCCGTGATGCGGCTGATTTCGCGTGCGTAGGCCTGCACGATTTTGGCGGGGGTTTGCGACGGCAGAAAAACGCCGGTCCAGAAATCCACGGTGAAGTCCATGCCGCTCTCTACGAGCGTGGGCACGTTGGGCAGCGCGGATTCACGTTTCGCGCCGGTGACGGCGATGGCACGCAGCCGCCCGCTATCAATCTGTGGCTGTACGCCGGAAGGATTGGTGAGCACCATATGCGATTCACCGGCAGCCACCGCGATCACCGCCGGAATGCCGCCCTTGTACGGCACGTTGTTCATATTGGCGCCGGTCATCATCTTGATGGCGTTGGTGGCGATTTCTCCGGTGGCACCGGCGATGGCGGCATTCACTTTTCCGCCCTGCGCCTTGGTGTAGGCGACGAAGTCTTTGAAATTCTGCGCGGGTAGTTTTGAATAAATCGCGAGCACGAGACCGCCGGTCATCACCGGTGCCACCGCCGTGAAATCACGTACCGGATCGTAGAGCGGCTTTTTATAGAGCGCACCGTTGATGGCGTGCGTGCCGGTATTGCCGACGGAAAGGAACGTGCCGTTAGGCGTGGCCTTGGCCACGTAATCGGTGCCGGTTACGCCGTTGGCGCTGGCGCGATTATCGACAATGAAATTTTGTTTGGTGAGTTCGGCGAGGCGTGGTGCAATCAAACGCGCAGCGATGTCGCTGGGACCGCCTGCGGCATTGGGCACCACCATCAGCACCGGGCGCTGCGGCAGCAGTTGCGCGAGGTCGCTGGTTTGCGCGATTGCGGGCGCGGTCCACGGCGCAAGACTGGCGCATAACAAAATATTGTTTAAAAACAAAGACTTATGTTGTTTATCCATGTTCATTGTTTTCTCCTCGTGGTTAGGGCAAATGCAATGTGAGCGTCCCGTCGTTCCCGCGCGGGAATGACAACGTAGGGATGTTGCGCGGGCATTGCTACGCCGCCAGCGATGCCACAAACGGCGCCACATCCGCGGCCTCGGCGATGCGCCAACAGTCATCCGCAGCACGTTGCGCTTTTTCCTTGCCGAAGGCAATTTCCATTTGCAAGCGTGTTTTCTCGGCAATGTGCGCGTCGGTCATCGGGTTCTGCGGCGTGCTGAGCGCGTGTTTGCAATCGGCTTCAAACACGCGGCCATCCTTCATCATGACCTTGATGTGGGCGGATTCGCGCCCGGTTTTTTCGTCGGCGTGCGCCACCACTTTCGCGCGCAGCGCGGCGATATCCGCGTCGTGTACCATGGCCTCGGTGACTTGCGGCAGGCCCGCCTCTTTGTGCATCAGCGTGGTGGCCGTCCAGTGCGGAAAACTCACCATCGCCTGCGCGCGTATTTTTGGCGCGGGGCGGTTGCACAGTTGCAGGCACAGCGGGTTTACCGTCACTTCGACGCGTTCAATGTCGCGGCCGTCGAATTGATGTTTGCTGGTGATGACCAGGCAGGCATCGATGATGGGGTGAACCACTACGCCGCAGGGGTAGGGCTTGTAGGCGAGTTCGAGGATTTCCCATTGTTCGCCGATGCCTTTGAGCGCCATGTCCATCTGCGGATTGGATGCAAACGATACCGCGAAACCCTTCACGCCTTCGATCATGGTGTCCGGGCAGGTGTAGCCGCGCTCGGTGAGAAACGCCGCCCACAGGCCCGAGCGCGCGGCGTTGCCGGGGGTGAACCAGCTCGCCATCGAGGCATGCGCCTCGCGCAGCCCCGCAGATTGATTGGCGGCGATGCCGATGGCGGTGGCCATCTGGTCTTCGTTAAAACCCATCACTTTGCCCGCCGCGATGGCGGCGCCGATGCAGCCCAACAGACCGGTGGTCGAAAGCCCTACCGCGCATTCCGCCGGCGGCGTGCAAAGTATATTGCCGATGCGGCAGGCGAGCTCGTCGCCCAGCACCACCGCGTGGATGAGGTCCTGGCCGCTGATCTTGCGGCGCGTGGCCATGGAAATCAGCGCCGCGCCCACGGCGCTGGTGGGATGAATCACCGTGGCGTAGTGCGTGTCGTTGAACGCCAGCGCCGCCGAGCTCAGTGAATTCATCAAGGCGGCATTCAGCGCATCAAGTTTGATGCGCGAGCCGATCACCACGCAATCGGACTTGCCGTTGAATTCGCTGATGGTATCGAGCATGGTGAGGCACACCGGCTCGTTGGCGCCGCCCGCCGCGCAGCCGACATAGTTGACGAACGCGCGCAGGCCTTCGTGCTGCACGTTTTTGGGCAGACTGTCATAGGTGGAATTCACGGCAAAGCGGGCGAGTGCGCGGGTGATGTTATTCATGGCGTGGGTTCGAGTTTGAGAGAGGCTAATATACAATGAACAAAGCGCTGAAAATAGTCGAACCGTTGAAAGGACAACCTTGAAAAAAATCGTATTCGGTCCCGAGATCGCCCCCGCCGCCTGGACCATCGGTGAATCGTTGTTGCCGAACGGATTCACGCTGGAGCGGCTGTCGAAAAGCCCGGATCAACGCATCGAGCAACTGGAAAGCGCTGATTTTTTTCTCGGTTTTCGCAGCGGCGTGATGGACCGCGATTACGATCATATGAGCCGTATCAAGCTTATCCAGTTTTTGAGTGCCGGCTACGACGGCATGGACATCGAGCGCCTGCGCGAGCTTGGCATCCCGCTGTGCAACAACGGCGGAGCGAATTCCTACGCGGTGGCGGAACACGCGATCATGCTGATGCTCGCGGTGTCGCGGCAACTGCCGGATCTGGACCGGCTGTTGCGCGAGGGCAAATGGAAATCCAACCGTTTCGGCGAGGAAGAAGAACACGAAATCGCCGGTAAAACCATCGGCATCGTCGGCCTGGGCATGATCGGGAAGGTATTGGCGCGGCGGCTCGCGGGCTTCGAGGTGAAGCTGATCTACACCGACCCGGTGCGCCCGTCGGCGGAAGAAGCCGTGCGGCTGAATGTCGAGTATCGCGCGCCGGATGATCTGTTCCGCGAAGCGGATATCGTGACCCTGCACGCGCCGTTCGACAACACCACGCATCATATGATCTGCGAGCGCACGTTAAATCTGATGAAGCGCGAGGCGATACTCATCAATTGCGCGCGCGGCGAACTGGTGAATGAGACTGATCTTTATCAGGCGCTAAAAGAAAAACGCATCTGGGCGGCAGGCATCGACGTGTTCGACCAAGAGCCGCCCGACCCGAAAAACCCGCTGTTCACGTTGTCCAATACCGTGCTGTCGCCGCACGCGGCGGGGCCGACATGGGAAAGCTGGCCCAAGCGCTGGGGCAACAGCTATGAAAACGTGCAACGCGTCGCGCGCGGGGAAAAGCCGCTTTGGGTGGTGCCGGAGTTGCGGTAATCATTGTCGCAGAGAGGCGGAGTAACGCGTAGGGCGGAAAAGCGCAGCGCCTTCCGCCATTCTGCTGTTAGGTTGCCACAAAAATCGGCGGAAGGCGCTGCGCTTTTCGTGGATATTGCTCCTGTCCGTGTTCACTCTATCCTTTGTTGGTGGGGTTTCCGCACGGATCGAGGAAACGAGAAGCATGCTCGAACTCAGAGCGAAAGCAGAACGTGACCGCGATGCAGCCATTGACTCGCTAAAGAACGGGGCAGAAAAACCGGCTATCCCTGACGCAAGATATGACGGCTACGGAACCGTCTATAACCCTTGGCCCGGGGGGGAAACGCCTCCGCCAAGCACTGAGAGTTAGGTCGCGTTTTTAGTTGGCGGCGTCCCAATTCGGCTCGGTTGCGCGATCCACTTTTGCAGGCAACTTGCCACCTAACAAATGCTCCACATGAGAACGCAATACCACAATCGAGCCGTCAGGCCGTTGTTTGTGTTCGATACCCATCGCCCGAAGGATTTTGACCTGTGCCCGGTGCCAGCGGCGGCGAGTAAGTTCCGCAATTTCCTGGTCGGTTAAGAACATACGCGATCCCCTTCAAGTCGCGCTAGTCGAAGCGGTGTGCACGCGAATACGCTATGACGTTACGAGTATTTCATAAGCGAGGCAAAGAAGCGGCTCTCGACATCTCGTATTTTCTCGGCGATAGCTGCTACATCGCTGTCGGATACTAGCTTCTGATCGCCGTTGCACAAGTCACAAAGCCCATTAGCGAGCAGTCGGAACTCATTCAAAATATCGTGAGCCTCTTCCCCGACGCCTTCTAACATTAAAAGTTTGGTGTGGGCCTTGCCCTTTGCGACCCACGACTCGTTAAATGCGTCGATGGCTTTCTCAAGATCGCCCGCCCCGCCCTGAAGTGGGCGGCCGGCTAAATGCGCCTTGACAGACCGCGCGCTCCCAAGGGCCGCGACGACAAAGTTGAGCCTTTCGATATATTCCCCTACGCCATCTGTTATTTCAGCAATCTGTTTTCTGCGCCACTCTTCAGCAGCACGCGCCTTATGTAGAAGATGCGTCACCAGGGCGATAATCACAGCACTGACCACGGAAATGCCCGCGCCAAGTCCGACCTTGAACAACGTGTCCAGTTGATCGGGTGTCATGCTTTAATGAACCGTCGGGATGCCAGCTAATAGCAAGTCTTAGGCTCCTTGCCACAACGCTTCTATGACCGGAATATTTCGCTTTACCTGGTTAATCGTGTTCTTATTTTCGCGTTGTATCCGGTGCACTTTGCCGGCGTGAAAATCCACGTATTCCAAACAGCGAGGGGCTCCCGCGAAGCCATTCTCTGATAACAGCCAGTATCCTATTTCGAGAATTTTGCGCGCGAGATCGGTGTCGGCTTGAGTTGCGCTGAAATTGTAAAAGAGCACGCGGGTTTATCGTCCTCGGTTGCCCGCATATCCGGTGAAAGCCTGATCTCCACCTTGCCAAGGGTCACAGTGACCTTTTGATTCGGCTTCATTTCCAATTGCCGCCCCGATTTATCGCCGCTTTCAAAACTCGCTAAGACCCGCAAATTATGATTTCGTCGTGTCTCCACGCTGATTTGCCCGATGTCCTTGCGGGCTTCAATTAGCGCCTTCGAGTCGTTGCCTGTAGCGTAATACCCCCGTATCGCACTGAGTGCAGGATGATAGTAAGGCACGCGAAACGCTTGGGCGCCGCTTTTGGGGTGCTTTTGTTCGGATAAAAGTTTGAATTGTGCTGAGCCGGGCAGAGTAAGCATTTCGGCCATCGCGCGGCAATTTAAACGGGGCATCCCGATCTCCCTTTGTACGCGGCGTACGCAATCTGCATCCAAAAAAGGGCTGTCGCCAGCCCTTTTGTTTTCAATGGCGGGAAACTGTGCCGAATCAGGGGGTGAGTGGCGTGGTCGGCGCGATGGCGACGGCTACGGCGCCAGTGGTAATATGTGCCGGGATCGCGGTACCCGCGTCGCGAACCGGCCGGCGGAAATGACAGGCAGCACGACCGAGCCGGAGTTAGATGCGCATCCCCGTGGGGACGCCAGCTTTTCCCTCTAAGAGCATGCGCATACAGGCGCATAGAGGCGCACCAGAAAGGCAGTTTTTGGGCAGTTTTGGTCAGTTGATGGACAGTCTAAACTGATCGCCCGACCAGCATCCAGCAGGTGCCTTGGTGCGAGATGTGAATATCGCTCTGTGACCGCCACCGTCGAATGTCCCGCCAGTTTTTGTACTGTGCAAAGCGGCACGCCGGCCATGACCATTTGTGAAATGAAGGTATGGCGCAGCGTGTGCAAGCTGCCGTCAAGCTTCGCGCGCCGAATGTCGTGAATGCAAGCACGCGATAGCGACGCCGGCGCCATGCGGGGCATTGCGTGCTCGCCGTCTTTCGGCAATTTGTCCAATGCGATCCTCGTACCCTTGGTAATGGGAATCTCACGCGACTTTCCTGACTTCGTGCGCTGCGAATAAGGTTGTAGAGCACGCGAACCGGCAAGCGCTCGCCCCCTGCACGCAGGTACTTTCCCGTATTGCGGGCGCCCGCCTAATAGAGTAAAAATTGGAAAGGCTCCCCATATCAGTGCATCCTTGCCTACAGCAATCTGCGTTCGGCCAAAATGTTGCACTTGGTATTTGAGCGCGCCTACTTTTCAATACGTTGTCTGT
>CANIID010000214.1 GCA_947467315.1 Betaproteobacteria bacterium | reverse complement strand
TGGGCCGGTCAGGCGAGCACGGTTTCGGCTATGATTGCGTTAATCTAATCGCACTTCGTGAACCTTGTTTACATTAAATCCGGCATGAATCCAACGTGACACACACACTCGAACATTTTGTAGGCAACACGCCGCTGGTCCGCTTGCAGCGCATTCCCGGCGTCACCACGAATACCCTTCTGGTCAAGCTGGAAGGCAACAACCCGGCAGGTTCCGTTAAAGACCGTCCGGCGCTGTCGATGATCAAGCGCGCGCAGGCGCGCGGCCAGATTAAACCGGGTGATACGCTGATCGAGCCCACCAGCGGCAACACTGGCATCGCGCTCGCCATGTGCGCGGCGATGATGGGCTACAAAATGATTCTGGTGATGCCGGAGAACCAGTCGATGGAGCGGCGCCAGAGCATGGCGGCGTATGGCGCGCAACTGGTGCTGGCCCCCAAGGAAGGCGGCATGGAAGCCGCGCGCGACATCGCCGAGCGGCTGGTGAAAGAAGGCAAAGGCATCATGCTGGATCAGTTTTCCAACGCCGATAATCCGCTCGCGCACTATGAAACCACCGGTCCGGAAATCTGGCGTGATACCGAGGGTAAAGTAACGCACTTCGTCTCGAGCATGGGCACCACCGGCACCATCATGGGCGTGTCGCGGTTTCTCAAGGAAAAAAATCCGGCGATTCAAATCATCGGTTGCCAGCCTACTGATGGTTCGCAAATTCCCGGCATTCGCAAATGGCCGGCGGCGTATCTGCCCAAGATCTGCGACTGGAGCCGCGTCGACAAAATCGTCGAAATCGCGCAGCGCGATGCCGAAGATATGTCGCGGCGGCTGGCGGCTGAAGAGGGCATCTTTGGCGGTATCTCGTCGGGTGGTGCGCTGTGGGCCGCGCTGCAAATATCGCGCGAGGTGCGTAACGCGGTGATCGTCGCCATCATCTGCGACCGTGGTGACCGTTATCTTTCGACGGGCGTGTTTCCTGCGTAACGTGGGAGCGCTGCCCGCGGTGCGCACGCGCCGCGTGGCGGTTGCCGCTTTAATCGTTTTGCTGGCGGCGTTGGCGTGGGTCAACACCGGGCGCACGCAGCAAATTGCGCTGACGATGGATGATGTCACCGGCGCGGGATTCAGCGCGCAGGGCATCCGCATGGCGTTTACCGGTGGCGGCGCCACCACCATCGAAGTCAACGCGGTGACCATCGGCGCCCAATCGTGGAAAAACATTAAACTGAATTGCGCTCTGCTGCGGCTGGAACGCACGCGCATTGCGTGCGACGACGGCGTGCTCGCGCTAGTGGAAAAAATTCCGCTTTCGTTCAGCTATCTCACGGACAAGCGCGTCCTCGATCTTGCGCTGAAACCTGCGAAAGAGGAGACATGGCAGATCAACATGCGGCCCGGCAAGCGTGGCAACGATCTGAGCGTGCGCGTCGATGGCGGGAGCCTACAGCGTATCGCTGCGTGGCTGCCGCCGGACGTGCCCAAGATCAGCGCGGGGGTGATCCACGGCGTTATTGATTACAGCGGCGACGGGCGCATCGCGGCGAAGCTGACCGCGAATGGCGTGGGCTTCGCGGACGCTACTGGCTTGCACGCCGGCGAGAAAATTGGTTTCACGCTGGACGCGCAAGCCGTGCCTGCCGCCAACGATCTGCGCTGGAGCGCCGCGCTCGCGTGGAGTGCGGGCGAGGCATTCTGGCAACCTATCTATCTCAAAGCAGCGAATCAGCGGTTATCCGCCGAGGGCCGGTTGGATGCGAAGCAGTTGCATATCGAGCGCGGATCGTTACGCTACCCCGGTATCGGCGATGTGGGATTTTCAGGCGTCTATGATCTTGCCGCAAAAAAAACCACCGAGGGGCGCGTCAGCGCGCAGGCGCTTAACGTGCCGGCGCTGTACGAGTCGGTATTGAAACCGTTTTTGGAAGGTACATCACTGTCGGATTTGCGCACCGATGGCCGTTTTTCGGTTGAGTTGCATATGGGAGAACAGGGCTTGCAGCGCGCGGATGTGCGGCTCGATAACGTGTCGTTCGAGGATAAAACGCAGCATCGTTTTGCGCTGTTTGATATCAACGGCACGGTGCCGTGGCGCGCTGACGAGTTGACGCAGGCGGCAGTGACGGTCAAAGGCGGCGAGCTGCTCAAAATGCCGGTTGGCGCATTCGCCATTCCGTTAAGCATGAACGGCATGCGCTTCGACTTGAAGCAATTGCGTGTGCCGCTGCTGGATGGTTATATCAACGTGAACGATTTCGTGGCGCGCGCGGGCACCGCGAGCTGGTATTGGCAGTTCACCGGGGCGCTAGCCGGCATTTCGATGGACAAATTCACCGCAGCGCTGGGATTGCCGGTGATGTACGGCACGCTGGATGCGACGCTGCCGATGGTGCGCCACATCAAGTCAACGTTGCGCGTCGATGGCGCGTTATTTTTGAAAGTGTTCGACGGCACGATCGAGGCGAAAAATCTGGTGCTGCTGGATGTGTTCAGCAAAGCGCCGCGAGTGCAGGTGGACGTGGCGATGCGCAATCTGGATTTGGGGCTGCTCACGCGCACGTATTCTTTCGGCAATATCACGGGGCGCTTGGATGCGCGCATAGACGGGCTGGAACTGGTGAATTGGCAACCGGTCAAATTCGACGTGCAATTGGCCAGCAGCGCGGGCGACTATCCGCGCAAGATCAGCCAGGCGGCGGTGCAGAATATTACCGCGCTTGGCGGCGCCGGAGCGGCAGCGGCCATTCAGCGCAGCTTTCTACGATTTTTCGAGCAATTTGGTTACGAGAAATTGGGTTGGGGCTGCAAGCTGCAAAGTGGCGTGTGCCAAATGAGCGGGGTGGATGTTGGGGGTGGCGATACCTCACAAGGTTATGTCATCGTTAAGGGCGGCGGCATCCCGGCGATCACGGTGATGGGCTACAATCGCCAGGTGAGTTGGCAGGAATTGCTGGATCGCTTGAAGCGCGTCACGCAGGGCAATGTGAAGCCGATTGTGGAATAACAACAAGTAATCTATGAGCGATAGGACAGCCATGACATTGAAAACGCTGAGAACACTCAGTACAAACAGGCGCCTCATGCTCGGCGCACTGCTGGGCGGCACGGTGATGGCGGCAGGTTGTGTCACCATCAATATTTACTTTCCAGCGGCGGCAGCTGAGAAAGCCGCCGATCGCATCATCGACGAAGTGTGGCAACTCAAGGGCGGCGCATCCACGCCGCCCGCACCCGCACCGGGCGCATCCACGCCGCCCGCACCCGCACCGGGCGCAAAGCCCGCAGAGAAATAAGGAGCATCAGATGAAACACTTAATATTGAAAACGTTCTTGTTGTTGGCCACGCTGTTGGGTGTGGGACAAGCTGCTGCGCAAGCGAATCTCGAAATCAACACGCCGGGCATCGCGGCGATACAAGGCAGCATGCAAAAGCGCCACGCTGAGCTCGCGCCGTTGTATACCAGCGGAGCGGTGGGTCTTACGCGCGATGGCAATGTTGCGCTACGTGATCCGGCGGGGGTGCCGCTGGCGCAGCGCGCGGCGGTGAACGGCTTGATTGCCGCGGAGAATCAGGATCGCGCTTCGCTGTATCGCGAAATCGCGCGCGCGAACAACCACCCGGAATGGGAAGGCGACATCCGCAATACCTTCGGCCAGCGCTGGATCGATCGCGCGCAGGCGGGTTGGTATTACCAGAACGCGACCGGCGCGTGGGTGAGAAAATAATAGAAATATAAATTAAGTATTTGTTTTTAAAGGAAATTATTTGACACCGGTATTGGTGTTCGACATCGAGACGGTGCCGGATGTCGCTGGCCTTCGTGTGCTACACGATCTGGGCAACGATCTTCCCGACGCTGACGTGGCAGCGATGGCGTTTCAATTGCGTCGTCAGGCCACTGGCAATGATTTCCTGCAGTTGCATTTGCATCGCGTGCTGGTGATCTCGTGCGCCTTGTGCGATAGCGATCACTTCAAAGTCTGGTCGCTGGGTGCGAATGGCGAGAGCGAAGCCGAGGTGATTCAGCGTTTTTTCGACGGCATCGAAAAATACACGCCGCAAATCGTGTCGTGGAACGGCGGTGGTTTTGATCTGCCGGTGCTGCACTACCGCGGTCTTATGCACGGCGTGCGTGCGCCGCGCTACTGGGACATGGGCGAGGGCGATCACAAAGACAGCCGCGATTTCAAGTGGAACAACTACATCAGCCGCTATCACTCGCGCCATCTCGATTTGATGGACTTGCTGGCGATGTATCAACCGCGTGCCAGCGCGCCGCTGGATGATCTGGCACAGTTGATGGGGTTGCCGGGCAAGCTGGGCATGTCGGGCGCGCACGTGTGGGACGCGTTTCAGGCGGGCAAGCTTGCCGACATCAGCAATTACTGCCAGACCGATGTCGTCAACACGTACCTTGTCTACCTGCGTTTTCAATTGATGCGCGGTATGTTGACGGTGGAGCAGCACCGCGTGCAGTGCGACCTGGTGCGCAGCACGCTCGGCAAATCCGCCGAGCCGCATTGGAAAGAATTCTTGGGGCGCTGGAAGAACTGATTAACAACGCGACCGCGGCGCATTTCTGACTCCGCCGCGGCGAATGGATTTCATGGAAACCTATTACATTGAATCCCTCGATCACGAGGGGCGCGGCATTGCGCGCCGCGATGGCAAAACCATTTTCATCGAGGGTGCAGTGACGGGCGAGACGGTCACCGCTTCGGTCTATCGCAAAAAACCCAGCTATGAAAACGCCAACGTGCAGCGCATCCTGCGCGAAAGCTCACAGCGCGTCACGCCGCAGTGCGTGAACTTCGGGCGCTGTGGCGGATGCAGCCTGCAACACCTTAATGCGCCCGCGCAGGTGGCGGCCAAGCAGCGCGTGCTCGAAGACAACCTGCGGCATATCGGCAAAGTAACGGCCGGGCAAATGCTCTCGCCGATACACGGGCCGACATGGGGTTACCGGCGGCGCGCGCGCATGACCGCGCGTTACGTCGTCAAAAAAGGCGGCTCGCTGATCGGCTTTCACGAAAAGAAATCGAGCTTTGTCGCCGATATGACGAGCTGTGAAGTGTTGCCCGCGCACATCTCAAAGCTGCTGCCGCCGTTGCGCGAGCTGGTGGGCGCCTTGAGTATCCGCGAGCGCATGCCGCAAATCGAGGTGGCGTGCGGCGACGCGGCCGACGTGTTGGTGTTTCGTGTGCTGGAGCCACCGACGGATGCGGACAAGGCGCTGCTCCAAGCGTTTGCTGAGTCGCACAGCGTGCATGTCTATCTGCAATCCAAGGGGCCGGAAACCGCGCAGCCGCTGTGGCCGCAAGAGCCCGCAGATTTGTATTACACGCTGCCGGAATTCAACGTCAAAATGCCGTTTTTCCCAACGGAATTTACTCAAGTAAATCATGAGGTTAACCGCGTCCTGGTGCATCGCGCGCTGATGCTCCTGGCACCGCAGGCGGGCGAGCGGGTGGCCGACATGTTTTGCGGCATCGGCAATTTTTCCTTGCCCATCGCGCGCAGCGGCGCGCAGGTCACGGGTATCGAGGGCAGTGCGTCGCTGGTGAAGCGTGCCGCTGAGAATGCCGCGTATAACGGCTTGTCGGAAAGCGTGGCGTATCGCGTGATGAATCTGTTCGAGATCAACGCCGATGCGTTTTCCGCGCTGGGTGCATTTGATCGCATGCTGATTGATCCGCCGCGCGACGGCGCCGCCGAGCTCGTCAAGTCGCTGGTGGCGGCGCCGCCGAGGCGCATTGTTTATGTGTCGTGCAATCCGTCAACGCTGGCGCGCGACGCGGCCGTGCTGGTGCACGAGCAGGGTTATACGCTCTCCGCTGCCGGCGTGGTGAATATGTTTCCGCACACGGCGCATGTGGAATCCATCGCCGTATTTGATCGTTGATTCGATTGCGTGAAATAAAAAAGGGCCGCGTGAGCGGCCCTTTTTTTACGTGCTGAACGTGAACGCGCGATCAGTCGCGGTCGCCGCCGACGATGCCCAGCAGTTGCAGCAGGCTGGTGAAGATGTTGTAGACCGAGATATACAGTGTAAGCGTCGCCGAGATGTAATTGGTTTCGCCGCCTTTCACGATGCTGTTGATCTGCCACAGGATGATGGCCGAGGACAGAATAATGAACACGCCGCATAGTGCCATGCTCAGCGCCGGCATTTGCAGGAAGATGTTCGCCACCACAGCCAGCATCGCCACGATCACGCCGACGACAATGAATTTATTCAGGAAGCTGAAATCGCGTTTGACGTTGGATGCAATGCCCGACAGTATGAAAAATACGCCGGCAGTGCCGCCTGCCGCGACCATCACCAGTTCTCCGCCGTTACGCAGGCCCATGGTCTTTTGCAGCAAGGGTCCAAGCAACAGGCCCATGAAGAATGTAAAGCCCAGCAGCAGATAGAGGCCGAGGCTGGTGTCTTTATTCTTCTCGATCATGTAGACCCAGCCGTAGAAAATGGCCAGCACCGCGATAGAGGCAATGATCGGCCCCACGCCACGCATTAACCCCGCGATATTGAATACCGTGGTGCCCAGTGCTGCGCCGACGATGGTGGGGATCAACGAAACCGCCAGCAGCATATAGGTGTTACGCAACACCTTATTTTGCTGGACGGCAACGTCTGTGTTTCCGGTAAAGACCGGTTGCTGAGTTTGTATTTCTGGTTGCATGGTTTTCCTCGTTTATTGTGTATTCAAGATGACGACGTTCCAACGGGCTAACTATTCCGCAGGTTTGCGCCAATCTTGTGAGATTAGACTACCGAAATCCCCCAGAAGTTGCAATGCATCTGATCCGGGATTTGAACGCGTTGTCTACCGCAAGCATTTGATAATGCGTGGTATTATCCGAACCCGTTGCGACGGTCGGCGGCTGCGTGCGGCCAAAACGCCGCGCCTGACCGAAGTTGAAGTAATGTCCCGCACGGAGAGTTGGCAGAGCGGTTGAATGCACCGGTCTTGAAAACCGGCAGGGTCGCAAGATCCTCGTGAGTTCGAATCTCACACTCTCCGCCAAAAAAACATAATACTTTCATCAAGTTACGTTTATGCGGGCGACCTGCGCGCACGATGCGCGCGCCAGTCGCCGCATTGGCTGAACGGAGTTAGCGCGCCTTGGCGGACTTGAGCAGTTCGTTATACAGACTGGGTTTCGTTTTTTTCAACTGCGCAGCGACCAAGAGGTCGGCGCCGTTGGCGATTTCCAGTGGCACGCCTTTAATGTAGACCAAACGTACTAATTCACGCACCGGCCGCGGCAGTGCACGACCGCTTTCGTAGCGCGAGCCGCCGCTCTGGGTGACACCGATTTTCGACCAGAATTCGCTTTGATTTATTTTTAGACGCTTGCGAATTTCTCGCGGATTGGAGATTTTGCTAAACGGTTTCATTGGTGGGTCCTCTCTTTTATTGTGGATTTGCAATTGCCTGTTATGACAGAAGAGTAGTCGGGAAGTTCTCGCGCCAAACACGCAAACGCTCTGCCTCGACCGACTTCTAGCATAACCTGCTCAGTATCTCGATTTTTTCAATGAAATCAAGTACAATTTATGGCTTTTCTCGAATGACAATCCGAATGACAATCTATTGTTGATGGCGAAGATCGGTTAAGTATGGCTTTAATTGTTCAAAAATACGGTGGCACCTCGGTCGGTAGCCCCGAACGCATCAAAAACGTGGCCAAACGCATTGCCCGCTGGCATGCGCGCGGGCACCAGCTCGTGGTTGTGGTATCGGCCATGTCCGGTGAAACCAACCGCTTGATCGCACTCGCCCGGGAAGTTCAATCCCTGCCTGATCCTCGTGAACTGGATGTCATGGTTTCCACCGGCGAGCAAGTCACTATAGGGCTTCTTGCGATGGCACTCAAGGACATTGGCCTAAAAGCACTCAGCTATACTGGAGCCCAGGTAAAGATCGTTACGGATAGTGCGTACACAAAAGCACGTATACTGAAAATCGATGAGCAACGCATGCGCGCGGACCTCAATGACGGCTGCGTAGTCGTGGTTGCCGGTTTCCAGGGCGTCGACGAACACGGCAGCATAACCACGCTTGGGCGCGGCGGCTCGGACACCACCGGTGTTGCGCTGGCGGCTGCACTGAAGGCCGATGAATGCCAGATTTACACGGATGTCGATGGCGTCTACACCA
Organism: Betaproteobacteria bacterium; assembly: GCA_947467315.1. Taxonomy (GTDB): domain Bacteria; phylum Pseudomonadota; class Gammaproteobacteria; order Burkholderiales; family SG8-41; genus UBA5216. Next base: position 1,229 of record CANIID010000214.1, on the reverse strand, counting down.
CCGATCCGCGCATCGTGCCGGAAGCGCGGCGGCTGAAGACCATTACCTTCGAGGAAATGCTCGAAATGGCGAGTCTCGGCTCCAAGGTGCTGCAAACGCGCTCGGTGGAGTTCGCCGGTAAATACAAAGTGCGGTTGCGCGTGCTGTCGAGCTTTGACGAGAGCGACGACGACGAAGGCACGCTGATTACGTTTGAGGAAGACGAGAACATGGAACAGGCGATTATTTCAGGCATTGCGTTTAGCCGCGACGAAGCCAAAATCACCATACTGGGCGTGCCCGACCGGCCCGGTATCGCGTATCAAATTCTGGGCCCGGTAGGCGACGCGAACGTCGATGTGGATATGATTGTGCAAAACGTGGGGCATGACGGCCTTACCGACTTCTCGTTCACGGTGCATCGCAACGACTATCAAAAAACCCTGAAAACGCTGGAACCGGTGATCAAGCACATCCAGGCGCGCGGCATCGTCAGCGGTGACAAAATTGCCAAGGTGTCGGTCGTCGGCGTGGGCATGCGCTCGCACGCCGGCATTGCCAGCACCGCCTTCCGCACCCTGGCCGAAGAGGGCATCAACATCGAGATGATTTCCACCTCGGAGATCAAAATATCCGTGGTGATCGACGAGAAATACACCGAACTCGCGGTGCGGGTGCTGCACAAGGCGTTTAATCTGGATCAGGCAAGTTAAGACGGCGAAGCCGCAGTTGCGGTATCATCGCAACTTGCTAAAGTCAGACCTTGCAGCAAAAGGAGAGTGGTCACGCGAAGTTGGGTAACTGAGGCCGTCGTAAAATCTGGCGCTGGCGACGCCATAGCGACTTCGACCACTCAGTAACGAAGCACGATTGAGTAGAATCACCAAAGTACCAAGGTAGAGAAACACCGGAGAGATGGCCGAGTGGTCGAAGGCGCTCCCCTGCTAAGGGAGTATGGGACCAAAAGTTCTATCGAGGGTTCGAATCCCTCTCTCTCCGCCATTTAATATCGTAAGTATTTGATTTTTATGGTTTTTATAAAATAAATCATTACTTACCCACAACCCTACCCACAACGAGTTCTCGGTTCAACCAACGCGGCTTGGCGTTCATCGCTTCGCAACACCCTCGGCATAGTTCGCCCAATCTGCTACAACTGATCTGCGGACAACCCTCCGCGCCCCCGCCCCTGTGCCGCCGCCGTAGCGCGATCAACGCAAGGAACTGGCACCCCTGCGAGTCCGACCCCC
>CANIID010000213.1 GCA_947467315.1 Betaproteobacteria bacterium | reverse complement strand
CGTGGGATTTCTACGAACCCGCCACCATCGAGAAACGTCTGCAGCAATGGTTGAAACAAGAAAATGAATCTGACGACGAATCCGATGACGATGACTATGGCCCCACGCGCCCGCAGCAGTTCGTGCGCGAGCATCCGAAAGTCGGCCGCAATGATCCCTGCCCGTGCGGCAGCGGCAAGAAATACAAAAAGTGCTGCATCGACGCGGATCTGAATGGCCCCACACTGAGCCCCTAATCCTTTGCCCCGACCCAACTCGCCAGCACTGGGGGAAATATGCATAACTATTTGTTTTTATTGATAATTTTACTGTCCCCGACAAGCCATGCCGCAAGCCTCATTGTCGATACTGCGTTCGTCACTGCGGCACAACAACGCGGCGCCATCGTATGGGATGCACGCGCAGCGAACGACTACGCCAAAGGCCACATCCCCGGCGCGATCAACATCGGCGCGGCGAGTGCGGTGCTGCGCAATCCCAACACCGAAGACTTTCTGCCCACCGCGCAAATCGAAAAAATACTCGGCGCAGGCGGCATTGATCCGTCGAAAGAGATTGTGATTTACGCCACGCGCGGCGATGTGGCGGCGTATTTTGGCCTCTATACCGTGCAGCACTTCGGCGGCAAGCGCGGCACCGTGTACCACGACGGTATCGATGGCTGGCAAGCCGCCGGGCGCGCGATAAGCACGCAAGCGCCTAAACCCGCGCCAGTTGCGCTCAAGCTAACCCCCGATCCCAACGTCGGCGTCACCACCGAACAATTTATCGCGGCGGCACAGCGCCCCGGCGTGCAGGTCATCGACGCGCGCACAGCGGGCGAGTTTTCCGGCAACGACGTGCGCGCCATACGTGGCGGACATGTGCCCGGCGCGATCAACATTCCCTACGAGCAGAATTGGGTCGATCCCGACACCGTGCTAAAGCTCGCGCGCAAACAAGTCGCCGACAACAGCGGCATGTCGCTCAAGCCCACCGACGATCTGAAAAAACTCTACGCACAGCTCGACCCCAACCAGGAAACCATTGTGTATTGCCAAAGCGGCGTGCGCGCCGCCGAAACCGCCACCGTGCTGGCGCAACTCGGCTTTAAAAATGTGAAGGTCTACGATTCATCGTGGCTGGGCTACGACGCAAAGTTATCCGCGCCGGTCAACAACGAAACGTTCTTCAATGTCGGCGCGTTAAACGGCAGGTTGTCTGCGATGCAGCAACGCATCGTGCAGCTCGAACGCGAACTGGCGGCAACCAAGGCTGCGAAATAATTACCAGCGGAACTAACGTCCGCATTTACGATCTTCTGGTATGCTGGCTTTCACCGCATACGATGCAAACAACAACCATTACGTAACCATTTGTTCTTAAACGATATTATCAAGATCATGTCCCGGCTGCGTAAACTATTGATGGTGCTGTTGCTGCTGATCCTGCCGGTGCAGGGATTTGCGGCGGCGTACGCGCCCATACATAAGGCGTTGGGCTCACAGGGCGAGCACGGTTCGCACGCTGCGGCAGTGATGCCCTGCCACGAGCAACCCGCCGCGTCGCACGCCAACCACCAACCCGTTACCGATGGAGACACCGACAGTACCAGTCACCTGTGCTGTCAGCAGGTTTTCACCGGCGCAACCTCCAGCGCATGGCCCAGCCCCGCACACAAATTCAGCGACGTATCACTGTTTGTGCTGCCGCTATTTACACTGTTCATTCCTGATTCTCCCGACCGCCCTCCGCGCGGTTAATCCTCGTTTTACCTGATTAGGCCGGCGCGCGCATTTTTGTCTGCGCGCCGTTCGTGCGCATCGGCATGTTGCCCTGCGCGTACGCTCAATCACGAGGATCATCATGTATCGCTATTTGACTATCGCGCCGTGGCCCGTAGTGGCAATGGCGCTTGCGCTATCCGCCATGCACACGCACGCGCAAGAGCGCCCTGCCGTGCAGCCATCACCACCTGCACCAACATCCGCAACCAGCGCGGACGCGCGCGTGCCCGAAACGAAATACGACTCCGCCTTCACCGGCTATCAACTGTTTCGTGAACAGAAGCTCGCGCCGTGGCGCGAACTGAATGACGAGGCGCACAAAGCCGGTGGGCATATCGGCATCTTTGGCGGCGCGCGAGGAACGACAACGACCTATCCGCCGGAGCACAAAAAATGATTTATAAACAAATACTTACAGTTATCGCACTGAGATTTGCCATCGGCACGTGCCGCCTTGATGCGTCACCACAGGGGTAAGGACGCCATGCGTCTAGCTTCCTACATTTTTTTGCTGCTGCTGTCGCCGCCGCTACTGGCTGCCGGCACGCTGCGCGACGCTATCGAGCGCGCGTGGGAGCGTCAGCCCGCAGCCCAGGCGAGACCGGCGCGCGGCGACGAATTCATCGCGAAACAAGAAGCCGCGCGCGCCGCGTTTCCGGAACCGCCCAGCCTGCGGCTCGGCAACCGCAATGACCGCTTGAACCGCAACGACGGCGCGCGCGAGTGGGAAGCGGAAATCGCGCTGCCGCTATGGCTGCCGGGGGAACGCGACCGGCAAAGCGCGGTCGTCAATGCCGAACGCGACCAGTACGACACCGGCCTCACGGCGGCCAAGCTGAAAATCGCCGGTGAAGTGCGCGACGCCTACTGGCAGGCACGGCTTGCCGATAACGAACTCGCGCTGGCGCGGCGCAAGGTACATGAAGCCGGGGTGCTCGCCGCCGATGTCGAGCGCCGCGTTAAGGCGGGCGACCTCGCCCGCATCGACCTCAATCAGGCACAGGCCGCGGAACGCCTCGCGCGCGCCGCGCTGGCCGAAGCCGAAATCAAGACATTCCGCGCGACGCAAGGATTCAATGTACTCACAGGGTTGAGCGCGTTACCCATCGGCGAAGAACGCCCCCCCGCGCAGGGTGCCGTTCCTGATGAGCATCCGCTGCTCGCGCCGCTGCAACGCGCGGTGGCGACCCATCAGGCCAAACTCAATCAGGCCACGCAAAACCTGCGCAACAATCCAGAGCTTGAACTGGGCATGCGGCGTGAGCGCGGTACCTTCGACGAGGCTTACGCGAACTCGCTACAGTTGCGTTTGCGGCTGCCCTTCGCAACCGACGCGCGCAACAAGCCGCGCATCGCGGGCGCCAACGCGGAATTGATCGAAGCGCATACCGCCTACACGCTGGAACGCGCCAAGGTAGTCGCCGAGATCGAAACCGCGCGGCGCGAACTCGAACAATCGCGCACCGTATCAGGATTGACCGAAGCACGTTTCACGCTCACCGCCGATACCCAGCAGTTGCTGGCGAAGGCCTTCGCAATCGGTGAATTCGATCTGGTCACGCGGCTGCGCGCGGAAAACGAACGATTTGAAGCGGAACTGCAGTTCACGCGCGCGAAGCTCGAAGCGGCCCGCGCGGTCTCGCGCCTTAATCAAGCCTTGGGAGTATTGCCATGAAGTGGTTTGTCCAGTGGATGCTTTTCGTATGCCCGGCGATCGCGCTGGCCGGCCCAGGAGGGCCGGGTCACGACCACGACGCGCCGCCTGCCGTATCCGCAGCGTCCGCACCGCGCGTCGAGGCGCAATCCGACAGCTTCGAGTTGGTGGCAGTCCTCGATAACGGCAAGCTCACGCTCTACCTCGACCGCTTCGCCACCAACGAACCGGTGTCGGATGCGCGCATCCAAATCGAAAGCGGCACTTTCAAGGCCGTCGCACAGCCCGGCGCGGTGAGTATCTACACCGCACCGGGCGCCGCGTTCGCGCAACCCGGACAATATCCGCTGGTGTTCACGATTCAGACCGCAGATAGCTCGGATTTGCTCAACGGCATACTCATCGTGCCGCAGCCCGCCGCCGGCAAGTCAGCACACGGTCACGACTGGACGGAATGGCTGATCTGGATCGTGAGCGGCGTTATCGTGTTGCTGGGCGTGGCGTGGCTGCTAGCGCGCCGCGCAAGAACTTCGCACGCCACCATCGCGCGCCTGGCGGCAGTGTTTACCATGGGCACATTGCTGACCTCGGCGGCGCTCACCCATGCGCATGAAGGCGAAGATCACGGCAAAGACAAAAAAGGCGCGGCGGCAACGCCCGGCCTGGCCGCAATTGACACCACCAGCGATACCAGCGCGCGGCGGCTGGCCGACGGCGGCGTGTTCATGCCGAAATCCGTGCAGCGCCAGCTCGGCATACGCACCACCGTGGCTGAACTGGTCGATCTGGCGCAGAGCATCGAACTGAACGGTCGCATCATCAGCGACCCCAACGCCGGCGGGCGCGTGCAATCGAGCCAATCCGGACGCATCGAGCCGGGGCCGCGCGGGCTGGCGACGCTGGGACAAAAAATCATCCGAGGCGAAGTACTCGCCTACATCAGGCCTATCTCCAATGCAATAGAGCTCGGCAACCAGCGCGCGCAACTGGCGGAAATCAACGCGCAACACGGGCTCGTGCAGAAAAAAATAACGCGCCTCGAAGCGCTCGAAGGCAGCGTGCCGCGAAAAGAAATCGACGCCGCGCGCGCGGAGTTCGCCAGTCTCACCGAGAGACAAGCGGCGGTAGGCGCGAGCCTCAACACCCGCGAGGCGCTCGTCGCGCCGGTATCGGGCGTGATCAGCGCTGCGTCTGCGATAACCGGACAGGTGGTGGAAGCGCGCGAAGTGCTGTTTGAAATCGTCGATCCGCAACGTCTAATGGTGGAAGCGCTCGCCTACGATCCGATGATACTGGCGGACATTGCCGGCGCCAGTGCCGCCCTGCCGCAGGGTGTTTCGCTGCCGCTGGTTTTTGTAGGCGGTGCGCAGCAACTGCGCGAGCAGGCGCTGCCGCTGGTGTTCCGTATCAAGCCGCCACTGCCGCCGCTGGCGGTGGGACAGCCGCTAAAAGTGGTGGCGCAGACTAAGCGCACGGTCAAGGGCGTTGCCCTGCCGCTGGCGGCGCTCACCCGCGGCAGCGCGGGCGACAGCGTGGTATGGGTGCATACCGGTGCGGAAAAATTCATCGCCAGGAAAGTACGTTTCCAGGCGCTCGACGGCAGCCGCGCGGCGGTGACCGAAGGCCTCATTGCCGGCGACCGGGTGGTGACTGGCGGCGCAGCCGCGCTGGCGCAAGTGCGCTGATCGAGCCGCCATGTTCAACTTTCTCATCGACGCAAGTCTCAAGCAACGCCTGCTGGTGCTGGCGCTGTCACTGGTGCTCATCGTGTACGGCAGCCTCACCATCAAGCAGATGCCGGTGGACGTATTCCCCGATCTTAACAAGCCGACCGTGACCCTGCTCACCGAATCCGGCGGCATGGCGCCGGAGGAAGTCGAGCAGCTTGTTACTTTTCCGATAGAAACCGCAATGAACGGCATGCCCGGCGTGACGCGCGTGCGCTCAGTGTCCGGCATCGGGCTGTCGGTGGTGTACGTCGAGTTCGACTGGGGCACCGAGATATTTCGCAACCGCCAGCAGGTCGCCGAACGCCTGTCGCTGGTAAAAGAGCAGTTGCCCGAAGGCATCGTGCCGCAGATGGGGCCGATTGCCTCGATCATGGGCGAGATCATGCTGATCGCGCTACCCGCCGATCCGGCGCAGGCGAATCCGATGCAGGTGCGCGAGTACGCGGACTGGGTGATGCGCCCGCGGCTGCTAACCATTCCGGGTGTGGCGCAGGTGATCCCTATCGGCGGCGAGGTCAAGCAATACCGCGTCGAGCCTGATCCGGCGCAGATGCAGGCATTGGGAATTACGCTGGAGCAGATTGAATCCGCGCTCAAGTATTACGCCGCCAACACCAGCGGCGGTTTTCTCGAACAGGGCGCGCGCGAGTACCTGATACGCAACATCGGCCGCACCGAGCGCCTGGCCGACCTGCAAAATCTTGCCGTCAGCGCAAAAAACAATCAGCCGATTCTATTGAAGCAGGTAGCACAGGTTAAGCTGGCGGCGGCGGCAAAGCGCGGTGACGCAAGCTACAACGCCAAGCCCGCGGTGATTCTTTCGGTGCAAAAACAGCCCGCCGCCGACACCGTAAAGCTCACGCGCGACATCGAGACCGCGCTGGCCGACCTCGGCAAATCGCTGCCCGCAGGCATGTCACCGCCGCAGGTTGTTTTCAAGCAGGCCCACTTCATCGAAGCCTCGGTCACCAATGTCGAAGAGGCGCTGCGCGACGGCGCCATCATGGTGGCGGTGATACTGTTTCTGTTCCTGCTCAATTTCCGCACCACGCTGATATCGCTCACCGCGATTCCGATGTCGATCCTGATCACCGCGCTCGTGTTCAAGTGGATGGAGCTGTCGATCAACACCATGACGCTCGGCGGCCTCGCCATCGCCATCGGTGCGCTGGTAGACGATGCCGTGGTGGGGCTTGAGAACATCCTGCGCCGCTTGAAACGCAATATCGCGGACGGCACGAACACACCGCCGCTGGAAGTGATCGCCGCCGCCACCAAGGAAGTGCTCTCCGGCATCGTCTACGCCACCGTGATTATCGCGCTGGTGTTCGTGCCGCTGTTCGCGCTGTCCGGCATCGAGGGGCGGCTGTTCGCGCCGCTGGGCATTGCGTTCATTGTTTCCATCCTCGCCAGCATGCTGGTGTCGGTGACGCTCACGCCGGTGTTGTGTTACTACCTGCTCGCACGCAGCGCATCGGTTGCCACCGGCAGCGGCGAAAAAACACCCTGGTGGTCGCTGCGCTTCAATCTGCGCGCCGATGAGGAATACAGTCCGCTGGTCAAAAAGCTCAAGCAGTGGGACACGCACGCCCTGTACTGGGCGTTCGATCACGCGAGTCCGCTGCTGGCTGCGGCGCTGATCGCCGCGCTGCTGGCCGCAGCGACGGTGCCGTTTTTCCCGCGCGCGTTTCTGCCGTTGTTCAACGAAGGCACGCTTACCATCAGCATGCTGCTCAATCCGGGAACGTCACTTTCCGAATCCAACCGCACCGGTGTGCGCGCCGAGCAGTTGATTGCGCAAGTGCCGGAAGTGATCCACGTCGGGCGCCGTACCGGGCGCGCCGAACTGGATGAGCATGCTGAGGGGGTGCATTCCACCGAGATCGACGTTGATCTAAAGCGTTCGCAACGCAGCCGCGACGCCGTGCTGCAGGACATCCGCAACCGCCTCGCCGTGCTGCCGGCGGTGGTCAACGTCGGGCAGCCGATCTCGCACCGGCTCGATCACATCCTGTCGGGCGTGCGCGCGCAAATCGCACTCAAGATTTACGGCGATGACCTCGATACGCTGCGCGCGCTGGCCGCGCAACTGCGCGAGCGGCTGGCAACGATCCCCGGTGTCACCGACCTGCAAATCGAGAAGGCGGTGCTGATCCCGCAGCTCAAGCTGCGCGTGGATTACGAAAAAGCGGCGGCCTAAGGCGTGGCGCCAGCGGCGGTGTTGAAAGCGCTCGAAACGCTGGTCGGCGGCGCAAAACTCACGCAGGTGATCGAGGGCAACCGCCGCTTCGATCTGGTGGTGCGCCTGCCCGATTCCGAGCGCGGCGCGCAGGCGCTGGAGCGGCTGCTGATCGAAACGCCCGGTGGACGGGTGCCGCTCTCGCGCATTGCCGAGATCGAGGATGGCGACGGGCCGAACCAGATTTCGCGCGACAACACGCGCCGACGCATCGCAATCTCGGCCAACTCCGATGGCAGCGACCTCACCACGATCGTCGCGCGTATCCGCGCCGAAATCGCGGCGCACCCCTTGCCCACCGGCTATTTCACCAGCCTCGAGGGCCAGTTCAAGGCGCAGGAGGAAGCCACGCGCCTGATTGCCCTGCTCTCGGTGATGTCGTTGCTGCTGATCTTTATCGTGCTCTACACCCGCTACCGTTCCACCGCGCTGTCGCTGATCATCATGGCCAACATCCCGCTCGCGCTGGTGGGCAGCGTCATCGCGCTCAAGATTTCCGGGCAGCCGCTGTCGGTCGCGACGATGATCGGTTTCATCACGCTGGCCGGCATCAGCACGCGAAACGGCATCCTGATGATCAGCCACTACATCAACTTGTGCGCATTGGAAGGCCATGTCTTCGGTAAGCCGATGATCGTGCGCGGCTCACTCGAACGCCTGACGCCAGTGCTGATGACAGCACTGGTGGCGGCGTTCGCGCTGGTGCCGCTGATGCTCGCCGCCGACGAACCGGGCAAGGAAATCCTGCACCCGGTGGCGGTAGTGATCTTCGGCGGGCTGGTGAGTTCCACGATCCTCGATACCCTCTTCAACCCGCTCATGTTCTGGCTCTGGGGCGAAAAACCGGTGCAGCGACTGGTAGCCGAACACGCTGGGCAAGCTTATTGAAGTACATCACCGCAAACGTTTACATCAACCACCGCAAGGATATCAACCATGAAACCCATCAACGTTATAGTTGCTGCCACGCTGCTGTGCCTTGCGCTAGCCGTGCGCGCCGACGGCGACGCGAACGGTCCGCACGGCGGCCAGATAAAGCACTCCGGTAAGTACCACATGGAGCTGGTGGTAAAGGACACCGCGCTTACGGTGTACATCACCGGCAACAAGGATGCCAAGGTCCCAACCAAGGGCGCTACCGGCAGCGCAACAGTGCTCGCGGGCAAAACCACCTCCAGTGTGAAGCTCGATCCGCGCGGTGAAAATGCACTCGTCGGCAGCGGCGCTTTTCAGCCCGCACCGAACATGAAGGTAGTGGTTTCAATCACGCTGCCAGGCCAGCCACCGGTGCAGGCGCGCTTTACCCCGCTTGACAAACCGAAAGCGTCGGCGAAGTAATGCGGAACCATCGGGTTGATATCCATGAATAAAATTGTTTATAAACAAATACTTACGATTATTGCCTTAGTATTCATTGCGGGTTGCACCACCTTCTCCAAAGTCGGCGGCCTGGGTGCGGTAAACGACCTCACGCGCAGCCGTATCCAGCAAGACGCGACGTGGCTGCGCAGCGAAAAAGACACGCAGGCCGCGCGCGCCGCCACCCACGAGCTGCTGGCCAAACCGCTCAACGCCGATGACGCGGTGAAAGTAGCGCTGCTCAACAACCGCGGCCTACAGGCGACCTACGCCGATCTGGGCATCGCCGAAGCCGACGTGGTACAGGCGGGCCGGCTGCGCAATCCCGGCTTTTCATTCACGCGGCTGCGGCGCGCGGATGAAATTGAAATTGAGCGCTCGTTCCTGTTCGACGTGCTCGGTCTGATCACGATGCCGCTACGCACCGACCTCGAACGGCGCCGCTTTGCGCTCACACAAAATCGAATCGCGGCCGAGGTTTTACAACTGGCCGCCGACACGCGCCGCGCGTGGTACGCGGCGGTCGCTGCGCAGGAATCGGCCGCCTACGCCGAGCAGGTAAAACAAGCCGCCGAAGCCAGCGCCGAACTCGCACGGCGCATGGCCGCCGCGGGCAATTTCAGCAAACTTGATCACGCACGCGAACAAACGTTTTATGCCGAGGCCACCGCGCAGCTCGCACGCGCACGGCAAAATGCGGTATCACAACGCGAACGGCTCACGCGACTGATGGTCTTGTGGGGCGATGATT
>CANIID010000212.1 GCA_947467315.1 Betaproteobacteria bacterium | reverse complement strand
GGCCGGCAGAAACGCGCGCAGCCGCGACAGCGTGCGCGATATCGTGACCTCCAGCAATCCAGCGAATAAGGTCATGCCGAACAGCAGCGGCAGTCCGCCTGTTTTTACCGCCATTATCGAGGCGCTGAAATAGGTTGCCGTGAATGTGCTGGGGCACATGAAGCCGCTGCCCGCGGGACTGCGGCGCGACGATTGCAGAAAAGTGCCGATGCCCAGAACGATCAACCCTATCGACAATAACTCAATGACCGTTTTAACCGACGCGCCCGCCAACCTGAAAATAACCAGCGGATAAATCAGGTTGACTGCAATGACGCCCACATGCTGCACGCCGTTGAACAGGGTCAGCGGCAACGGCGGCTTTTCGTCTACTCCGTAAATCAGCTCCGGCGGGCGCTTCATGAAGTAGCCGCTACGGTTGGCACGCGTGGATGCGGCGGATCGGCGTTACGCGTTTGCCGCGGCAACCGCGTCGTCTCGATTGGCCAGTATGGTGAAGAGTTCCGTGAACGACGCGATATCGAACAGGCGTTTGACTTCGCCGCCCACGCCACATAGCGCGAGCTTGCCTTTTGCCGCGTCCACGGCACGCGCGGTGATCAGCAGTGTGCGGAATCCCGCGCTGCTGATGTAGGAGACTTCTTTAAGGTCAATAACCAGCCGCGCCGAGCCGGACTGAATCACTGTGTTAAGGTGGTCGCGCAGCTTTTCAGCGGTGGTGCTGTCCACGCGGCCTTTGACGGAGACGGCGGTAACTTTGTCGTGAGAGGCGGTGTCGATTTCCATGGGCAAGATACTCGGTGGGCGCTCTGTAGGGCTAAGAAAGTGACTGGTTAAGTCGGGCAGTACTGTCAAAAGTCAGATAAATATCATACCCCAAATCCGTTGCCGTAAAACGCCAGCTATTCGGGCTTATTGCGCATCCAGTCGGCGGTTTTGAAGAGCTGTTCCAGCAGCCAGACGCGCAGTTTGGTGTCTTCGATCAATCCGTCCATGGCCTGCCGCATGCAGGTCATCCAGGCGTCGCGTTCCGCGTTGCCGATGGCAAAGGGCAGGTGTCGCGCACGTAACATCGGGTGGCCGAATTTGTCGGCGTAAAGCGGCGGCCCGCCGAGCCAGCCGGACAAAAACATATAGAGTTTATCGCGTGATCCGCTGAGATCCGCCGGGTGCAGTTTGCGGATGACGTAAAACTCCGGCTCGCTGTCCATCAGGTCGTAAAACCTGTCGATCAGCGCGCGCACTGTCGTGTCGCCACCGATCAATTCATACGGTGTGATGTCCGGGCCGGGATTCATCAGACGATTTGCAAACGTATACAAATGTCCCGCTGTCATTCCCGCGAAAGCGGGAATCCATACGTTGCGCCATCTGGCACTGTGTTATGGGTTCCCGCTTTCGCGGCAACGACGGGGAGGAGACGTTGTTCTGTTTGCCTTGCCGCGCTGTGTCTTAAGCCGCTGCGCGCGACGCCCGCTTGCGATCCTGTTCCAGCAAGTAACGTTTGCGAATGCGGATCGATTTGGGCGTGATTTCCACCAACTCATCGTCGGCGATGAATTCAATCGCGGATTCCAGTGTCACCTGTATCGGCGGTATCAGGCGCACCGCTTCATCGGTGCCGGAGGAGCGCACGTTGGTCAACTGCTTGCCCTTGATCGGGTTGACCACCAGATCGTTGTCGCGACTATGCACGCCGATGACGATGCCTTCATACAGCGGGTCGCCGGGACTGACGAACATTTTGCCGCGCTCCTGCAGCTTCCACAGGGCGTAGGCCACCGCCGGGCCGTTCTCCGACGAGATCAGCACACCATTGCGGCGCTCTTCCATATCGGGTTTCATCGGGCCGTAGTCGTCGAACACGTGGCTGATAAGGCCGCTGCCGCGCGTCATGGTGAGGTATTCCGATTGAAAGCCGATCAGCCCGCGCGCGGGTATGCGGTAATCCAGGCGCGTGCGGCCTTTGCCGTCGGATTGCATATCCTGAAGATCGCCTTTTCGCTGGCCCAGCGCTTCCATCACTGCGCCCTGATTGGCATCTTCGCAATCGACGGTGAGCATTTCGTACGGCTCTTGCCGTTCGCCATTGACGATTTTGGTGACTACGCGCGGACGCGACACCGCGAGTTCATAGCCTTCGCGGCGCATGTTTTCCAGCAGAATGGTCAGATGCAATTCGCCGCGCCCCGACACTTCAAACACGTCGGCGTCCGACGTCTCGACGACTTTCAATGCGACGTTGCTCATCAACTCGCGGTTCAGGCGCTCACGAATTTGGCGGCTGGTGACGTACTTGCCTTCCTTACCAGCGAGCGGAGAGGTGTTGACCTGAAAGTTCATCGTCAACGTGGGCTCGTCCACCTTCAACAGCGGCAGCGCTTCGGGTTTTTCCACATCGGTAAGCGTGACACCAATGCCGACATCTTCAATGCCGTTGATCAGGACGATGTCGCCGGCCATCGCTTCTTCGGCCATGGTTCTATCAAGTCCTTTAAAAACAAGTACTTGGCCGACTTTTGCCAATTTGGGCGCGGTATCTTCCGGGCCGCGCATAACCAGCACTTGCTGCAGCGGACGGATGCGGCCGCGGGTGATGCGGCCAATGCCGATACGACCGACATAGCTGGAATAATCGAGCGAGCAAATCTGTAATTGCAAAGGACCATCCGGATCGTCTTCGCGCACCGGCACGTGCTTGATGATGGCTTCGAACAGCGGATCCAGATTGCCTTCACGCACGCTGGAATCCAGTCCCGCGTAGCCGTTCAACGCCGAAGCGTACACCACCGGGAAATCGAGTTGTTCTTCGGTGGCGCCGAGTTTGTCGAACAGATCAAATGTTTGACCGACCACCCAGTCGGCGCGCGCGCCAGGGCGATCGACCTTGTTCACCACCACGATGGGCTTCAGGCCTAGCGCCAGCGCCTTGCGGGTAACGAACCGCGTCTGCGGCATCGGGCCTTCAACCGCATCCACCAGCAGCAGCACGCTGTCGACCATCGACAGCACGCGCTCGACTTCGCCGCCGAAATCGGCGTGGCCGGGGGTATCGACGATGTTGATGTGCGTGCCGTTCCACATCACCGCGCAGTTTTTGGCGAGGATGGTGATGCCGCGCTCTTTCTCGATATCGTTACTGTCCATCACACGTTCTTCGATGTGCTGGTGCGCGGCGAAGGTGCCGGATTGACGCAGCAATTTGTCCACCAGCGTGGTCTTGCCGTGGTCAACGTGGGCGATGATGGCGATGTTTCTGATGGCGCGAGGCATGGCAGTTTCCGCAGATGAGCGGCTCGTATAAAAAGGGCGCGATTGTAGCATAGCCATCAAGTCGCTACGATGTAGGTCATTGAATTTTCTGCAAAAGCCGGATTTAAGCGGGAAATTGATGCAATGCAAAAAACATTGGCAATTTGCGATGCTTGCGCGTATTATCCCCGCACCTCGCAGCCGCCCAAACCAGAACTAACAGAACTACCGCGATTGTTGAGTTGCATCTGTCCCTGACCCATTTGTTCCGGCTTTCCTCCTTCCTGTGAGTAGCCGTTACAGCCACGGTTAGCGACGATACCCGTGCGCTGACCGTGCTCGCTTGCCGCCCGTTGTTAATCACTGCGGCAGCCGTTCCTTATATAGTCCGCGCTTTTTTGTCTGCCAGACCCATCACATGATGGGTCTGCGGCCTGCTGTACCTATTAGAAAGAATCAAATGTCATTTGAAACACTGAACTTGAATCCCGCTATCGCGCAAGCCGTCGCTGCTGCTGGCTACACTGAACCTACCGCCGTGCAGGCGCAAGCCATACCGGTGGCCGTCGCCGGGCACGACATGATGGTGTCCGCGCCCACCGGTACTGGCAAAACGGCGGCGTTTGTACTGCCCGCGCTGCAGCGCTTGTTGAGCACGCCGGCGAAAACCGGCCGCGGCCCGCGTGTGCTGGTGTTGACCCCCACGCGCGAACTCGCGCTGCAAGTGACCGATGCGGTGTCCAAATACAGCCGCGGCATGCGCCACGTGCGTACCGGTACCATCCTGGGCGGCATGCCGTACCCGAAACAACGCAAGTTGCTCGACAGTCCGCTCGACATTCTGGTGGCGACACCGGGCCGTCTGATCGACTTCATGGATCAGGGCAAGGTCGATTTTTCGCGCCTCGACCTGCTGATCCTCGACGAAGCCGACCGCATGCTCGACATGGGCTTTATCAAGCCGGTCGAAACCATCGCTGCGGCCACGCCATCCACGCGCCAGACTCTGCTGTTTTCGGCCACCCTCGACGGCGGCATCGGGCAGCTCGGCAAACGCCTGCTGCGCGATCCGAAATTGATTGAAGTGGCTGCGGCCAAGGCACGTCACGAAAACATCGAACAGCGCCTGCACTATGTAGACGACGGCAGCCACAAGGGCCGTTTGCTCGATCACTTTTTGCGGGATGTGGCGCTCGATCAGGCGATTGTGTTCACCGCCACCAAGCGTGGCGCGGACCGTCTCGCGAGCAAGCTGTTTGAAGAAGGCCACGCGGCGGCCGCGCTGCACGGCGACATGAATCAATCGCAGCGCAATCGCACACTGGCCAAGATGCGCAGCGGCAATGTGCGCGTGCTGGTGGCAACCGATGTGGCCGCGCGCGGCATCGACGTCAAAACGATTTCGCACGTGATCAACTATGATCTGCCCAAGCAGGCAGAAGACTATGTGCATCGCATCGGGCGCACCGGCCGCGCGGGCCTGAACGGCATCGCGATTTCGTTCGCCGCGCCGGATGACGGCTGGCAGGTGCGTTTGATCGAACGTTATACCGGTCACACGATAGCCCCGCATGTGATCGCGGGTCTCGAGCCCAAGGTGCCGCAGCGTAGCAGCCACAAACCGCCCGCACGTCCGGGCAACAAGGGCGGCAAACCCGGCGGCTACGCGGGACGCGGTGCGGGTGCAGGGTCGGGTCGTCCGGCCCCCGGTGCACCGGGACGCTGGAATAAACCCGCCGGTGCAGCGCCAGCGGGGGCGCGTGGCAAGCCTGAGCGCTCGTATTCATCCTTTCGCGCGCGTTGATCTGTACGCGGATCGGTGAGGATGTTATGTGTAAAAAATATTTAAAAACAAACACTTGCTGCCCGCTTCGGCGGGCAGTGAAGGTGTTGCGTCTGCCGCTTAAACGCGCCAAGCGGTAAGTGGCGCGTGGAACTGATTGATCGAAATTAATCGCCGTAAGGGTTTGTGCTGTTAGGTTGATCGTAAGATCAGCATCTGCTGATTTGTTGCCTCAAGTGAAATAACTCAGGAGCTGAATCATGGTGTACAGACTTACGTTGTGCATGTCGTCGTTGTTGTTGCTTGTCAGTGGCGCTGTGGCGCAAGAATACCCCACCAGGCAAATCTCGCTGGCGGTGCCGTTTGCCGCCGGCGGGCCGACCGACACGCTGGCGCGCAATCTGGCGCTGGTGATGAGCCAGCAGCTCAAGCAACAGGTCGTCATTGAAAACGTCGCGGGCGCGGGTGGCACAATTGCTTCCAATCGTATCGCCAAAGCGAAGCCCGACGGCTACAGCCTGCTGATCCATCATATCGGCATGGCCACCGCGCCAGCGCTGTATCGCAAGCTGTCGTTCAACCCGCTCACCGACTACGAATACATCGGCCAGGTCGCCGATGTGCCGATGACAGTAATCGCCAAGCTGGGGTTGCCGCCGGATAACCTGACGGAGCTGATTGCTTACGTCAAGAAAAACAAAGACAAACTCAATCTCGGCAATGCCGGCCTCGGCGCCGCATCGCATCTGTGCGGCCTGTTGTTCATGTCGCGCATCGAAGCGGATATCGTCACCATCCCGTACAACGGCACTGCGCCCGCGATGACGGCATTGATGGGCGGGCAGATTGATCTGATGTGCGATCAAACCACCAATACCACCGCGCAAATCAAATCGGGCCGCGTCAAGGTGTACGGCACCACCACGCAACAGCGCATACCGTCGCTGTCGATGGTGCCCACGCTGGCCGAGCAAGGCATGAAGGGTTTTGAAGTGTCAGTGTGGCACGGCGTGTACGCGCCCAAGGGCACGCCCAAGCCGGTGATCGATAAGCTGGTGGCGGCATTGCAGGCCTCGGTGCAGGACGCAACCTTCAAATCGCGCATCGGCGAACTCGGCGCGCAGGCGGTGAGCAAAGACAAAGCCACGCAGGAATCGCTGGCCATCCACCTCAAGGCCGAGATCGCGAAGTGGGAGCCGATCATCAAGAAGGCGGGTGTCTACGCGGACTGAGCATCGCTGCCTCAAAATCCTCCCCTGTCGCGCAAGCCACGGGGGATTTTTTTTGTGCGCATTGCGGATTGCTTTTCCGTGAGCCTGCTATTAGAGTAGGCCGCCGTTGGCAAACTCCTTGCAGAACCCCATGAATTTCACTGGCGCAACCACGATACGTATTTCTCATGACGCCGTTTGAACTCGCCGAACCGCGCACCCTGCGCGAAGCAGTTGCCCTGCTTGCGACAGGTGAGACGCCGGTGCGCGCCATCGCCGGTGGTACCGCGCTGATGTTGATGATGAAGGCCGGCGTGTTCCAGCCAGCGCGGCTGGTGAGCCTGCGCCGTGTAGCGGCGCATCACTCTGAAATTGTTGCGACGCCCGATGGCGGATTGCGCATCGGGGCGATGGCGACGCTGTCGTCGCTGGCGCATTCGGCAGTGGTGAAACAGGCCGCGCCGGTGATCACGCAAACGTTGAAAACACTGTCGAATGTGCGCGTGCGCAATGTCGCCACGCTGGGCGGACATCTGGCGCACGGCGATCCGCACATGGATTTGCCGCCGGTGCTGACGGCTCTGGGCGCGCAGGTGCGCACGCTGTCACCCGCGGGTGAGCGCACGCTGGCGGTGGGCGTACTTTATACGGGTTACTACGAAACCGTGCTGGCCGACAATGAACTGATCACCGAAGTCATTGTTCCGCCGCAGACGGGATGGCGCGCCGCTTATATGAAAATCACCACGCGTGCAGCCGATGACTGGCCGACGCTGGGCGTTGCGGTGTCGCTACAGATGGAATCGAACACAGTGAAGGATGCGCGCATCGTCGTGAGCGCGGCGACCAATACGCCGGTGCGTCTGACGGCGGCGGAAGATACGCTGCGCGGCGCGTCACTCGATGTGGCGACGCTCACGCGCTGCGGGGATGCGGCGGTGTCCGGCGTCGACCTCGCGGCAGACGCGCACGGCTCGACGGCCTACAAATGCGAGTTGCTGCGCGTTTACACGCAGCGTGCGTTGCGGCAGATCGTTGCCGCATCATAACTATATGAATTTATTGATATTTCATGATTCCCAGTAGCGCAGCCGTCGGCCGTTCCATCCCGCGCCTGGAAGCGCATGCCAAGGTGACGGGCCGCGCCGAATACGTGCATAACCTCAGCGTGCCCGGCATGCTGATGGCGAAAGTATTTCGCAGCACGGTGGCGCATGGCCGCATTCGCAGCATCGATGTCAGCGCCGCGCGCGCGATGCCCGGCGTGTTTGCGGTGTATACGTGCGAAGACATACGCCGCGTGATTGCCGAACCGTACTACGGCCCGGCGTTTCACGATCAGCCGATACTCGCGCTCGACAAAGTGCGCTATGCCGGCGAACCGGTGGCGGTGGTGCTGGCGAGTGACCCGCACGTGGCTGAAGCTGCTGCGCAGTTGATCACGGCGGATTACGACGAACTGCCCGCGGTGTACGACGAAATTGAAGCCATGACATCCAAGGCCGTGGTGCATGAGGTGTTGAAACCCGCAGGCACCTTCGCTGATTTAAAACATTTAAAGAACAAAAGCGGCACCAACATCGCGCTGGATTTTCATTTGCGTCGCGGCGATGTGGACCAGGCGTTTGCCGAGGCTGACCACGTATTCGAGCACACCTTCCGCACGCAACAGGTGTTGCATTTGCCGCTGGAGCCGTTTGCCACCGTGGCGATACCTGGCGACGATACTTTGTTGCTGCATTCCTCGACGCAAAGCCCGTCGTTCGTGCGCATTGAAATCGCGCGGCTGTTTGGCTGGCCCGAGAACAAGGTGCGCGTAAAAGTGCCTTATCTCGGCGGTGGTTTCGGCGCCAAGGTGTATATCAAGAGTGAAGCGCTTGCCGCGGCTTGCGCGATGCTTGCGCGGCGCCCGGTGAAATTCGCGCTGACGATGGAAGAGCAGTTCTACATGATCACCAAGCACGCCACCACGTTGCGTATCAAGAGTGGCGTGACCAAGGAAGGGCGAATAACGGCGCGCGAGTGCGAGGTGTGGTGGAACGGCGGCGCCTACGCCGACATCGGCCCGCGCGTGACACAAAAATCGGGATTCACCGCCGCAGGGCCGTACGAGATCGATCATGTAAGGATCGATTCTTACGCGCTGTATACCAATCTGCCGGCGGCAGGCGCGCTGCGCGGTTTTGGTATACCGCAACTGGTGTGGGCGTACGAAAGCCACACCGATATGATCGCGCGCGAACTCAAGATTGATCCGCTCGCGATCCGGCGCAAGAATCTGCTGCGCGAAGGTCGCCCGCAGGCCACGGGTACGTTGATGCACGATGCCGAGTTGGACCTGGTACTGGAGCGCCTCGCCACGCGCATGCAGTGGGAAAAGCCGTTTGACCACGGTTCAGAAACAAAACGTCGTGGGCGCGGCATCGCGATTGGATTCAAGGCGAGCATTTCACCCACCACATCGATGGCCATCGTGAATATCAACGCGGATGGAAGCTGCAATTTATACAGCAGCACGGTGGACATGGGGCAAGGCTCCGATACCGCGATGGCGCAGATGGTGTCCGAAGTGACGGGCATCGCGGTGGAAAAAATCACCGTGGTGCATCCCGACACCGATGTCACGCCGTACGACATGGCCACGCTCGGCTCGCGTTCAACCTTTCACATGGGCCACGCGGTGAAAAACGCCGCCGAAGACGCGCGCGACAAACTGTTCGCACTGGCGCGGGAAGTCGGTCTGTCGGCGGAAACCACGCCGATACCCGATGTGTTCAAAAAGAAATACGGCATGCAGGCGGGTAATATCGTTGGCGTGGGCAGTTTTATTCCGTCGTATCAGTCGCCCGATGTCAACGGACAGACCGAGAATGCCACGCCGTTCTGGATGATCGGCGCCACCGGCGCTGAAGTCGAAGTCGATACCGAAACCGGCGAATTCAAAGTGACGCGATTGGTCAACTTAGTGGATGTCGGCAAGGCCATCAATCCGGCGATAGTCGAAACGCAAATCTCCGGTGCGACCATCATGCAGCTCGGCTTCACTTTGACCGAATGCATGAATTTCGACGCGGGGCAGGTGACCAATGCGTCGTTGGCCGATTACAAAATTCCGGGCATGCGCGATGTGCCGCTGGCCATGGAAAATGAAGCGGTAGACGCCAAGCAGAAAAATGGCCCGTTCGGCGCCAAGGGCGTGGGCGAAAGCGGCACCTTCGGCGTATCGCCGGCGATTGCCAATGCGATTGATGATGCAGTGGGCGTGCGGCTGACTTCGTTGCCTTTGACGGCGGAGGCCGTGTATCGTGCGTTGCGTGCGAAGGCGGGTATGCCGTTGGCGGCTGATTGATCGCAAATTTCATGGATAATTTGATAGC
>CANIID010000211.1 GCA_947467315.1 Betaproteobacteria bacterium | reverse complement strand
CCCACACAAAAATATCGAAATAGTCATCGCAAAACCAGCGCCGCCGCAACGGAGCGTCCTGCTGATGCACGTTGACGACCTCGCGCAACATCAGCAAACCTCATTCAGCTTCCGCAGCAAGGTGTGCAGGCGATCCGGGGCACTGGCACGCAGCATTTTGCTCGCGAAAGGTTTCAGCGCGCTGGCGTCGGCGCCGAGAATTCTTTCCTTCACATCCAGAACGTGCGCCGAATGCATCGAGAAATTTCGTAGCCCCAAGGCCAGCAACAAGCGCGTCAGCGACGCATCACCAGCCATCTCACCGCACAATGCCACCGGCACACCGGCCTTGTTGGCACGTTTGATGACGGACGACAACAAGCCGAGTATGGCCGGGTGCAAAGGATCGTAGAGATACGCCACGGCATCGTCGGTGCGGTCAATCGCCAGGGTGTACTGAATCAAATCGTTGGTGCCGATGGAAATGAAATCCAGTTTGCGCAGGAACACATCCAGCGCCAGCGCGGCCGCCGGCACTTCGATCATGCTGCCGATGCGCACGCCGCGATCGTAGGCAATGCCATCATCGTCCAGGCCCTCTTTGGCGCGCGCGATCAGATGCAGGGTCTGATCGATTTCACTGGACGACGCCAGCATCGGAATCAAAATGCTGATCTTGCCGTAGTGCGACGCGCGCAACAGCGCCCGCAGTTGAATCAAAAATCTATGCGGCTCAGTCAGGCACAGACGTATCGCGCGCAGGCCCAGCGCCGGATTGAGCGCCGTCGGCTGCGCATCGTCGGTTTGTTTGTCCGCGCCGAGATCATAGGTGCGGATCGTCACCGGCAGACCGTTCATCGCCAGCGCAACTTTGCGATACGCCTCGAACTGCTCGTCTTCGTCGGGCAAATCGCTGCGGTTCAAAAACAAAAATTCGCTGCGAAACAGGCCGATGCCGGTGGCGCCGTTGGCGAGCACCTGCTCGACGTCATCCGGCAACTCGATGTTGGCATGCAATTCCACCGTCACGCCATCGCGTGTGACTGCGCGCGTGTCGCGCAGTTCCAGCAGCTTGCGCCGCCCCGACTCAAACTCGCGTTTGCGGCGCTGGTATTCCGCCAGCACGCGCTCGTCGGGATCGGCGATCAGCACACCGTTCGTGCCGTCAACAATCACCAGTTCGTTTTCGCGAATCAGATCGCGTGCACGGTGCAACGCGACGATGGACGGAATATTCAGGCTGCGCGCCACCACCGCGGTGTGCGAGGTGGTGCCGCCCGCGTCGGTGATAAAACTCGCAAACTGGTGGCGCTTGAACTGCACCACGTCAGCAGGCGACAGGTCGTGCGCCACCAATATCAATTCCTGTTCGGAATCCGTCGCGGGCGGCGGCGTGTAGCCCGGTTGGCCCGAGAGCGCACGCAGCACGCGCTCGACGACTTGAATGACATCGTTGCGGCGTTCGCGTAGGTAGGTGTCTTCAATCGCATCGAACTGCGCCAGCAGCGCATCCGTTTGCACCTTGAGCGCCCACTCCGCGTTGCACTGCTCGGTTTCAATAATCCGCCGCGGCTCGACTGATAGCGTTGCATCATCGAGGATCATCAAGTGCAAATTGACGAACGCCGAAAACTCCGCCGGTGAGCCTGCCGGAATTTCGGTGCGCAACTCGGTGAATTCGGCGCGCACCTGACGCACCGCCGCATCGAATCGCGCCGACTCTTCCGGCACCTGGTACGGCGGCACCAGGTAATGGCTGACCTCCAGCGTCGCGTGCGACACCAGGTGCGCGCGGCCAATAGCTATGCCGCCGGAGACACCGATACCGTGTAGGGTGAAACTCATATTGCGTGAGGCGTGAGGAGTTAGGCGTGAGGCGTAAAACCTTAGATTACCACGGCGCACGCTTCACGCCTCACGCCTAACTCCTCACACTGCGGTTACTCGCCTTCGCCGAATTTATCCGCGATCAACGCGGTAACCGCCTGCATCGCGGGCGCTTCGTCGGCACCATTGGTTTCCACGGTAATGCGCGAGCCCTTGGCGGCGGCGAGCATCATCACGCCCATGATGCTTTTGGCGTTGACGCGGCGGCCGTTGCGGCTCACCCACACTTCGCAGGCGAATTGCCCGGCGGTCTGCGTCAGTTTCGCGGAAGCGCGGGCGTGCAGCCCGAGCCGGTTAACGATTTCAGCTTCCTGTTGCAGCATGGGGTAGGGTCGCCTGTGGCACACGTATGACGCCCTCGCAGCCGCCACTGATAGCCTTGGTAATTATCACGTCGAGGGATTTTTCACGATAGGTTATTGCCCGGATCAACATCGGCAGGCTCACCCCCGCCACCACCTGCACCTTGCCCGGCACGACCAACTTCGTGCAAAGGTTCGAGGGCGAGGCGCCGTACATATCGGTGAGTATTAAAACGCCGTCGCCGTCGTCGAGATCGTTCACCATCGCGCGCGCTGACGGCAGCAGCAGCGACGGATCGTCATTGGCGGCAACGCCCAACTGGCGCAACTGCGGCGGACGCTTATTGAGCACGTGGCTCACGGTGTCGATCAGGCTTTCGCCGAGCGTGCCGTGGGTAATGAGCAGAATGCCGATCATACGAGGATATATCTACGCAACTAATTGCTTTTATTGATTATTTTATGTCCGCTTCCAGCGCATCCATAAACAGCCCGGCGACATTACAACCGCTCTGCTGGGTGATTTCCTGAAAGCAGGTCGGGCTGGTGACATTGATTTCGGTGAGGCAACTGCCGATCACATCCAGGCCCACCAGCAGCAATCCTTGCGCATGCAGCAGTGGCGCCAGTGTCTCGGCGATTTCACGATCACGCGCCGTAAGCTCGCGGGCGACACCGGTGCCGCCCGCCGCCAGATTGCCGCGCGTCTCGCCCGCCTTGGGTATGCGCGCCAGGCAATACGGCACCGGCTTGCCGCCGATCAGCAGCACGCGCTTATCGCCATCCACGATCTCCGGCAAATAGCGCTGCGCCATGATGGTGCGCGTGCCGAGCTGCGTCAGCGTTTCGATAATCACGCTGACGTTCGGATCGTCCTTGCGCACACGGAATATCGAGCTGCCGCCCATGCCGTCCAAGGGTTTGAAAATCGTATCGCCGTGTTCCGCCACAAAGTCGCGCAACACTTTTTCCAGCCGCGTGACGAGGGTGGGCGCGGTGAACTGCGCATAACGCGCAATCGCCATTTTTTCATTGTGATCGCGAACCGCGCGCGGCCGGTTGAATACGCGCGCGCCTTGGGTTTCCGCCAGTTCCAGCAAATAGGTGCTGTAGACATACTCCATGTCGAAGGGCGGATCCTTGCGCATGATCACCGCATCAAATTGCGCGAGATCAGTTTCGACCGCGGCCTCGCTGCGATACCACGCGGTTTTGTCGCCCGTGAGATGCAGCCGCGCCGCATGGCCAGCCACCCGCTGTTTGCGCCAGAAAATATCTTCCTGCTGCAAGGTGTGCAACTCGCAGCCGCGCGCAGCCGCCTCGCGCATCATCGCAAACGAGGTGTCCTTGTAAATTTTGAATTCGTCGAGCGGATCGACGATGAAGGCGAGCT
This sequence comes from Betaproteobacteria bacterium, assembly GCA_947467315.1. Classification (GTDB taxonomy): domain Bacteria; phylum Pseudomonadota; class Gammaproteobacteria; order Burkholderiales; family SG8-41; genus UBA5216. The sequence continues at coordinate 6,080 of CANIID010000211.1, read as the reverse complement.
TCATGGCACTCATGCAGCTACCGTTGGAAGCTCAACGGATTCCGTGCGCTCCAGTTCAATGGAGGCCGCCAGCAACGCCAGCCGCGCGATCACGCCATAGGCATAGAAGCGGTTCGGTGCGCAATCGGGGTCATCCGGATCCGGAGATGAGCACGGCTCGGCAAACGCCAGCGGCTCAAACTGCATGCCCGGCGCGTTGAGATTCTGATCCTTGCCGCGCTGCGTGTTAAGCCGGTAAAACCCGCCCACCACGAAACGATCCATCATGTACACCACTGGCTCGGCCACGGCATCGCGCACGGTCTCGAAGGTATACACGCCTTCCTGCACCAGCACTTCCTGCACCTGCATGCCTTCTTTCACCACCGCCATCTTGTTGCGCTGCTTGCGATTCAGGCCACGCACTTCGGAGGCGTCTTTCACCGTCATGATGCCCATGCCGTAGGTGCCCGCATCGGCCTTGACGATGACGAAAGGCTCGTCCTTGATGCCGTATTCTTTGTATTTGGCGCGAATGTCGTCGAGAATTTCCGACACATAACCGGCGAGACATTCCTCACCCAGATTTTCGTGAAAATTGATCTTGCCGCACATCTCGAAATACGGATTGATCAGCCACGGGTCGATGCCGATCAGCTTGGCGAAATCTTCCGCTACTTCGTTGTACGCCGCGAAGTGCTTGGACTTGCGGCGCACCGCCCAGCCCGCGTGCAGCGGCGGAAACAGCGGCTGCTCGACGTTGCGCAGTATCTCGGGTATGCCCGCGGACAGATCGTTATTCAATAACACCACGCACGGATCGAAGCCGTCCAGCCCCAGACGGTTGCCGTTGCGCTTCAACGGTTCGAGCTTGAGTTTTTTGCCGTCGGGCAGATCGACTTCCATCGGCCCGGTCAACCCCGGCAACAGGCTGCCGATGCGCACGTTCATACCCGCATGGCGCAGGATGCGCGAGATGGTGGCGACGTTTTGTAAATAGAACTGGTTGCGCGTGTGATTCTCGGGAATCAGCAGCGCATCGCGTGCATCCGGGCAGATTTTTTCCACCGCCGTCATCGCCGCCTGCACGCACAGCGCATGGAAATCCGGGTTCAGGTTGTTGAATCCGCCGGGATACAAGTTGGTATCGATAGGCGCGAGCTTGAAACCGCTGTTGCGCAAATCTACCGACCCATAAAACGGCGGCGTGCGCTCCAGCCACTGGCCGCGAAACCAATGCTCGATGGAAATCGATTGCGCCAACAACTGGCTTTCCAGCGCGGGCGGCGGGCCGGACAACGCGGTAGTAAGGCGGGGAACGGCTGACATGGGATTCCTAGACCGTGATAGTCCGCTATTTTAATTCAGTACGGTGATATGGGGGTGAACTCCCAAAGCGCAAGTCTCGGCGCTAGGGCCGGTATGGTATGTTTGGCTCCCCCGCAAATTCCGTTTACCTCATCATGATCGTAGATACCCACGTACACGTATTCACAGACGACCGCAAAAACTATCCGCAAATCCGCGATACCGCCCGAGCGGGCGCAATACCGTCAATTACCGAAATCGGCCAAACCGAATGGCCGCTCACTACCACCGAAAACCTGATCGCGATGATGGATGAGGCGGGCGTGGATAAAGCCACGCTGGTGCAGGCCTATTTCGTTTATGAATACGACAACAGCTACACTGTCGATTCGGCGCTGAAATATCCGAACCGTTTCGCCAGCGTGGTGGTGCTCGACCCGATGGACCCGAAAGCACCGGATGAACTCAGTCGCCTGGTCGAAAAACAGAACGTAGCGGGCATCCGTTTCATGCGCGGGCGACTGCCGGAAAGCTCGCTCGGAAAACCGGAAACCTTTCCGCTATGGGCGCGCATCGAAAAACTCGAGCTGCCGCTGGCGGTGAATGACCGCGTGTGGGAGATTTCCAAAATCACCCCGGCGATGGAAAACTACCCCGGTGTGAAAGTGGCGTTTGAACACGCTTGGGGCCATAAAGTCGGAGCGCCGCCCGATTACACCGTGCTGGAACCGTTGTTCGCGCTGGCCGCCAACCCCAACGTGTATATCAAAACCGCGATTAACAACATCGCCGCCGCGCGCGACGGCGGCGGCACGCCGGAACAGCTCTACACCAAACTCGTGCAGGTCTACGGCGCGAAACGCATCATGTGGAGCTCCAACTACCCCGCGCACCCGAAATTCGGCGGCATCAAACCGCGGCTGGAAGAATCCAAAAAAGCGCTGGCGCATTTGTCTGCCGACGACCAGGCCTGGATACTCGGCAAAACCGCGCTGGCTTTTTATCCCAGTTTATAGAGGTCATGACATGAGCGACTGGAGCAAAGTTACCCGGCCGATACCCGTGCCGAACGAGTGGACGAAACCGTTCTGGGAGTCCGCCAAAAACAATGTGCTGGCGCTGCAACGCTGCCAGGAATGCAAACATTTTCAACATCCGCCCTACGCCACCTGTGTGAACTGCATGTCCATCGACTTGAAGTTTGAACCGGTCACGGGCAAGGGCACGATCTACGCCTACACCATCATGTATCACACCGGCGATAAACGCTTCGCCTCGGCGGTGCCGTACGCCAGCATCATTGTCGAGCTCGACGCGGCGCCCGGAGCGCTGATGGCGGGAAATCTGCTGGAAGCGGAGTACACCGAAGCCAAAGTCGGACGCCGCGTGGAAGTGGTGTTCCAGCCGTTGAACGATGATTTCACGCTGCCGCAGTTCCGGCTGGCGAAAGAGTAAGGAGTACGCACGATGTGGGAGAACCGGTGCAAGATAGCAGTGAGCGGCGTGGGCTTTTCCAAGGCCACGCGCACGGCGGAACGGCCCTTGGCGGCGCACGCGTTGGAAGCCGTGCGCGCGGCGGTCGAGGATTCCGGCCTGAAAATGTCGGACATCGATGGGCTGGCGACGTACCCCGAGTTGCCCGCGACCGGGCACGCCGAAGTGGACGGCATTTCCATCGTTTCAGTCAATTGCATGATGGCCATGCTGAAACTGCCGAACCTGACGTGGCACATCCAAACCGGGTCGGTGAATATCGGTGGCGCGGTGCAGCAGGCGGTGAATGCGCTGCTCGCGGGCGTGTGCAAGTACGCGGTGGTGTGGCGCGCCATGCACAACCCCAAGGGCACCTATCAAAACCTGCCCGGCGCCAACGCAGCCGGGGCGTTGCAGTTCACTGGCCCGTACGGATTCGGCGGGCCAGGGCAAGGCATGGCGGTCGCTTACACCCGCTGGCTGGAAAAGAACAACCAAAATCGCGAGAAAATGGCGACGCTCGCGGTAACACAACGCAAACACACGCAAAAAAATCCGCTGGCGTATTTTTACGGCACGCCGCTGACGCGCGAGGATTATCTGAATTCACGCATGGTCGCGCATCCGTTTTGCCTTTACGACTGCGACATCCCGGTGCAGGGCGCGTGCGCCATCGTGCTCACGCGCGACGACCGTGCGCGCGACTTGAAGCCGACGCCGGCTTACCTCGCAGGTTACGGCCAGCGCCTGCATTTTGAAGTCGCGGGCCGCATCGGCAGCTTGAGCAGTTACATGGAGGGCGGCAGCAGTTCGGCCAAACTCACCTGGGAGCGCTCCGGCTTCACACCGAAGGATGTGGATGTCGCGCAAATCTACGACGGCTTCTCGGCGTCGGTGATTTACGGCCTGGAATCGTACGGCTTCTGCAAAGAAGGCGAAGCGCTCGACTTCATACAAGATGGCCGCATGGAACTCGACGGCGAACTGCCGCTCAACACCTTCGGCGGCAGCCTCGGCACCGGACGCATCCACGGCCTGTGGCACATCATCGAAGGCGCACTGCAGGCGTCAGGGCGCGCGGGCGAACGGCAGGTGAAAGACGTCAATGTGTCCTTCGTCGGCGCGAGCGCGCCGATTGTGCAGGGCACTACCTTTATTTTTGTCAAAGAACCGTACTGAGGATATCCACATGCCCACCATCGAACACAACGGTGCCAGCATTTATTACGAAGAACACGGCCAAGGCTTTCCGATACTCACCTTCGCGCCGGCAGGGCTGTTGTCCACCATCGCGGTGTGGGACAGTGCGATGGCGCCGGTGAAACCCGTCGCCGAATGGTCGCCAAACTATCGCGTGATCGTGATGGATCAGCGCAACGCCGGCGGTCGTTCGCACGCGCCTCTCACCGCGCAGGACGGCTGGCACAGCTATGCTGCCGACCACCTCGCGGTACTCGATCATCTGAAAATCGAGCGCTGCCATTTGTTCGGACAGTGCATCGGCGGCTCGTTCATTTTCAGTTTGTTGAAAGCACAGCCGCAGCGCTTTGCCAGCGCGATCATCGCGCAGCCGATCGGCCGCGTCGGGCCGATGAAAGTGGAACGCCCGCCGCGCTTTAACGACTGGGCCAAGAACCTCACGCCGCCGCCCGGCGAAGCGGTGCTCGATGGGTTCTACAACAATCTCTACACCGCAGGTTTTGTCTACAGCGCCGACCGCGAGTTTGTTGCCAGCGTCAAAACGCCGTGCCTGCTGCTGGCAGGCAATGACGACGCCCATCCACGGCCCATTTCGGACGAGTGCGCCAAGCTCCTGCCGAACGTGGACGAATACATTACCGAGTGGAAAACCGACGCGCCGCTGGAAACCGCGCGTCCGAAGATCAAGGCGTTTCTGGCGAAGCACACACCGGGGTAGGCGTATTGAGATGGAACGATGCCGATGGCACGATACTCAGAACTACCCATATAACACCAACGCTGTCGTTCCCGCGCAGGCGGGAACCCATAACACAATTGCCACTTGCGACATTGCATGGGTTCCCGCCTGCGCGGGAACGACCGTTGTAAGGGTAACTCAGGCGCGCATTATTCCCACAACCGCTCCGGCAACGGCAGCCCGGCCAAATCCGCCGCCGTCAGCGGCACATCGGGTTTAATCTCCATGCGCTCCAGTACCGCGATCAATTGTCGGCAATGCTGCGCGGAATGCCAAGTCACGCGCTCGAACACCTTGTGCGCCCCGGTGTCGCCGTAATAGGTCTGGAGGGTTTTTGTCAGTGCGCGATCACTGGCGCTTAGTCCGGCCCACCACGCTTCGTATTTTTTCCACACAGTTGCACCGTAACGCGCGACATCATCGCCCGTCAGCATCGACTTCGGCGGTTCATTGTCGGCGATCTTCGCGCCGTATTCCGCGCCATTCCACGTTTCCAGAAAGGCTTCGCCGATGCGAAACACGTGGTAGCACAGTGTGCGGATCACGCGTTCGCGATGCGGGATCACGCGCTCGCGGAATTTGTCGGCAGGAAACTGTCGCGCATAACGCTGCCCGGCGGCAAACACCATTTCGTATTTTTTGTAGAGCTGCGCTGGCGATAAACCATCCGCGCCCGGCATCGGCAGCCCGGCGAGTTTGGCAAACGGATCGAGCATCTGACCCATGGCGTATTGATCACCCTTGGCCAGCACCGGTACTTTGCGCAGCCCGTATTTGTTCAGCAACAACTCGCGGCCACCGGCGTCGTTCAGCACGTCGATCACCACCATATCCACACCATTTTTCGAAAGAAACTCTTTCGTTCTGAGGCAGCTACTTCATCCCGGTTGGGTGAAATACATGAATTTGTTTTCGGCGATTTGCATTTTTGGTTCCCTTTCGTGTTTATACGGCTTTGGCTAAGTCTAGTGCATAGATGCTGATGCGAGGGAAATTCTCATAGGACGTCAATAAGCCTGTCCTGAGTTTGTCGACGGACGCAGCGCATTGCGCCAAATGAGGTTTGCAAAGCGATCATACGGCGCAATAGGGATTGCGCCATACACTCGCAGCCTTCGCAGCCACCAACAAGAATTCCATAAATCGTTATAAAACAAATACTTACTATACAACGACGCAGTAAGCCATGCAGAGATACCGCTCAAAACACCCCATCCGCATCCAGCGCCGCCATCTCCGCCTTCGACATCCCCAGCAATTCGCCATACACGTATTCGTTATCCTCGGCGTAACAGGGCGCGCCGCGGTCTATGCGTCCGCCGATGTAGGCCGGGCTTGCACTCAACTTGATCGGCACTTCGGCGATGGGCCAGCGGCCGAT
>CANIID010000210.1 GCA_947467315.1 Betaproteobacteria bacterium | reverse complement strand
GAACCATCCATACCGGTGGACACGACAACACCGGATACGTCTGCAACCTTGTCTACGAAAGTCGGCAGTTCGCGCCGCCGCTTTCTAACCCATAGCGCGTCCGTCGCTGGCGCGCTCGCCGCAGGCGGTGTAGCCGCCAACGCCGCAGCACAGGAAGTGCCCGCGTGGATGAAATCGCCTGGCACGCCGATGCGCGCGTATGGCACGCCGTCGAGTTTTGAAAAGGCCGTGCAACGTCCGTCTGCCTCCGGTTATGCCTCGGTGTCGCCCGGCACAGGCGCCTCACGCACCCCGCATCAATCGCTCGAAGGCACCATCACGCCCAGCGGCCTGCATTTCGAGCGCCATCACAATGGCGTGCCGGATATCGATCCGGCCAAACACGAATTGCTGATCCACGGCATGGTGAATCGTCCGCTGGTATTTAATCTCGCCACGCTGTCGCGTTACCCGATGATTTCGCGCACACACTTCGTCGAGTGCGCCGGCAACAGTGGCGCGAATTCCGGACCGAAGCCGCCGCAAATTACCGCCGGCGGCATCCACGGCCTAGCCTCCACCAGCGAATGGACGGGCGTGCCGCTGTCGCTGCTGCTGAACGAAGCCGGCATCGCGGCGGGCGCGCAGTGGATCGTTGCCGAAGGCGCGGATTCTGCCGCCATGACGCGCAGCGTGCCGCTGACCAAGTGCATGGACGACGCGATGATTGCACTGTATCAAAACGGCGAGCGCGTGCGCCCCGAGCAGGGCTACCCGATGCGTTTGCTGCTGCCCGGTTGGGAAGGCAACATGAACGTGAAGTGGCTGCGCCGCATCAAGGTCACCGACGGGCCGACGCATACCAAGGACGAAACATCGAAGTATTCCGACTTGCAGCCCGACGGCAAGGCGCGCCAGTTCACGTTTGAGTTGGGCGTGAAGTCAGTCATCACCTTTCCGTCGTTCGGCAACAAACTGGATCGGCACGGGCTGTATGAAATTACCGGCATCGCGTGGTCGGGCGCGGGGCGCATTGCGAAAGTGGAAGTCTCCGCCGACGGTGGCGCCACCTGGCGCGATGCGCCGTTGCAAGGCCCCATTTACACCAAGAGCTTCACGCGTTTTCGGCTGCCGTGGGAGTGGGCCGGCACAGCGGCGGTGCTGCAAAGCCGCGCCACCGACGAAAAAGGCAATGTGCAACCCACACGCACGGCATTCACATCGCAGTACGTCGCCGGCATGAACTATCACAACCATTACATCCAGACTTGGGGCGTCAATGCCGACGGGAGCATCAGCAATGTTTATGCATAAGAAAATGGTTTGCGGCCTGATAGCCGCGGCGCTCGTCACCGCGTGCGCCACGCCCGACAGTACCACCAGCCCTACGCCCACGCGTGGCCCGAATCTCGGCGTAACGCCCTCCGCCGCCATGCTCGCGGCGATGGACACCAGCATCCCGCCCAGCGGCGCGGGTTTGCCCGCCGGCAGCGGCACGGTGGCGCAAGGCGAAAAAGTGTACGCCGCCAAATGCGAAACCTGCCACGGACCGAAAGGCGCGGGCAAGCCGGCGGATCCGCTGGTGGGCGGCATCGGGTCGCTGGCATCCGGCAAAGCCATGCGCACGGTGGGCAGCTATTGGCCGTATGCGACGACGTTCTTCGACTACGTGCGCCGCGCGATGCCGACCAACGCACCGCAAACGCTCAGCAACGACGAGGTGTATGCGGTCACGGCTTACGTGCTGAACCTGAACGGCATCGTGCCGGAGGCCGCCGTGATGAACGCGCAAACGCTGCCGCAAGTGAAAATGCCCAATCGCGACGGGTTTGTCGACTACTCTCGTAAGTAAGCACGAAAGCACGAAAGTAAATGGCGCTAAAACTACGCAAATTGTCGTTCGCCCTCGGTGCGGAAGTCTGTGACATCGATGTTTCCGCGCCGATGAGCGAAACCGCCTTTGGTGAAATCTACCAGGCGTTTCTCGATCACGGCATTCTGCTGTTCCGCAATCAGGACATTACGCGCGAGCAGCATATTGAATTCAGCCGCCGCTTCGGCGAACTGGATAAACACGATGCACTGCCGCTGGACCGCCACCCGCAGTATCCCGAGCTGCTGTTGGTCACCAACGAGCTCAACGCCGATGGCACGCCGTCGAACTCGCGTTACACCGGCCGCCAGTGGCACACCGATATGTCGTTCACGCCCGTGCCGGCGCTCGGCTCGCTGCTGAAAAGCTATACCGTGCCCGACGTCGGCGGCGACACGCTGTTCGCCAACATGACGCTTGCCTACGACACGCTGTCGGACGGCATGAAAAAACTCATCGCCGATCTGCACGGCATTCATCTGTCGGGCACGCGCAAAATTAACCATGCCCCCACCGGCGAGGCGCGCCGCGAACTGTCGATCAAGCTCAATCCGCCGATGGCGCAACCGGTGGTGCGCGTACATCCCGAGACCGGGCGCAAGGCGTTATACCTGGGCGAAAAGGTCAAACGCTTCGACGGCATGACCGAAGCCGAAAGCCAGCCGCTGATTCAATACCTGAACGCGCACGCCACGAAGCCCGAATTCGTCTATCGCCAGCAGTGGCGCAACAACGACATCATCGTGTGGGACAACCGCTGCACCCTGCATCAGGCGCTGGGCGATTTTGATGAAACCCAGCGGCGGCATATGGAGCGCACCACGGTGCTCGGCACGCCGTCGGGTTACGCGGTGGCGGGTGGTTAAACCGAATGCAAAAACTACTGATAGTTACACTGTTTAGCGCCTGCAATATCACCCCTGCGGTCGCTGCCGATTACCCCAACCGCCCGCTGCGCATCATTGTGCCGTTTACCGCCGGTGGCTCCACCGATGTACTGGCGCGTATGATCGGCAAAAATCTCACCGAGGCATGGGGTCAGCAGGTGGTGGTGGACAACCGCGCGGGCGCCAATGGCGTGATCGCCGCCGAGCTGATCGCGAAGTCGAACCCTGACGGCCATAGCTTGCTGATGGTGGCCATCGGCCACGCGCTGAATCCGTCGCTGAATAAAAAGCTGCCTTACGATTCCGATAAAGATTTTCAGCCAATCAGTCTCACCGCGATACTGCCGCTGCTGCTGGCGGTGCATCCGTCGGTCAAGGCCAACAACGTGCAGGAGTTGATTGCGCTCGCGCGTAACAGTGCCAAGCCCTTGAACTATGCGTCCGGCGGCATCGGCTCATCGCAACACCTCGCCGGTGAACTCATCAACACCATGGCCGGCATCAAGATGACGCATGTGCCGTACAAAGGCGGCGGGCCGGGGCTGGTCGATTTGCTCGCGGGCCAGGTGAACGTGATGGCATCCACCATATTGTCGGTCGCGCCGCACGGACGCACCGGAAAACTGCGCGTGCTCGGCATCACCACCGCCAAACGCAGCGCGGCGTGGCCCGACGTGCCCACCGTCGCCGAAGCCGGCATCAAGGGTTATGAATCGATTGCGTGGTACGGCTTGGTTGCGCCCGCCGGCATACCGCCGGATGTGCTGGACAAGCTCTCGGCCGAAGTCATCAAAGGCACGAAATCGAAAGACATGCAGGATGCGCTCATCAAGCAAGGCGCGGAGCCGGTGGGAAACGGCCCGAAAGAGTTTGCCGCGTTTATCAAATCCGAAACTGCGAAGTACGCGCGCGTGGTGCGCGAGGCTGGCATTAAAGCAGAGTGATTATTTCATAAGTATATGTTTTTTTTGATAAATTTATAATTCTCAATCAGCGCGCACGCCCGCTTCTTTAACCACCTTCGCCCACTTGGGCAGCTCGCTGCGGATATGCGTAGCCGCCTGCTCCGGCGTGCTGCCGATAGATTCAACCCCTTGCGCGGCAAGCCGGGCCTGCACGTCGGGCGAATGTAACGCGCGCAAAAATGCTGTGTTGAGTTTGGCCACGATGTCTTTGGGCGTTCCTGCGGGCGTGAGCACCGCGTACCACGTCGTGGCGTCAAAGCCCGGCAGCGCGGCTGCTTCCGCCACGGTGGGCGTATCCGGCAACGCGGGTGAGCGTTTCGCGCCCGCCACCGCCAGCACGCGCATGCGCCCGCCCTTGATATGCGGCAGCGCGCCAGGAATCGTCGGGAACCAAAGCGACACCTGACCGCTGATGAGATCAGCCGTGGTCTGACCGATGGTTTTGTACGGCACGTGCGTCATGTCTATGCCCGCCTGCACGCGAAACATTTCCATCACCAGATGCCCGGAGCTGCCGCTGCCAGTCGAGGCGTAGTTGATCTGCCCCGGCTTCGATTTCGCCAGCGCGATCAATTCTTTTACCGATTTCGCGCCGAAGCCGGGATACGCCACCAGCGCGTTTTGCACCGACGCGAGCAACGTCACCGGCGCGAAATCGCGAACCGGGTCGTACGGAATTTTGGCATACAGCGCCGCATTGACCACCAGCGACGGCGCGCAAATATAGATGGTGTAGCCGTCCGGCGCGGAGCGCGCGGTGATCTCGGCGCTGAGATTGCCGCCAGCGCCGGCGCGGTTATCCACCACCACCTGCTGGCCGAGGCTCTCGGTCAGTTTCTGCGCGAACTGGCGCGCGAGTAAATCGATGCTGCCGCCGGCGGCGAAGGCGACGACGAAACGTATGGGTTTTTCAGGGTATGGTGCGGCCTGCGCAACCGGCGTCCCGGCGAATAGCACCACCACCATTCCCGACAAAATTTTATTTCCGTACACCAGGCGTCTCCACGGTTAATCCCTGCGACCGCCACGCGAGGAACAATTCAAGGTCCAACAAATCCGGCGAACCCGCCGGCGGTAATTCGGCGCGCACGCCGAAAAAACACGCGCGCAACCTGCGATGCAGTGATCCCATGGTTTGCCATTCCAGCCGGTACACCGGATACGGATTGCCATGGCCCTGGCTGATGGTGTCGTTTAACAACTTGCGGCCGAAATTGCGGTCGTGGCAATGCGTGCAGGCGAGATTCATCTGGCCCATGCGGGTGTAAAACATATCACGACCGCGCTCGAAGTTGCTCCGGTTTTGCGTGTCGATGGCCACGTTCACCGGCATGCCGCGCGATTGCAGGCCGACATACGCCGTCAGGCCGAGCAGTTCATCCGAGTCGTAACGCAGCGGCGCGGCCTGCTGGTGTTGCGTGCGGCATTGATTGATGCGGCCTTCGATATTGGTGAGCTTGGCCGTGCCGGGATCAACCTTCGGGTACTTTGCCGACACGCCTTTCATGCTGGCGCGCGCATCCTGATGGCAACTGGCGCAGGATTTTTCGCTTTTGCCCGCCGGCTCGCTCCACAGTTTTTCGCCGCGCGTGACCCACAGCATCGCCGGACTGGAAAAATCGTCCTGTTGCAGCGCGCGCACTTCCGCGCCGGAGAATTCGATGCCGGATTTGAGCGGATCGGGGCGGCGGGCATCGGCGGCCATCGCCGTGGCGCTTATACATGCGCTTGCCCCTATCGCGCAGCACCACAGCCATGGCATGACGCGAACCCCGCTCACACCACAACCGTGATCTTCGAGCTGGCCGAGCCTTTTTCGCCGCGATCATCCACCCACGAAAACGCCACATCGCCGCTGTCCTGCGCAACGATGTAAAACTGCAAATAGGGATTGGCGGCGATACCGGAACCCATTTCTGCGCGAAACACGTCGGCGCCGTTGTAACGGCACAGCAGGTTGCTGACGGTGTTCTTGGGAATCACCTTGCCCATGTTGTCCATGCGAAAGCCGGTTTCCATCGGATGCTGAATTGCGATGCGAATTTCCACCAGCTCGCCGCGCCTGGCTTGCGATGGCACGGAGATTTTTGCGATGCTCATGTTATCTCTGATGCATCGAGACACGCGGTTTCGGTCACGATCACATCCGCCGAAGCCGCCCAGAACGAGCCGTCCGACATCTGCGCCAGCGCCACCACATGTTGTGCCCCGGCGAGCCGTATGCGCGTGGTCAACGCCGCGCGGCCGGTGCCGGGTGACATCCCGATTTTCGCGATGATGGGCCGTGGATTTTTTTCCGACAGCAAATACAAGGTGGTGACATGATCCGCCGCCGTCATCGGGCTATCCACCGACACCGTGAGCGGCACCAGGTGGCCATTTTCCGCCAGGTGCGGAATTTCCAGCTTGACGCGGCTCTCGCGCACCGGCGCGCCGTTGGTGATCTGCTTCATCACCGGCACCAATTGCTCCAGCGGCGGCCGCGCCACGGGCATTTGCGCGAAAGCGGGCAGCGCCGCCGGTAACGTCAATGGCAACAGCGCCCCGCCCGCGATGCTTTTCAGCACGCGGCGTCGGGCGCGCTGGTTCATGTGGCTTATGGGGTCTGCGGGCGTTTTCATTGGAGGGTCAACAAATAGGCTATCACATCTTCGATCTGCTCTGCGCTTAGAACCGGTTTGCCGCGCAGAGGTTCCGCCACGCGATGCAAACCTTCAACGCGATAATAAGCCGGCATGATCGATTCGGCATTGAACGCGAGCGGATCAACAAGGCGCGCGCGCATTTGCGCGGCCGTACTGCGCTTGCCCACGCCGGACAGCGGCGGCGCCAGATTGCCAAAAAACCGCTCGCCGGTTTCAGGCACGGCGTGGCACAGAATGCAGTTGGCCTCGCGGCTCACCAGTATCTTGCGTCCGCGCTCGGCGTCCGGCACGCCGCTCGCCAAGGGCTGGCGGATTTCGCCGCCACTCATTTGATAGGGCAAGCCGCCGCCCGGCGCGGCACAGGCAGCCACCACCGCCGCAACGATCAACCCGCCGATCCAGCGTTTCATATCAGCCCCGCCAAATCATCACGCACGCGGCGGCACGCGCCACAGGTAAATCGGTGCGCCACCCACCATCTCCGATTTCTCGGGTTTCCAGTCGCCCATGTCGAAGGCGTGCGACACGATGCGTGTGCCGGGCTTGAGTTCCTTCATCAGCTTGGGGCGCAACTTGAGATTCAGTCGCGTCAGCAGATACAGCGTTACCACCGTGGCCTCGCTGATGTCGGTGTCGAACAAATCGCCCTGGATGAAACGCACTTTATCGTCGGCACCGGTGCGCGCCGACAGCTCACGCGCTTCCTGAATGCGCTCGGGGTCGATGTCGATGCCCACGCCGCGCGCGCCGAACTGCCGCGCCGCCGTCACCACGAAGCGGCCATCGCCGCAGCCGAGGTCGTACACGATGTCCTTGCTGGTCACTTCGGCGAGCTTCAACATCTGCACTACCACATCAAAGTTGCTCGGCACGAAAATGACATCGGGCGTGCGTAGTGGTGATTGCGCAAGCAAATCAAACGCCGCACCTGCCAGCCCCGCGCCGCCGAGCGTAGTACCCAGTGCGCCGATAAATTGTCTGCGCCGCATAATCGGCTCCGTTAGAATAAGCGTCTATTATGCCGCAGTCGCCGAAAAATAAAAATCAATAAAAACATATACTTACATTAATACGAGGATAGCGAAATGGCTCATACCGGACGCGCGCTTTGGGGCGCCGCAGTGACGCTGGCAGGGTGGGCCGGCATGGCGGCTGCGCAAAACCCTGCACCCGGTTCGGCGCCGGCCTTCCCGTCAAAAGCCGTGCGCATCGTGGTGCCGTTCCCAGCGGGCGGATCGTTCGATGTCACCGCGCGCGTGCTGGCGCAACGCATGGGTGGTCCGTTGGGACAAAGCGTGGTGGTGGAAAATCGTCCGGGCGGCGGCACCATCATCGCCACCGAGTATGTGTCGCGGCTGCCTGCGGATGGTTATACGCTGCTGGTCAACGGTCCCAGCTTTGTGATCAATGCCGCGTTGCGCGCCAAGCTGCCGTACGACATCGCGCGCGATTTCAAGGCCGTGTCGCAGACCATCGGATTGGCGATGGTGATTGCAGTCAACCCGTCGCTGCCCGCAAAAACGATCAAGGAACTGATTGCGTTGGCGAGGAGCCGCCCCGGTGAAATCGCCTTTGGCACGTCCGGCCCCGGCACTAGCCATCATCTGATGGGCGAGGCGTTTCAGCTTGCCGCCAATGTCAAACTGCTGCACGCGCCGTACCAGGGTGGTGGGCCTGCGGCGTCGGCGGGGGTGGGCGGCCATATTCCGATGCTGTTAATCAATGTCGCGGAAACCTCGCCCTATCTGCCCGCGAAGCGGCTGCGGCTGCTGATGGTGACCACGCCACAGCGCGACGAACTGGTGCCCGACGTACCGACCGCGCGCGAGTCGGGCCTGCCCGAAATGTAAGTCATCAACTGGAGCGGCATGGTCGTCGCCAGCGCCACGCCCGCATCGGCGGTCGCACGTTTGAATCAGGAAATTGTGCGTGCGCTGAGTCTCCCGGATGTGCGTGACCTGCTGAAAGCGCAAGCCATCAATGCGAAATCCTCGACGCCGGAAGCATTCAACGAATTGCTGCGCGCCGACGCCGCGCGTTACCTGAAAATCGCGCGCGCGGCCAACGTCACCGTGGAGTGAACCGCATGACAATCAAACTCTGGTCCATCCTCGGTAACTCACAAAAACTCGACGGCGGCGCGATGTTCGGCAACGCGCCGCGTGCGCTATGGTCGCGCTGGATCACACCCGACGCAGATAATAGCGTGCCGCTCGCCTGCCGCGCGCTGCTCGCCACCGGCTTGGGTGATGCCAGCGACAAACGCGTGTTGTTCGAGACCGGCATCGGCGCATTCTTCGAACCTAAACTCAAAGCGCGCTACGGCGTGGTTGAAGACGGCCACGTGCTGCTCGCCTCGCTCGCCAAGGCCGGATTTACCCACGAAGACATCGACGCGGTAGTGCTGTCGCATTTGCATTTCGATCACGCCGGCGGATTGCTGGCGCCGTGGCAGGCAGGGGAGCCGCCGAAGTTGTTGTTTCCCAATGCAAAATTTATTGTCGGCCGCGAATGCTGGGAACGCGCGCAAAAACCGCATCCGCGCGACCGTGCCTCGTTCATCGCCGAATTGCCGGCGCTGCTGCATGCCAGCGGTCGGCTGGAAATTATCGACGGCGATCAATCGCCCACGCTGGGGCCGCAGGTGCGTTTTGAAACCAGCCACGGCCACACGCCGGGCTTGCTGCTCTCCACCATCGGTGGCGAACATGGCGTGACGTTCTGCGCCGATCTGATTCCGGGCCGGCCATGGGTGCATGTACCGATCACCATGGGCTACGACCGTTATCCCGAATTGCTGATTGATGAAAAAACTAAATTCCTCGAAGACAAACTCGTGCGCGGCGTGCGGCTGTTTTTCACGCACGATGCCGAGTGCGCGATGGCGTCGGTGACGCGGGATGCCAACCAGCGTTACGGCGTGACGGATGTGATGGCGGAATTGAATGGGCTGGCGCTGGCGGCGTAGAGAGACGGGGCGGGACTTCGTGGTATTGCCTGATGACCACTCGCGTAGGGTTGTGTCGAAGCGGCGATGGGCGGCCTCTCGCACTTTGCCGCCACAGCAGACAGGCCCTCGACTGCGTATCGCGGCGGTAGCTTCTCCGGCGTATTATGGCTGACGAACGATAAACGAATTATCTTGACGGAACGAAGGCAAAATTTCAGCGATCTCGGTGTGGAGCTTTTCACGGAAATTTAACGCTGTATAAAACCTTACAGGATTAACCTTAAGATGTTGTTTTATATTGTTTTTCCGTCTCTATTCAGCGTGAGGGAAATGATTGTACTTTAGGGGAGCGTACCGTATGCTGTGAGCCATGGACAAATTGCCGGATCAACTGCCGAATCTGTCGAGCTTCAGCCACGCGCAGAAGGACGAACTGATCCGCATGTTGTTTCCGTT
>CANIID010000209.1 GCA_947467315.1 Betaproteobacteria bacterium | reverse complement strand
TCGCGCGGAAACCAGATCACGAAGGCCGTCATCGACGACATCAGGCACACCGCCACGCCCATGCCGAGCAACGCGCGTCCGAGCAACAGGCCGGGCAGGCCCGATGCCTGCGAAAACACCAGCGCTCCGCACGCCGCCACCAGCAACATGGTAGCGTTCACCCGGCGCGGGCCGTAGCGGTCCATCAGTACGCCCAGCGGCAACTGCGCGCCGGCGAAGGTGATGAAGTAGGCGCTGGTCAACAGGCCCAACGTACCGGGCGACAAGCCGAACTGTTGCGTCAACTCCGGGAACACCACGGAATTGACGTTGCGGAATAGAAACGAGCAGTAGTAACCCGCCGCGAACGGCAGGAACACCGCGGCAAGCAGGCGCGCATTCATGGTGCGGCGAGTGTAACGCACCGTGTTCACGAAGCTCGTTATAATCGCCCCGCACTACCACGCATCGCCCCGGAGGACGCCCTTGAAATCCCTGCTTGCCCTGTCACGCGCCATCGACGCCATCAATGAACGCATCGGCCAGTGCATTTACTGGCTGGTGCTGGCCACGGTGCTCATCAGCGCCGCCAACGCCACCGTGCGCAAGCTGTTCAACTACAGCTCCAACTCGTTCCTTGAAATTCAGTGGTATTTGTTTTCGGCGATCTTTTTGTTCTGCGCGGGCTACACCCTGAAGCACAACGAGCACGTGCGTATTGACATCATTACCGCGCGTTTCTCCGCCAAGGTGCGCGCGGGCATCGATATTTTCGGCACGCTGTTTTTCCTGCTGCCGATGGCGGGCTTGATCCTGTGGCTGTCGTGGCCGCTGTTTGTCGACGCCTATACGCGCAACGAGGTATCCACCAATGCGGGCGGGCTCATCATCTGGCCGGCGCGGCTGATGGTGCCGGTAGGATTCTTTTTGCTGATGGCGCAGGGACTGTCGGAATTGATTAAGCGCATCGCCTTCCTGCAAGACCTGATCCCCGACCCCAACGAAAAACTCGTCACCAAAACAGCCGAAGAAGAACTCGCCGAAGAAATCCTGCGCGCACGCGGTGAACAATCGCTCGCCGCCGAAATGGAGGCGCGCAAATGACCGCGTTCCTCATCGACAACATCGCGCCGCTGATGTTCGTGGCGCTGGTGATCGTGTTGCTGATGGGCTACCCGGTGGCATTCGCACTGGCGGCGGTGGGCCTGGGTTTCGGCGTGCTCGGTATACAGCTTGGCCTGTTGCAACCCTCGCTGCTGCAAGCGCTGCCGGAACGCATCTGGGGCGTGATGTCGAACGACACGCTGCTGGCGGTGCCGTTTTTTACCTTCATGGGGCTGATTCTGGAGCGCAGCGGCATGGCCGAAGACCTGCTCGATACCATCGGCCAGTTGTTCGGCGCGGTGCGCGGCGGGCTGGCGTATGCGGTGATTTTTGTCGGCGCGCTGCTGGCCGCGACCACCGGCGTGGTGGCGGCATCGGTGATCTCCATGGGCCTGATCTCATTGCCGATCATGCTGCGCTACGGCTACGACCGGCGGCTGGCCTCCGGCGTGATTGCGGCGTCGGGCACGCTGGCGCAGATTATTCCGCCGTCGCTGGTGTTGATTATCATGGCCGATCAACTGGGCCGCTCGGTGGGAGACATGTATGCGGGTGCATTTGTGCCTGGCCTCCTGCTGGCGGCGTTTTATGCGGTGTTCGTGCTGGCGACCACTATCGTCAAGCCGCAGTGGGCGCCGGCGTTACCGCTTGAAGCGCGCACCATACGCGAAGCCGACGGCTCATCAGGCAATCGCTCGCTGCTGATCCTCACCGCCATCACGCTGGCCATCGGCATTGCGTTCTGGGTGATGTACTACGACCAGCGCCATCCGGATATCTCCACCGACGAGCGCATCATCGTCACCACTTCCGTGGCTATCGGCGTGGCGTTTGTCTGCGCCGTACTCAACAAAGTGTTCAAACTGAATTTATTGTCACGCATGGCCGAGCGCGTGACCTTTGTGCTGATACCGCCGCTGGCGCTGATTTTCCTGGTGCTGGGCACGATTTTCCTTGGTGTGGCCACCCCCACCGAAGGCGGCGCGATGGGCGCCACCGGCGCGCTGATGATGGCGCTCGCACGCCGCCGCCTGTCGTTCCCGCTGTTGAAGCAGGCGATGAATGTCACCGCCAAGCTGTCCACGTTTGTGGTGTTTATTTTGATCGGTGCGCGCGTGTTCAGTCTCACCTTCTACGGCGTCAACGGTCATGTGTGGGTGGAACATCTGCTCACCAGCCTGCCGGGCGGGCAACTCGGCTTTTTGATCGTGGTGAATATCCTGATCTTTTTGCTTGCATTTTTTCTCGATTTTTTCGAACTTGCCTTCATCTTGGTGCCGCTGCTCGCGCCGGTGGCGGAAAAACTCGGCATCGATCTCATCTGGTTCGGCGTGCTGCTGGCGGTGAACATGCAGACTTCGTTCATGCATCCGCCGTTTGGCTTTGCGCTGTTTTACCTGCGCAGCGTGGCACCGGACAAGGCCTATCTCGACCGGGTGACCGGCCGCCAACTGGCGCCGGTGACCACGGGGCAGATTTACTGGGGCGCCGTGCCGTTTGTGGTGATCCAGGTGATCATGGTCGCGCTCATCATTGCCTTTCCCAACATTGTGTCGGGCGGTTTGAAGACCAAGGCCGCAGTGGATACACAGAACATCCACATCCAGGTGCCCGCTACGCCAGGCACGTCCGGCAGCGGCAACGCCGAGCAGGATGACGCCGCCAAGGCGCTGGAGCGGGCTATGGGTGGTAGTGGTGGCGGCGCCGAAGACAAAAAATAGGCGAAAAAAAGGCGCACCCATCGTGGGCGCGCCGCTTATTTAAACCACGATGCCCGAATCGCGTTAGCGCTTTTGTCCCATCCGCTGGGCGGCGCGCATGAAGGTATCGAAGCTGTTTTCGGAGACCGCAAACCATTCCACCTGCTCGCTGCGAAACTTTTTCCACGGTTCGTAAATCGTTTTGAACTTGGCGTTTTTGCCGGCGATGTCGTCGTAGACTTCCTGCGTGGCCTTGTAACAGGCGGCCATGATGTCGTTCGAGAACGGTTGCAACTTCACGCCGTTGGCGATCAAGCGTTTCAACGCCGGCGGATTCACCGCATCGTACTTGGCCATCATGCTCAGATTCGCTTCGTGGCAGGCCGATTCGAGTATGTTTTGATACTCCTTCGGCAGCTCGTTAAACGCCTTGTTGTTGACGAACAGATCCAGCTCCGGCCCGCCTTCCCACCAGCCGGGGTAGTAGTAAAACTTGGCGACTTTATAAAAGCCGAGTTTTTCGTCGTCATACGGCCCCACCCACTCCGCCGCGTCGATGGTGCCTTTTTCCAGCGCGGGATAAATGTCGCCGCCGGGAATCTGCTGCGGCACCACGCCGAGTTTTTGCAGCGGCAATCCGCCGGTGCCGCCGACGCGAAACTTGAGCCCTTTAAGATCGGCCACCGTCTTGATCTCTTTGCGAAACCAGCCGCCCATTTGCGCACCGGTATTGCCGGCACCGAAGCTGACGATGTTGTATTCCTTGAGAAAATCGTTAAAAAGCTGGCGCCCGCCGCCGTGCATCATCCACGCATTCTGCTGGCGCGATGTCATGCCGAACGGAATGGCGGTGCCGAAGGCAAACGTCGGGTCTTTGCCGAAAAAATAATACGGTGCGGTATGCGCGCACTGCACGGTCGCGTTCTGCACCGCATCGACCACGCCGAACGGCGGCACGATTTCGCCGCCCGCGAATACCTGGATCTGAAATTTATTATTGGTGGCCGCCGCCACGCGCTTCGAAATGAGTTCCGCGCCGCCGAATATCGTGTCCAGGCTTTTCGGAAAACTCGACGCCAGACGCCACTTCACCTCGGGTGCCGACTGCGCGAATGCGGGTGCCGATGCTGCGGCAAGTATGCCGGCCAAGCCGGTATGTTTTATAAATGAACGGCGTTCCACTATTGACTCCTCCTGAATATCGACTAACCACGAATGCACAAATGCACGAATGGACAAATGAAAGCACGGGCGATCAATGCGGATTCTATCCGAATTGGCGTTCTCGCCGCGCCAGGGCAGCAACACGCCACATAACAAAAATTACAGCAAAAACATATACTTATATTACCATTCGGTGATTGGCATTGCGGCACACCTCATCCCCGACGACGCCGGCGATGTGTAGTAATCTCAATGCCAACTCGAAACGTCGGCATAATCGGCGTGACACAAACCCGGAGAGACGCCCATGTTCAGAATGTTGCTCAAGAGTGCCTGCGTCGCCGCATTGGCGGCGCACGCCACATCGTCCCTCTCCGCCGATACCTGGCCCGCCAACCCGCTCAAACTGGTGGTGACGTTTGCGGCAGGCGGCGCCACCGATGTCACGGCGCGCCTGATCGCGGAAAAAATTCGCGTTGACCTTGGCCGCGCAGTGGTGGTCGATAACCGGCCCGGCGCGGGCGGCAATGTCGGCGCGGATTTCGCCGCCAAGGCGCCGCCCGACGGCTACACGCTGCTGATGGCGACGAGTTCGCATGTCACCAACCGTTCGCTCTACAAAAGCCTGCCCTATGATTTTGTGCAGGATCTTGCGCCCGTCTCTCGCGTCGCGTTCATCCCGAACATACTGGTGGTGAACCCGGCCACCCAACGCGCCGCCACACTCGCGGACTTTATCAAGCAGGTAAAAGATCCGAACAACAAAACCAAACTGAATTACGGCACGGGCGGCAGCGGCACCTCGCAACATCTATCGACGGCGTTGTTCACCAGCATGGTCGGCGTGGACATGGAACACGTGCCCTATAAAGGTGGCGCGCCCGCTGTCACCGCGCTCCTCAGTGATCAGGTGCAGGTGGTGTTTGCGCCGCTGGTCGAAGTGTTGTCATTCATCGAATCGGGCAAACTCAAAGGGCTGGGCGTCACCACGCGCCAGCGTTCGTCGCGCTACCCCGACATACCCGCCATCGGCGAACAACTGCCGGGTTATGAAGTCGCGCTGTGGAACGGCATACTCGTACCGGCGAACACGCCCGCCGATATTATTGGCAAACTCAACGGTGCCATCATCAAGGCGCTGGCGCAGCCCGACATGAAACAGCGCCTGGCCGAACAAGGCTCCGACCCCGCCGGCACGACGCCTGCCGAATTTCGACAATTCATCGCCAGCGAAGTCGGCAAGTGGGCGAAGCTGGTGCAGATATCCGGCGCGAAAGCGGAGTAGCGCGAGTAGCGCGCATTGCTCGGCACGGAACGCGTTCGTAAAATATATTTTATAAACATACACTTATATAACATTCGAGATTTTCATTTGCATCGCTCCCTTCCGCTATTGATGGCGCCAATCGTATTACTCGCACTGTTGACTCACGTCACCGCAGCCGACTACCCCGCCAAACCCGTGCGTTATATCGTGCCCTTCCCCGCCGCTGGTTCGCCCGACATCATTGCGCGGCAGATCACGGAGAGATTGAGCAAACTATGGGGCCAGCAAGTGGTGGTGGACAACCGCGCGGGCGCGGGCGGCACCATGGGCGCGGCCATCGCGGCCAAAGCGCCGGCCGACGGCTACACCCTGTTTCAATGCAATATTGCGTCGAGCGCGATCGCCGAATCGCTGTACGCAAAAATGCCCTACGACCATCAGCGCGACTTCGCGCCCATCTCGCTGATCGGCAAGACGCCGAATGTACTGGTAGTGCATCCGTCACTGCCGGCACAAACGACCAAGGAGTTCATCGCCCACGCCAAAGCCAACCCCGGCAAACTGAGCTATGGCACCTCGGCGGCGGGCTCGTCGCAGCAACTCGCGATGGAGTATTTCAAATTAGCGGCAAAGATCGACGTGGTGCAAATCGCCTACAAAGGCGCGCCGCAGGCGCTCACCGATGTGATCGGCGGACAAATTCCCGTCAGTGTGCAATCCGCGCCCGGCGTGCTGACGGCGATCCAGAGCGCACGCGTGCGCGCGCTCGCGATGATGAGTCTGACCCGCCTGCCGCAGTTGCCCGCGGTGCCCACGGTGCATGAGAGCGCATTGCCCGGTTTCGATTCGAGCTCGTGGTACGGCCTGTGCGCGCCCACCGGCACGCCTTCGCCCATCCTCGACAAAGTGCATGCCGATCTCACCGCCGTGCTGCGCATGCCCGAGATTCAGCAACGGTTTAAGGACTTGATCGTCGAAGTCGCGCCCACCAGCCGCGACGCATTCGCGCACTTCATCCGCGCGGAGACGGCACGCTGGGCGCGGGTGATCAAGGAAGCGGGTATCGCGCAGCAGTAGCAGGCCATCGGCGTTGTCACGCCAAACTCAGGGAACCCCCACACCTCGTGAACCAGCTTCAGCTCGTCCTGGCGTCGATGTTTTTGCAGCAGACTTTCATCTCGCTGGGCCGATCACTGCCTGCGGTAATTGCGCCGGCAATCATTCTGGATTTGCACCTCGCACCGGCATGGATCGGCGTCTACTTCGGCATCACCGCGCTGGCCTCGCTCGTGGTGCAGCTTGGCGGCGGCAGCTTTATCGTGCGCTATGGCGCCATGCGCATGAGCCAGATCGCGTTGGTGCTGCTGGCCATCGGCACGGCGATGGCGATCGTGGGTACGCCGCTGGCGCTAATCCTGTCGGCGCTCATCGCCGGGGGCGGCGGCGCTTTTTCGACGCCGGCGAGTTCGCATCTGCTGGCGCGCGTGTCGCCGCCGCGCTACATGCCGCTGGTGTTTTCGATCAAGCAAACCGCAGTGCCGGCCGGCTTGTTGCTGGCCGGATTGACCGCACCGCAATTGACGGAATGGTCCGGCTGGCGCACCACCATGCTGCTCTGCGCGGCGGCATGCCTGATCTTCGCCGCCATGCTGCACCCGCTGTGCAGAAAATTCGATACCGACCGCGTGCCGACGCGCAGCTTTCGCTTCTCGGATTTCCGCACGACATTTAATACGGTGTTGGCCACGCCCGAATTGCGCGCCATGTCCTGGACCTGCCTCGCCTTCAACGGCCTGCAGTCGGTGGTGACGGCGTATTTCGTGGTCTACCTCACGACCATCGGTTACACGCCGGTGGCGGCGGGTTTCGTGTTCTCCATGGCGGTGGCGGTGGCCGTGCCCGGCCGTATCCTGTGGGGCTGGCTGAGCAGCAGCCGTGTGACACCGCGCATGATGATGGCGGGGCTGGCCCTCGGCATGGCGGGCAGCGTCGCGCTGCTGGCGTTGTGCGGCCCCGCGTGGCCGACGCTGCTGGTAGGCCTGGTCGCGTGTGTGATCAGCGCCACCGCGCTTTCGTGGCACGGTGTGCTGCTCGCCGAAGCCGCGCGTTCCGCACCGCAGGGTATGAGCGCCAGCGTCACCGGCGGCGTGCTCTCCTTTGGTCAGGTCGGTTCGTTTGCCTTGCCACTGATATATTCAGGTCTGCTGGAAGTAACCGGCAGCTATGGCATCGGGTTCGTTGTTTGCAGCGTGCCCGCGTTGCTGGCTGGTGTGCTGCTGATACGGCAGAGTAACGCAGCGAAGCGCTGATATCGCTGATGCGGATGATGTTAATAACAGTAACCGGGAATTCACTATGAAATGGTTATGCCTTGCACAGGCTTCGCGAATGAGAGTCTTTTTACTTCTGCTTTGCGCAGCAGCAATGCCCGCGGCTGCAGCCGACTATCCCGCGCGGCAGGTGCGTGTGGTGGTGCCGTTTCCGCCCGGCGGTGGCGCCGATACTATTTCGCGCGTGCTGTTCACCAAACTCAGCGAAGATTTCGGCCATCAATTCATCATCGACAATCGCGGCGGCGCATCAGGCACGATAGGTGCCGGCCTGGTCGCGAAGGCGTCGAACGACGGCTACGTCATCTTGCACGACGCGACCGGCCATTCCATCAACCCCGCGATGTTTCCCAGTCTGCCGTACAACGCAGCGCGGGATTTCGAGCCAGTGTTTCTGGCAGGCACCGTGCCGAATCTCCTGGTGATGCACACCTCGATCAAAGCCGCCACCGTGAGCGAACTCATCACGCTGGCGAAGGCCACCAAGGAAGGCCTCAACTGGGCATCCTCCGGCACCGGCAGCGTGCAGCACATGGCACTCGAATTGTTCAAGGTCAGCGCGGGCATCACGCTCAATCACATCCCCTACAAGGGCGGCGCGCCCGCGCTGATCGACGTGGCGGGCGGCCACACCAAGTTCTACTTCAGCAACGCCGCCGCATCCACCGGCCACGTCAAGGCCGGCACCATCCGCTCCATCGCCCACACCGGCCGCGGCCGCCTCGCGGCGCTACCCGATATCCCGCCGATGGCAGACACGCTGCAGGGCTACGAAGCCTACGAATGGAACGGCGTGTTTGTGCCGGCCAAAACACCCCGCGCAATCATCGAGCGCCTCAATACGGGCCTGAACGCTGTGATTCGCGCCCCGACTGTGATCGAACGCATGGCGTCACTCAGCGTGCAGATACGTGCGAATACCCCGGCGGATTTTGGCGCTTACGTTAAATCCGAAACCGAGAAGTGGGGGAAGATCGTGCGTGGGGCGAATATCAAGGCGGAGTGAAAGTTGGGACTTGGCAGCGCGGGCCCCGAGCAAAAAGTAACGGTTGCCGTCGGCGGCTAACCTCCAAAACAGCTTGTCTCGTGTTGAGTCGAATTGGTGGGTTCACGAACTCAACTCATCACGCTCCAAAATATCGCAGAACCGAATTGTGGACGATCTGTCGCGCGTAGCTGAGAATCTACACTGCACACGCCACGATCCGTCGCCGCCCGTTATAATTCCCCCAACCGCAGATCACACATCGCTCAAGACGTCGTTGTCTGCCGCTCAGAATCACAGTCCATATTCCGGGAGAATTAAAATGGGAGCATCCGCACCACACGCATACGGCTGTTTGACGCAGCCGGAAGTTCGTTTTCTTGACGCCGCCGTTGATCGCCTGATTCCGCCCGACGAGCTGGGGCCGGGTGCGAAAGACGCCGACGTGACTTACTACATTGATCGCCAGTTGTGCAGCGTGTGGGGCACGCACGGGCGCAATTACCGCTCCGGGCCATGGCTTGAAGGCACGCCGCAGCAGGGGTTTCAGTCGCGGCTGACGCCGCAGGAAATTTACAAGGTCGGCATTCTGGAGACCAACCAGTATTGCACCAAGCAATACGGCAAAAACTTTGAATTCCTCACCGGCGCGCAGCAGGATGAAGCATTGCAGGCGCTGGAAGCCGGCAAGGTTGCGCTGCCGTCGTTGTCGAGCAAACTGTTTTTCGACATTCTCTGGCGCAATACCGAGGAAGGTTTTTTTGCCGATCCGATCTACGGCGGCAACCGCGACAAGGTGGGCTGGAAACTGCTGGGCTTCCCCGGCGTGGCGTCGGGCGCCTATAGCGGGCATATCGACAATCCTGAAGTCTATCGCGCGGAGCCGGTGAGTATTCTCGACATTGAGATGAAGAAGGCGGCGGTGGATGCGCAGGGCTACGCGAAGCACATCATGATCAAACCCATTAAATAGAGCGGGAGCAAATAATATGTCCGTCACCAAATTAAAACCCGTCGATGCCGTGGTCGTGGGCAGCGGCGTTGCTGGTTCGATCATCTGCATGGAGCTGGCCAACGCCGGCCTGAACGTGGTGTGTATTGAGCGCGGCCGCATGATCGAACCGCAGAACGATTTCGTCATGCCATATACGCACGACGAACTGAAGTTCGACCGCCACAGCGATATTTTTCAGAACCTGTCACGTGAAACCATTACCTTGCGCAACAATATGGGCGAGACCGCACTGCCGATGCGCGAACTCGGTTCGTTCAAGCCTGGCGAAATCGTCGGCGGCACGGCGGCGCACTGGG
>CANIID010000208.1 GCA_947467315.1 Betaproteobacteria bacterium | reverse complement strand
TCGCGTGGGTGCTGGGTTTGCTGATGGATGTCGCCGACGGCAGTTTGTTTGGCCAGCACGCGCTGGCGTATACCATCGTCGCCTACGCCGGCATCGTGCTGCATCGCCGCGTGCAGCGATTTTCCATGACGCCGCAGGCACTGCATGTGGTGCCGCTGTTGCTGCTGAACGATCTTATTGTGCTGCTGATCCGTCTCGCGGCAGGCAGTGATTATCCGGGGTACTGGTATTTTCTCGGCAGCCTGATCGGCGGATTGCTGTGGCCCGCGTTGTCGTTTTTACTCAAGTTGCCGCAGCGACCGCGCTTCGATCCGGATCACCTCTGAGATGTTGTCCAATCCCGGCATCGAGTTCCGCGATGCGCAGCGCGAAACGCATCAGTTCGGGATACGGCTGGCGATTATGTCGGGCTTCGTAGTGGTGATGTTCCTGTTGCTGCTGGCGCGCTTTGCCTGGCTGCAGATCATTCAACACAGTCATTACCACACGCTGGCCGAGGCCAATCGTATTTCGGTGGTGCCGGTCACGCCCGGACGCGGCGTGATCTTCGACCGCAACGGCGTGCAGCTTGCGTATAACTACACCGCGCACACGCTGGAAATCACGCCGGGCAAGGCTGGTGATGTCAGTGCCACCATCGATCAACTTGCCGAGATCGTGGAAATCACGCCGCGTGACCGGCGCCGTTTCAAACAGTTGCAGGAAGAAAGCAAAAGTTTTGAAAGTCTGCCCTTGCGGTCACGGCTGGCGGATGAAGAGATTGCGCGCTTTGCGGCGAACCGCTATCGCTTTCCCGGCGTGGAAATCAAGGCACGTCTGTTCCGGCAGTATCCGCAGGGCGAGCTGTTTTCGCACGTCATCGGCTACATCGGCCGCATCAACCAGAAAGAGCTGGATAAACTCGACACCGATGGCGAACTCGCCAACTATCGTGGTACCGATCACATCGGCAAGACCGGGCTGGAACTCAGCTACGAAAGCGCGCTGCACGGCACCACGGGCGTGGAACAGGTGGAGATCGATTCCGCGGGGCGGGCGGTGCGGGTGCTGTCGCGCACACCGCCCGCCTCCGGCGCCAACCTCGCGCTCAAGCTGGACGCGGGTTTGCAGGCGCTGGTGGACAAAGCTTTCGGGGATCGGCGCGGCGCGCTGGTGGCGCTGGACCCTCAAACCGGCGGTGTGCTGGCGTTTGTCAGCAAGCCGGGGTTTGATCCGAATCTGTTTGTCGACGGCATCGATCCGCAAAGCTGGGGCGAGTTGCGCAACTCGCCGGATCGCCCGATGCTGAACCGCGCGTTGACCGGCACTTATCCGCCGGGCTCGACGTTTAAGCCCTTCATGGCGCTGGCGGCATTGACCACCGGCAAACGTACGCCTCAGCAGGCGATCAGCGACCCCGGCTATTTTCAGTTCGGCAATCATCGGTTTCGCGACGACGCGGAGTTCGGGCATGGCGCGGTCGACATGTACAAATCCATCGTGGTGTCGTGCGACACTTACTACTACGTCCTCGCCAACGAGATGGGCATCGACGCCATAGCAAAGTTCATGACGCGGCTGGGCTTCGGCTCGCGTACCGGCATTGATCTGACCGGCGAAGCCGCGGGCATACTGCCGTCGCAAGAGTGGAAGATGCAGCGCTTCAAGCAGAAATGGTTCGCCGGAGAAACCGTGAGTATCGGCATTGGCCAAGGCTATAACTCCTACACGCCGCTGCAACTGGCATCCGCCATTGCCGCCATCGCCAACGACGGCACGATGCTGCGACCGCACGTGGTGGATTACATGGAAGATGTACGTACCAAGGCGCGCACACCGGTCGCGCCGCGGCCGCTCGCGCTCGGTCTGAATCCGGAGCACATCGACGTCATAAAAAAAGCGCTGGTGGGGGTGAACAAGGAAGGCACCAGCGCTTCGGTGTTCGTCGGCACGGAGTACGTGAGCGCGGGCAAGACCGGCACCTCGCAGGTGGTGGCGATCAAGCAGGGTGAAAAATATATTGAAAGCCGGGTGCAGGAACGGCACCGCGATCATGCCTTGTTTGTCGCCTATGCGCCGGCGGATAAGCCGACCATTGCGCTGGCGGTGATTGTCGAGAACGCGGGCTTCGGTGCCAAGGCGGCAGCGCCGATCGCGCGGCAGGTGTTCGATTATTATCTGCTGGGCAAGACGCCGCCCGGCGACAAGAAAGAGGCCGGAAAATGATCGCCTGGTATCTGCGGCGCGCGGGACGAATGCTCACGGCGCACATCGACGGCGCGCTGCTCGCCGCGGTGCTGTTGTTGATGGCCACCGGGCTGACGGTGCTCTACAGCGCATCGAATGCCGGCTGGCCGAGAGTCACCGGACAGATGACGAACATGCTGGTCGCCCTGGCGGTGCTGTGGGTGTTCGCCAATATTCCGCCGCACGTTTTAATGCGCCTGGCGCTGCCGGTGTTTATTGTCGGGTTGCTACTGCTGCTGGGCGTGGCGTGGAAGGGCGACGTGATCAACGGCGCGCGCCGCTGGCTGCATGTTGGGGTGACGCGCATACAGCCGTCCGAAATCATGAAAATCGCGGCGCCCCTGATGCTGGCCTGGTACTTTCACCGTTATGAAGGCACGCTGCGCCTGCGCAACTATGTGTTGGCGGCGCTGCTGCTGCTGATTCCGGTGGGCCTGATCGCGCGTCAGCCCGATCTGGGCACCGCGATCCTGATCCTCGCGAGCGGCGGTTTCGTGTTGTTCCTCGCCGGCTTGTCGTGGAAAGTCATCGCGGCGCTGGGGGTCACGGCGCTGGCGAGCGCGCCGGTGGCGTGGTCGATGATGCATGACTATCAACGGCAGCGCATTCTGATGCTGATCGATCCCTCGGAAGACCCGCTCGGCAAGGGCTATCACACCATCCAGTCCACCATCGCGGTGGGCTCCGGCGGCATCACCGGCAAGGGCTGGATGAGCGGCACGCAAACGCACCTCGATTTCATCCCGGAGCGCACCACGGATTTTATTTTTGCGGTGTACTCTGAAGAATTCGGCTTTGTTGGCAATCTCGTGCTGCTGATCCTGTTTTTGCTGTTGATTTCGCGTGGGTTCGTCATCGCGGCGCAAGCGTCCACGCTGTTTACG
This sequence comes from Betaproteobacteria bacterium, assembly GCA_947467315.1. GTDB lineage: Bacteria > Pseudomonadota > Gammaproteobacteria > Burkholderiales > SG8-41 > UBA5216. Next base: position 6,743 of record CANIID010000208.1, on the reverse strand, counting down.
CGCTTGCTCGCAGGCGCGATCACGCTGACGTTTTTTACCTACGCCTTCGTCAACATGGGCATGGTGAGCGGCATACTGCCGGTGGTGGGCGTGCCGTTGCCGATGATCAGCTATGGCGGTACGTCATTGGTGACTTTGTGTCTTGGGTTTGGCATCTTGATGAGTATTCATACGCACAGACACCTGGTGCGCACATGAGTGCGTTCGTGAGACCTGAAACGCGGCGTGCCGGCCGCGCAATGGCGTTATGCCTGGTGTTGTTGTCCGGCTGCGGCATGCTCGGTGGCCGGCGCGACACACCGCGCCCGCCGGAAGCGAGAACGCCGCCACTCGCGTCTTCCTCGCCTGCCGTGCCGGGCACGCCAACCGTCAAGGGCGGCGGCTATTATCTTGACGATGGTCCCGGCGACAACGCGCCGGCGAATCTGGAAAATGTGCCGGATGCCGTGCCGCGCGCCGAACCGCTGCACCGCGGCGCGCTGCGGCCCTACACCGTGATGGGCCGCAATTACGTGCCGATGACGGCTATTGCGCCTTACCGTGCGCGCGGCGTGGCGTCGTGGTACGGACGGCGTTATCACGGTAAGCAAACGTCTTCGGGCGAAATTTACGACATGTATGCGATGACCGCCGCGCATCCGACGCTGCCGATCCCGAGCTACGTGCGCGTAACCCACGTGGCCAGCGGCAAATCCGTGGTGTTGCGCGTGAATGATCGCGGGCCGTTTATCGACAGCCGCTTAATCGATTTGTCGTACACCGCAGCCTACAAGCTGGGTGTACTGGCGGGTGGCAGCGCGATGGTTGATGTTGAAACCATCGCGCCGGGCGCGGCGCAGCCGGTCAGCACCGCGCAGCCGGCCCTCGCCGTGCCTCCGCCGGTCGGCTCCGCACCGCCGGTCGCGGTGACTCCGGCATCCCCGGTTGCGGCGGCTCCCGCGCCCGCCGCCGAAACCGCCGAGCGGCAGATACCCTTGGCCGCCGACAGCGGTGGCATCTATCTTCAGCTCGCAGCGTTCGGCGCCAGAGACAACGCGGAAGCCTATGCCGGTCGGTTGCGTGCCGATCAGGCGTGGCTGGCGACGCAGTTACAGGTGTATACGCGCGACGGCTTGTTTCGCGTGCATGCGGGGCCGTTCGCCAATCACAATGAGGCGCGTCAGGCGGCCGATCGCATCAGCCAGGCGATGGGGATCAAGCCCATGGTTCTGGTTAGATAATTTCAATAAAAACATATACTTACGATATAATCATCGGTACTGGAAGGCAAGGCCGTATTCCAGCAAATGCTATAATTCACAACATTGGGCGTGGCGCCACAAGCGCTGGTGTCTTCTTAAATAGTAGCAACCGTCGCCCGTCAGAAAAAGCCCCACAAAGGTATTCTCCATGGACATGAACGACCTCAATAACCCGAACGCCGCAGCTCCCGACGCGGATCCGCAGGAAACCCGCGAGTGGCTGGATTCGCTCGATGCGGTGATCGAGCGCGAAGGCCCGGGCCGAGCCAATTTTTTGCTCGAACAACTGGTGGCGCGTGCGCGCAGCTCGGGCGCCTATATTCCGTACAACGCGAATACCGCGTACATGAACACCATCCCGCCCGAGCGTGAAGAACGTTCACCAGGAGATCCGGCGATGGAGCATCGCATCCGCTCGCTGGTGCGCTGGAATGCGATGGCCACCGTGGTGCGTGCGAACAAGGAATCCTCCGAACTGGGCGGACACATCGCCAGCTTCGCCTCGGCGGCCACCTTGTATGACGTGGGATTCAATCATTTTTTTCGTGCCGCGAATGATAAATTTCTCGGCGACCTGATTTATTTTCAGGGCCACTCCGCGCCCGGCGTGTATGCGCGCGCGTTTCTCGAAGGCCGCATCACCGAAGACCAGCTCGTGCATTTCCGCCAGGAAGTCGAGGGCAAGGGATTGAGTTCATATCCGCATCCGTGGCTGATGCCGGATTTCTGGCAGTTCCCCACCGTGTCGATGGGCCTCGGCCCGCTGATGGCGATTTATCATGCGCGCTTCATGCGTTATATGCGCGACCGCAGCATCATCCCCGCACAGGGCCGCAAAGTGTGGGCGTTCATGGGCGACGGCGAAATGGACGAGCCCGAATCGCTGGGCGCGATCTCGCTCGCCGGGCGCGAAAAACTCGACAACCTGATATTCGTGGTCAACTGCAACTTGCAACGCCTCGACGGCCCGGTGCGCGGCAACGGCAAAATCATCCAGGAACTCGAAGCCGATTTTCGCGGCTCGGGCTGGAACGTGATCAAGGTGGTGTGGGGTTCGTACTGGGACCCGCTGTTCATGAAAGACAAGTCCGGCATGCTGTTAAAACGCATGGAAGAGTGCGTCGACGGCGAATACCAGGCGATGAAATCGCACGACGGCGCCTATGTGCGCAAACATTTCTTCGGTAAATATCCCGAGCTCGAGGCGCTGGTCGCGAACATGTCCGACGATGAAATCTGGCGGCTGAATCGCGGCGGCCACGATCCGCACAAAATGTATGCGGCCTATGCGGCGGCGACCAAACACACCGGCCAGCCGACGGTGATCCTCGCCAAGACCATCAAGGGTTACGGCATGGGCGAATCCGGCGAGGGGCAGAACATCACCCATCAGCAAAAAAAGATGGGCACCTCGTCGATCAAGGCCTTCCGCGACCGTTTCAGCGTGCCGATTCCCGACGACCAGTTGGAGAAAGTGCCGTTCTACCGTCCGTCGGAAGACGCGCCGGAAATGAAATATTTCCGCAGTCGCATCGAGGCGATGGGCGGCTCGCTGCCGGCACGCAAGCGTCGCGCCACAGCGCTCGAAGTGCCGCCGCTGTCGGCCTTCGAGGCGCAACTGAAAAGCACCGACGAGCGCGAGATTTCCACCACCATGGCGTTTGTGCGCATTTTGAACACCGTGATCCGCGACAAGAAAATCGGCAAGTTCGTGGTGCCGATCGTGCCGGATGAATCGCGCACCTTCGGCATGGAAGGCATGTTCCGCCAGCTCGGCATTTATTCGAGCGTGGGCCAGCTTTATACGCCGCAGGACGCCGATCAACTGATGTTCTACAAAGAAGACAAAACCGGGCAGATTTTGCAGGAAGGCATCAACGAAGCCGGCGCCATGTCATCGTGGATCGCGGCGGCCACCGCGTATGCCAATCACGGCCAGATGATGATTCCGTTTTACATCTTCTACTCCATGTTCGGCTTTCAGCGCATCGGCGATCTGGCGTGGGCCGCTGGTGACATGCGCGCGCGCGGCTTTCTGCTGGGCGGCACGGCGGGGCGCACCACGCTCAACGGCGAAGGCCTGCAACACGAAGACGGCCACAGCCACCTGATGGCATCGACCATTCCCAACTGCATTTCGTACGACCCGACGTTTGCTTATGAACTCGCGGTGATTGTGCAGGACGGCATGCGGCGCATGTATCAGGAGCAGGAAGACGTTTTCTATTACATCACCGTGATGAACGAAAACTACACGCACCCGGCGATGCCCGACGGCGTGGAGAAAGGTATTTTGCGCGGCATGTATTTGTTTGCCGAAGGTAAAGTCAAAAAGAACCAACCGCGCGTGCAACTCTTGGGCAGCGGCACCATCCTGCGCGAAGTGATCGCCGCCGCCGCGATGCTGGAAAAAGATTACGGCGTCGCTGCGGACATCTGGAGCGTCACCAGCTTTAACGAATTGCGCCGCGATGGCCTCGATGCGCAACGCTGGAACACGCTCCATCCCGAAGCGGAGCCGCGCTTGTCGTACGTGGAGCAATGTCTCAAAGATCGCGCCGGACCCGTGATCGCAGCCACTGATTACGTCAAGACCTACGCCGACCAGATTCGCGCCTTCATGCCGGCGCAGCATTACTCGGTGCTGGGCACCGACGGCTTTGGCCGCTCCGACACGCGCCGTGCGCTGCGCCGTTTCTTTGAAGTGGATCGCAACTACGTCGCCGTCGCCGCGTTGAAGGCGCTGGCCGATCAGGAAGCGATCCCGCGCGCCAAGGTCGCCGAGGCGATCAAGCGCTATGGCATTGATACGGAAAAGCCGAGCCCCACGTCAGTGTAATGCGCGGCTTTAAATATCATTTAAAAACAATTACTTAAATACAAACACTGTTCATGGCAAACGTCATAGAAGTCACGGTTCCCGACATCGGCGACTATAAAAATATTCCGGTGATCGAGGTCTTCGTCAAAGCGGGCGACACCGTCAAAGCCGAAGAATCGCTGATGACGCTGGAGTCAGACAAAGCGACCATGGACGTGCCCTCGCCCGCCAGCGGCGTGGTGAAAGAGATCGTCATCAAACCTGGTGACAAAGTATCGAAGGGCACGCTGGTGTTGCGGCTGGAAGCTGCGGACAGCGCTGCCGCACCGGCGAAACCCGCGCCGGTGGCGGCTGCTGCGCCGGTAAAAGCCGCGATGCCTGCGCCTGCATCTTCTGCCGCACCTGTTGTAGCGTCAGTAGCGCGCGCGCCGGCGCCGCAGGCGCAGCCCATCGACGACACGCAACACCGCATGGCGCACGCCAGTCCGTCGGTGCGGCAGTTCGCGCGCGAGCTCGGTGTGGATCTATCACGCGTCACGGGCGGCGGCCCCAAAGCCCGGATTCTGCGCGAAGACGTGCAGGCGTATGTGAAAGCGGCATTGGCGAAGCCGCACGGTGAGGGCGGAGCTGGGCTGGGTTTCAACCTGCCGCCGATGCCGCAGATTGATTTCGCCAAATTCGGCGGCATCGAAACCAAGCCGCTGTCGCGCATCCGTAAGCTTTCGGGCGGATTTCTGCATCGCAACTGGGTGAGCATTCCGCACGTCACGCAGCACGACGAAGCCGATATCACCGATCTCGAAGCGTTTCGCAAGGCGCAGGGCGATGAAGCCAAGCAAAAAAACGTCAAGCTCACTTTGCTGGGTTTTTTGCTGAAAGCCTCGGTGGTGGCGTTGAAGCAGTTCCCCGAATTTAATTCGTCGCTGTCCGCCGATGGCGAAAGCCTGGTGCTGAAGCAGTATTTTCATATTGGCGTTGCGGTCGATACGCCGAACGGGCTGGTGGTGCCGGTGCTGCGCGACATCGACAAAAAGGGCTTGTTCGACATCGCGCAGGAGCTCGGCGCGGTAAGCGAACGCATGCGCGGCGGCAAAATTGCGCCGGCGGACGTGCAAGGCGGCTGCTTTTCGATTTCCAGCATCGGCGGTCTCGGCGGCACGATGTTCACGCCGATTATCAATGCGCCCGAAGTGGCGATTCTGGGTGTGGGTCGCGCGTCGATCAAACCCGTGTGGGACGGCAAGGCATTCCAGCCACGATTGATGCTGCCGCTGTCGCTGTCGTACGACCATCGCGTGATTGACGGCGCGCAGGGCGCGCGCTTCGTGACGTTCCTGTCGCAAACGCTGTCCGATATACGCAGACTCGTGCTTTGATGCAGGGAGCCATCGGCATCCTCGGTGGTACGTTCGACCCGATCCACCTCGGCCACTTGCGCCTTGCGCAAGAGGTCGCCGAGACGCTGGCGCTCACTGAAGTGCGTTTTATACCTGGTGGCACGCCGCCGCATCGCGCTACGCCGCAAAGCCCGGCTGCGGATCGCGTGGCGATGGTGACGTTGGCGATCGCAGGCAATCCGCTGTTCGTGCTGGATGATCGGGAAACGCGGCGCGTCGGCAAGTCGTACACCTTCGACACGCTGTCCGCATTGCGCGCGGAACTCGGCGTAACCCGCCCGCTGGTGTTGATGATGGGCGCGGATGCGTTTCTCGGATTTGAAAGTTGGCATCGCTGGCAGGACATTTTTGCGTTGGCGCATATCGCGGTGGCGCATCGGCCTGGTTCGGCATTGGGCGAGATGCCCGCAGCGCTGGCGCGTGAATTCACGCAGCGCCGCAGCAGCGATGCGCAAGCCGTGCATGGTGCGGCGGCGGGTGTGATCGTCGAAGTGCCGATTACCGCGCTGGACATTTCAGCCACCCAAGTTCGCGAGTTGGTGCGCGAGCGGCGCAGCGTGCGCTACTTGCTGGCGCCGGAAGTACTGGCGTATATTAAAGATAACCATTTGTTTTTACAGGAAAATAAATCATGATGCGACTCGATAAGCTGTCCCGGATAGCGTTCGACGCACTGGAAGACGTCAAGGCGCGCGACATCGCAGTGTTTGATGTCAAAAAAATGACCGCCTATTTCGATAAAGTCATCGTTGCCACGGGAGACTCCAACCGGCATTGCCGTGCGCTGGCGAATAACGTGCAGGAACAGGTCAAGGCGGCGGGCGGCAAGATCTACGGCGTCGAAGGCGAAAGAACCGGCGAGTGGTTGCTGGTGGATATCGGCGCGGCAGTGGTACACATCATGCAGCCCGCGATACGTCAGTATTACAACCTTGAAGAATTGTGGGCTCCGGCGAAAGCGGCCAAGGACGACAAGCCCGCGAAGGCAAAAGTCACCAAGGTAACCAAAGTAGCCAAGCCCACCAAGCCCACCAAGCCCACCAAGCCCACCAAGGCGCGCAAACCCGCTGCGCGCAAATCAGCGGCGCCGCGAAAACCTGCTGCCAAGCGCAAGTCCGCTGCCCCGCGTCGCAGCGGCGCAAAACCCGCCTAGCGCCATGAAGCTGCGCATTGTCGCGGTCGGACATCGCATGCCGCAATGGATCAGCGCCGGGTATGAAGACTACGCGCGGCGCATGCCGCGCGAGATGTCTCTTATGCTTACCGAACTTAAACCGGAGCCGC
>CANIID010000207.1 GCA_947467315.1 Betaproteobacteria bacterium | reverse complement strand
CGCTCCAGTGCTTCCACCAGCTTCCCGGTTGCTCGGTGGCGCTGGCGAGCCATGCATCCGCATCCGTGCTTGCCGTGCCATCGGTCCAATAGCTGCGCTTGTCGCGCGATGCGGGATTAATCACACCGGCGATATGTCCGCTGGCGGCGAGCACGAACGTTTGCTTGCCTTGCAGCAAGGGCGTGCTGGCGTACGCGGTTTTCCACGGCACGATGTGATCCTCGCGCGTGGCGAGCAGATAAGCGGGCGCGTCCACCCGCGTCAGATCGAGTGGCACGCCGCACACCGTGACCTTACCCGGCGTTTTGAGATTGTTTTCAAGATACGTGTTGCGCACGTACCACGCATACATTGCGCCGGGCAGATTGGTGCTGTCGCAATTCCAGTGCAGCAGATCAAACGGCGGCGGCGTTTTGCCCTTGAGGTAATTGTTGACGACGTAGTTCCAGATCAGGTCATTGGCGCGCAGGCTGGCGAAGGTGATGGCGAGTTCGCGACCCGGCAACACGCCTCCCGCCGAAAATTGCTGCTCGCGATTTTTCACATAGGCTTCGTCGATAAACACCGATAGCTCGCCGGTGTCGCAAAAATCGAGCATGGTGGCAAGCAGGGCGACGCTCGCGACCGGGTTTTTGCGCTTCGCCTTGAGCACGGCCAACGCGTTGGCGAGCAAAGTGCCGCCGACGCAGAACCCCAGCGCGTTGATTTTTTTCACGCCGCAGATTTTACCGACGGTGTTGATCGCGGTAATGATGCCATCCGAAACGTAGTCATCCCAGGTGATCTTGCCCATGCCTTCGGACGCATTGCGCCACGACACCATGAATACCGTGTGGCCCTGTTCCACGGCGTAACGCACCAGGGAATTTTCAGGCTGCAGATCCAGCACGTAAAATTTATTGATGCAGGGCGGCACCATCAGCAGCGGACGTTCGTAGACGGTGTCCGTGGCGGGGCGGTACTGTATCAATTGCATCAATTCGTTTTCGTACACCACCGCACCGCGTGTGGCCGCCAGATTGCGGCCTACCTCGAACGCTGTCTCATCCGTCATCGACACCATGCCCTTGGGCATATCGTCGCGAAGGTTTTGCAGGCCCTGCGCGAGGCTCGCGCCTTGCGTCTCGGCTGCAAGCTTGAGTGATTCCGGATTGCTCCACGCGAAGTTGGCGGGCGAGGCGGCGTCTATCCATTGGCGCAGCAGAAACGCAGATTTCTTTTTTTCGTGGGGCTTCAGCTCGGCGCCGCTGGCGAGTGCGGTCAGCCACCGCGAGGTGATCAGATACGATTGCGACAGCCACTGAAAATACGGTTCGCGCCATTCGGGCGCGCGAAAGCGCCGGTCAGGCGCAGGCACATCGGTTGGCGCCGACTGTGCTGGTTGCGGCGCGCTTATGCGCGTCCACAGCGCGAGTTGCTGCTGGTACCACGTTTGCTGCGAGACCTGCCAGCGATCGGGATCACGCGCGTAGTCCTGCGCCATTTGCTGCAGCAGGGTGGTCGCGTCAAATGGCGCTCCGTCCTGACGCAAGGGTTTTAGCATGGCCGCCAGTAATTGCTGCTGAATGTCAGCCAGGGCTTGAAACGCGCCTTGTGAATCGGAGGAGGTAGCCATGGTGCTTATTGCACAAACCTCTGTCGGGAAACGGCTATTCTACAGGGGCGTTCGCGTGGATTGCGATGCCTGTACTGTTAACCGTGCGCGAGTTCACCCACCAGCCAGATGGTCGCAATGCCCAGCGCGATCAGCGTTACTTGCTGGATCGTGGCGCGAATTTCCGGACGCCGGTGCAGGCCGGGGATTAAATCGGCCACCGCGACATACAGCATGCTGGCGGTGGCGAGCGCGATCAGCGTGTTGACCCATTGCTCCATCGTCTGCAAGGCGAAGTAGGCCAGCACGCCGCCCACCACCATCGCGGCACTGGACAGCAGGTTGAGCGCGAACGCCTGCCGCTTGGTGTAACCGGAATGCAGCAGAATCAGAAAGTCGCCGACTTCCTGCGGGACTTCATGCGCAATAATGGCAATGGCCGTGACTATACCCAGTTGCGTGTCGGCCAGAAACGCCGCGGCGATCAACACGCCATCGACAAAATTGTGAAACGTATCGCCGATCAGAATCATCATGCCGCTACGGCCGTGATCGTGATGATGTGCCGCGACCACGGCGGGCGCCGGCGTGTGCGCGTGAGCAGGCCCTTCGTGTGGATCGTGCGCTTCACATTCCTCGATATGGCAATGCCGCCACAGCACCAGCTTTTCGAGGATAAAAAACAGCAGCAACCCGCCAAGGATGGTCGCGGCGGTGACGTGCAGATTGTCCGAGGTATTGAACGCGTGCGGCAGCAGCTCGATAAACACCGCACCGAGCAACGCGCCCACCGCAAAACTGATCAGCACCGGCACCTGCGCCGCGCTCGCACGCGAGGCGATCAGCCACGCGCCGACGACCGAAACAATGCCGCCGGCAATGGTTGCCGCAAGTATCCAGGTGAAGGTGGTCATGTGTAATGCTTGAGTCGGCCCCTGTGGGCGCCGATAAGGTGTAGGCTGGCAGAGGGACGCGATTATACGTTAATTCAAGGACTTAGTTGCTCGTCGCTTTGCTGCCGCCAGATAAACGCGGCCATGCGCCCGGTGATTTTATCGCGACGATAGGAATAAAACCGCAGCGGGTCGGCGTAGGTACACAGGCCGCCACCGTAGACGTTCCCAGAGGAAAGCCCCGCTCGCCCGAGTGCTTGCCGTGCCAGCATGAACAAATCCGCGAGCCATTTGCCCGGCGTATGCGCGACGAATGCCGCCTTGGCCTGCATGTCGTGTGTGGTGAAGGCTTCATACACATCTGCGCCGACTTCAAAAGCCGTGGGGCCGATGCCGGGGCCGATGTAGGCGAGCAAGTCCGCCGGTTTGTCGCCGCCATCACATAAAGTCTGCACGGTGTTGGCAATCACGCCGCCCGCCAGACCGCGCCAGCCCGCATGGGCCGCCGCCACGCGGGTGCCCGCGCGATTGGTGAACAGCACTGGCAGACAATCGGCGATCATGATGGCACACACGGTATGCGGCTCGCGTGCGACGCTGGCGTCGGCTTCGGGGCTATCGGTGAGGGCGTCCGCATCGACCACGCGTACGCCATGCACTTGCCGCAGCCATTGGGGCGCTTGCGGCAGATGCTGTTGCAGCAGGGCGCGGTTTTGTGTGACCGCTTGCGGATCGTCATCGGCGCGCAACCCGAGGTTGAAACTCGCGTGCGGGCCGGTGCTCACGCCACCGGTGCGGGTGGTGATAAACGCTTTAACGTTGGCCGGCGCGGGCCAGTCGGGCTTGATCCAGTCTCGATTCACGTGGCGTCTTTCAGGCCGGCAATCAGTTTGCGCATATCCGCAGGCACGCGTGCGCTCCAACTGCGGCGACGCCCGGTGGCTGGATGCGTCAGTGCGAGTTTCTCCGCATGCAGCGCCTGGCGCGGGAACACCGGGGTTTTGCGGCTGCCGCCATACACCGGATCGCCAACGATGGGGTGCCCGATCGATTGCAGATGCACTCTGATCTGATGCGTGCGCCCTGTTTCGAGACGGCAGCGCAGCACGGTGATCTGGCCGAGGTGCTCCATCGGTTCATAGTGGGTGATCGCCGGTTTGCCGTTGGGCGCGACGGCCATGCGGACGCGTTGGGTCTTATGGCGGCCGATGGGCGCATCGACGCTGCCTTCATGCGCCACAAAGCCATGCACCACGGCGACATACTCGCGTGCGACGCTGTGATCCTGCAATTGGCGCACCAGCGAGGTTTGCGTGATCAGTGTTTTGGCGACCACCAGCAGGCCGCTGGTGTCTTTGTCGAGGCGATGCACGATGCCGGCGCGCGGAATTTTTTCCAGCAGCGGCGCGTGTTGCAGCAGCGCATTGAGCAGCGTGCCGTCCCAGTTGCCGCTGCCGGGATGCACCACCAGCCCCGCCGGCTTGTTGATGACGATCAAGTGATCGTCTTCGTATACCACGTCGATGGGAATGTCCTGCGCGCGAAACGACGAAATTTGCGGATCGTCCATGGGCGCGACGGTGACTTTTTCGCCGCCCCACACTTTCTGGCTGGAAGATGACGTGTTGCCGTCGAGTGTCACGCGGCCCGCCTTGACCCACGCGCTGAGGCGGCTGCGAGAGTGCTCTGGAAACAAATTCGCCAGTGCCTGGTCAAACCGCATGCCGGCGCAATCGGCGGGCAGTACCACAGCCTTGATTGCCCCGGTTTCGCCCGACGGTACGACCGGAGACCCCGGTTCTGCGCTATAATTTTTCACGATTTTTCAAGGCGATATTCCTATGATTCGGCATAGTTTAACCATATTTCTGGCACTGCTGATGGGTTGGCAGTTAGCCGCGTGCGGCTTGATGGGCGATAAGTCTGATGAAACGAAGGGTTGGTCGGCGCAAAAACTCTACGCCGAAGCCCGCCAAAACCTGGATGAGGGCAGTTACGAAAAGGCAATCAATTATTACCAAAAGCTCGAGTCACGTTTTCCCTATGGCCGCTTCGCGCAGCAAGCGCAGATCGAGCTGACCTACGCGTATTACAAAGACAAGGATATTTCGGGCACCGTTACGGCGGCGGACCGCTTTATCAAGCTGCACCCGAATCATCCCAACGTGGATTATTTGTTTTACCTCAAGGGGCTGGCAAATTTTAACGAAGACTTGGGGATTTTCGGCTTTGTCAGCAATCAGGATATGTCGGAGCGTGATCCTAAAGCGGCCAAAGACGCCTTTGATGCCTTCAAGGAACTGGTCACCAAATATCCCGACTCCAAGTATGCCCCCGATTCCACGGCGCGCATGAACTATCTGGTGAATGCGCTGGCCTCCTACGAGGTACATGTGGCGCGTTATTACATGAAACGCAGCGCGTATCTGGCGGCGGCGAATCGTGTGCAATTCGCGATGAAAACCTATCCGCAAGCGCCGGCGAACGAAGAGGGGCTGCTGATCATGGTCAAGGCCTACGACGCGCTGGGATTGAAAGATTTGCGCGGCGACGCCGAGCGCGTGATGCAGAAAAACTACCCCAACAGCAAGTACCTCAAGGGTGGCGGCGGACGCGACGTGCCGTGGTGGCAGTTGTGGAATTAGAAATAAAATTGTTTAAGAACATATACTTACATTGGCTTTGCAAGCAAGGCTAGGTTGCCTCATAGCCGGCATCTTCGATCGCTTGCTTGAGTTGCGCCGGATTGGTTAGCGCCGCATCGAACGTTACTGCGGCTTGTGACGGTTCAAGCGTCACCCTCGCATCTGTCACACCGGGCGTAGCCTTGAGCACGCGCGTTACGCTGTTGACGCAACCCATGCAGGTCATGCCGCCGACTTTGAACGCAGTGGTTTCCATTATTGTCCTCTGTTTGAAGATTGCACCGGGCGCCAGCGTTTAAGCAGCAATGCGTTGCCCACCACGGATACCGACGACAGCGCCATCGCCGCGCCGGCGATTACCGGATTGAGCAAACCGGCAGCGGCCAAGGGTATACCCAGCGCGTTGTAGAAAAAAGCAAAAAATAAATTCTGCCGGATTTTTGTGAGTGTCGCGCGCGACAGGCGAATCGCATCCACCACGCTCATCAAATCGTTACGCATCAGGGTGATGTCGGCGGTTTGAATCGCCACGTCGGCGCCCGCGCCGATGGCGAAACTCACATCTGCGGACGCCAACGCCGGGGCGTCGTTGACGCCATCGCCGACCATGCCGACTTTGCGGCCGCTGGTGTGCAGCGTTTGCACGTGGCTGGCTTTGCCCTGCGGCAGCATGCCCGCGTGCCATTGGGCAATGCCCGCCTCGCGCGCGATGGCCTCGGCGGTGAGCGCGTTGTCGCCGGTGAGCATGACTGGCGTGACGCCCAGCGTGATCAGCGCGCGAATCGCCGCCGGTGTGGTGGGCCGCAGACGGTCGGCAATGGCGATCACGCCCAGCGCGCGGCCTGCCCGTGCCACGAAGATGACGGTCTTGCCCGCGCGTTGTAGCGCCGCGATCTCGGCACCTGGTAATGCAAGCCCGAGTTCCGCCGCAAAGGGCGGCGAGCCCAGCGCCGCCGTCGTGCCGGCGATGGTGGCTTGCACGCCTAGCCCCGACAGCGAGCGAAAATCCGCGATGGGTTCCAGCAGCAAGCCGCGCTCGCGCGCCTGCGCCACCACCGCTTGCGCCAGAGGATGCTTGGAGCCTTGCTCCAGCGCCGCCGCGACCGCAAGCACTTCGTCACGCGTAGCGGGCGTGGCCGGCGTGAGAGTGGCGGCGGCGATCACGTCCGTTACCACCGGCTTGCCTTCGGTGAGGGTGCCGGTTTTATCGAGCACCAGTGTGTTGATGCCGCCGGCGGTTTCCAGCGCGGCCGCGTTGCGGATCAGCACGCCGGCGCGCGCGCCCATGCCGCTGCCCACCATGATCGCGGTGGGTGTGGCGAGCCCCAACGCGCACGGGCAGGCGATCACCAGCACCGCCACCGCGTTGATGGTGGCGGCGGTGAAGTCGCCGCCGAGCCACCACCAACCGACCCAGGTGACGACGGCAATCGCGATCACTACCGGCACAAACACGCCGGAAATGACGTCCGCCAGACGTTGAATCGGCGCCTTGGAACCCTGCGCGTCTTCCACCAGCCGCACAATGGCGGCGAGCGCGGTTTGCTGGCCGACGCCGGTGGCCGTGCAGCGCAGCAGCCCTTGCTGATTGATCGTGCCGGCATACACGCGCGCGCCGGCGCGCTTCGCCGACGGCAGACTTTCGCCCGTGAGCAGCGATTCATCTACCGCCGATTCGCCGTCCAGCACCGAACCATCCACCGGCACGCTGTCACCGGGCCGCACGATAAAGATGTTGCCCGGTTGCATATCGGCGACGTTGATGTCGACGCGCTCGCCGTTGCGCTCGACCGTCGCGGTCTGGGGTTGCAGGCGCATCAGTTCTTCAATCGCGGACGACGCTTTGGCGCGCGCGCGCATTTCCAGCACTTTACCGAGCAGCACCAGGGTGATTACCGTGGCACTGGCCTCAAAATACACGTGATGCGGCAGCGACCAGGCCATCACCGCCGCGCTGTAGACGTAAGCCATGGTGGTGCCGAGCGCGATCAGCACGTCCATGTTGGCGCCGCCGCCGCGCAGCGCGTGCCACGCGCCCACATAAAAGCGCTTGCCGATCCAGAATTGCACTGGCGTGGCGAGCGCCAGTTGTAACCAGAGCGGCAGCCACGGCGACATCCCCTCGTGCCGGCCGACGAGCATGCCGATCATCTGCACCAGAAACGGCGCGGTCAACAGCGCCGAGATCACAAAACGATTGAATTCACCGCGATACGCTTCAACGTGCTGGCGCTTTTCATCGTCGCGCGTTTGCGTGGTTTTCAGATGGGCGCCGTAGCCTGCTTTTTCTACCGCTTTGATGAGCGCGTCGGGCGCGATGTTAGCCGACGCCGTGTTTACACGCGCCGTCTCGGTGGCGAAATTCACATTGGCGGTCACCCCCGGCAGCCGGTTCAGCACCTTCTCCACGCGTGCGGCGCAGGCAGCGCAGGTCATGCCAGTGATGGCGAGATCGACGTGTGAGGGGGGCTTGAGGGCGGCGGTGTCCATGGGGCGGTCGGTACAGGTATGTGGGGACTATAGCGCGCAAGAAAAGAGGTCGCGTTGATTTAGCGCAGCCTTCGCAGTCGGCTACCGGCATAAAAAAAGCCGCGCAGTTGCGCGGCTTTTTCCTTTTAAAAACAAATGCTTAGTTGTATTGCAGCTTGCCCTCAACCACGCGCACCTTTTGTCCCGCGCTGAAGCCCGGCTCGTTTTCATAGGGGAAGGTGCGGGAGCTTCCGTCGTCCATGCGCACCACCACGTCGAAGCGCTTGCCGGATTTCGCGTATTTCTCGACTTGATGGCCGGCAAACGCGCCGCCAGCCGCACCGGCGACCGTCGCCACTTTCTTGCCCGTGCCGCGACCGACCTGGTTACCGAGCAGAGCACCAGCGACGCCACCCGCAACAGCGCCGAGGCCGCTGCCTTCACCGGCGACGGTTTGTACGTTAACGGCTTCGACGCGACCGCAGTTGTTGCACACCGCAGCTGGCGCAGGGGCTTGCGCAACCACCGCAGGCGGATAGACCGGTGCGGGGGCAGCGGTCGGCGGGTAGTCATAGGTCGCCGGATACTGTGGCGCTGCGCCGCCTTGTTGGTACGCCGGGGCTGCCGCCGGATAGGTCGGGGCCGGACGCGGTTGTTGTTGCACCACCGGACGCGGCGCAGGCGCGGGGCGCGGGGCGGGTTCAGCCATCGCCACCTGTTTTGCTGGCGCGGGCGCGACAGGCGCGACGGGTGCGACCGGCGCGGGCGCCACGGCAACCGGAGCCACCGGCGCTACGGTAGCGGCTGCGGGTGCCGTCGCGGTCACGGGCGTAGCAGCCGGGGCTTTGTCTCCCTTAGTCGGAATAATGCCGGTCAGCACGCCGGCGCCAACCAGGCTAACCAAGGTTACGGACGCAGCGGCAATGCCTACCAGCGGATTCATTTTTGCGGTTTCAGACATGGGTTGTCTAAAGTGGACCCCGGCGTCAAGACAATAATGCAGTGAGTTTAAGTTATACCTTCAACTTCGTTCGCAGCTGGACGGCGCTGCCCCGGTTTTGCTTTTGGTGTGGTTTTTGCTGTTGATTCTGATCTTGCTTCTGTGGTTGCATCTGTAGCGTCGTCGCATAGCGAAACGGACATCGGTTTTGCCGTGCCGCCGAATTTATCCACAATCAACGCACCGCCGCCGATGGCGCTTTGATACACGGCTGCCGGCGTCCTTTGGTTCAGCGCTTGGTGCGGTCGCTCGCTGTTGTAAAAGGCGAAATACTCGGCCAGACCGATCATCAGTTCGCCCATCGTGGCATAGCCCTTCAAATACACGTCTTCATATTTGACGTTGCGCCACAGCCGCTCGACAAAGATGTTGTCGAACGCACGCCCGCGTCCATCCATGCTGATGACGATGCCTTCGCGTTGGAGCACGCCAGTGAACGCGTCGCTGGTGAATTGAGAGCCTTGATCGCTGTTGAAGATTTCCGGCTTGCCGTGGCTGCGCAGGGCCTCTTCCAGGCAATCCACGCAGAACTCAGCTTCCATGCTGTTGCTGATGCGCCAACTGAGCACGCGGCGCGAATACCAGTCGATTATCGCTACCAGGTAGGCAAAGCCGTGCGCCAGGCGAATGTAGGTGATGTCCGTGCTCCACACCTGGTTGGGCCTGACCACGGGCACGCCACGCAGCAGGTAGGGGTATATTTTGTGCGCCGGGTGCGCACGGCTGGTGTTGGGCCCCGGCGCCATGCCCGCCAGCCCCATCAGCCGCATCAGACGTTGCACGCGCTTGCGATTGACGCAGTGGCCCGCCTTGCCCAGAAAGACGACCATTTTGCGGCTGCCGTAGAACGGGTGCCGGGTGTATTCCGCGTCGATCAGGCCGCTGTGCAGCAGGTCCATTTCATCCATCGGCTTGGGATGTCGCCGGGCATAGACGGTGGCGCGCGATACGCCCGCCAGCGCGCATTGCCGAACCACCGTCACGGCGTCACCACCATTGATCCACGCCCGGCGAATCATGGCAGGCTGATCCCAGACTTTTTTTTCAGCCAGTCCAGTTCCATTTTCAGTTTACCTATTTCGCTATACAGCAATTCTGGCTCCCGGTGCGCCGCCACCGGCTGCGGGCCACGTTTGCCTTCAAACAGTGTTTTGGCCTGCGCCTGAATTTCCTTTTTCCATAGCCCAATCTGCATCGGATGAACGTCGTAATCCTGACCTATCTGGTTGGTCGTCTTCACCCCTCGCAATGCCTCCAGCCCTACCTTCGCCTTGAATTCCGGCGTGTGTACCTTGCGCTTCTTCGGTTCACTCATTTTTTCAATTTTCCCATGACGGCG
>CANIID010000206.1 GCA_947467315.1 Betaproteobacteria bacterium | reverse complement strand
TACGCGAAGGGGATCAAAATCTCTGACGAGGAACACGCCGCTCTTGCCATCGAGCGCGATGCGTTTCACGGCGAATGGAATTACCGCTTGCCGCCGCGAATGATTGCGGCCGAATGAATCTGTTCATGTTATTATTGCTTGATTCCTTAACCAACCATGGCGCTGATGGCGGCGCGCACCGCCTGCAGTTCCTGCGCTTTAAGCTGCCCCAAACGGCGCAGCACCAGCGAAGCTTCAATTGTGGTGATGACCGGTTTCACCACCGAAGGCGTTATCAACCCGGCGCCTTTCCAGTCGCTGATCTGAACTTCGCCGATATGGCCCGCGGGACGCAACTGACTGGTGACCGCCATGATAATGAGATCGGGCCGCGATGCGTGATAAGCATCGCTTGAAATCACTACAGCTGGGCGCTTCTTGGTGGTGCTCTGATCGGTGAAAGGGAATGGGACTAAGACGATATCGCCGAATCTATAGTGCGTCGTAGGCGGCATCGTCCTCGTTCTCCCATATGCGGCCAAACGCGAGTTCAGCCGCACGCGTGGCGGTGCGAGTCGCGGAGCGCTCCTCGTAACGCGCGCGCAGGAAATCGACGAAATCCTCAACCTCCGCCACACGCTCCGGTGGCAGGCTCTTGAGCTTTTCCAGTATCACATGCCCATTCGGATGATTCATCGTCTGCCTCCTTGGAATGCCTATTCTAGCAAAATGGCCCTGCGCCATTTGACGGTTTTGAGCGCTCGAACGACTCATCAACAGTGTAACCCGGCAGATTCAATTTCAAATTCGGAAGGTAAAACTTGCCACGTGAAGTGCACGAGAAATCGATATCGCCGTGCATGTCGTCATCGTCCTCGGGTGAATGGGTTGCCGTATTCGTCATGTCACCTATCGCGGCTCATCCCCTTATGGCGGATAAACGGGGTCAAACATAAGAATTAATGTAACTATTTGTTTTTAAACATATTTTTATGTTTTTACCGGCTTAACCTCCTGCATCGCATGCCAAAGCTTCGAAGGCGTCAGCGGCATGTCCAACTGCTGCACGCCGAGCGGGCGCAGCGCATCTATCACGGCATCGACGAGCGAGGGTATCGACGCGGTGCAGCCTGATTCGCCCACACCCTTGACGCCGAGCGGACTCAACGTGCTGGTAGTCGGATGCTCCACGCCTCGGATATCGGGCACGAGTCCCGCGCGCGGCATGATGTAATCCATGAAGGTTGCGCTGAGCGGCTGTCCGGTTTTCTGGTCGTAAACAATCTGCTCACCGAACACCTGCCCTGCGCCCTGCACCACGCCGCCATGTAACTGGCCCTCGACGATGGCGTGATTGATCACTTCGCCAACGTCGTCCACCGCACAGTACGACACGATTTGCGGCGCACCGGTTTCCTGATCGATTTCGACTTCGGTGATGTGACAGCCGTTGGGGAACGTCGAACTGAATTTGCCTTCGGCCTTGAAGGTGAGCATTTTTGCCTTCGCCAGGTCGGCAAGCGTGATAGTGCGTGAGGAATCGTTCGTTCGGAATTCGCCTTTCGCATATTGCACCTGCGACGGCTCCACTTTGAACTCCAGCGCCGCGAGCGCCTTGCCTTCCTCGATCATTTTCAGCGCGGCGAGGTGACACACACTGCCCGCGCCCACGGTGGAACGCGAGCCGCCAGTACCGTTGCCTTCGAGCGTGGTGCCGGGCGCGCATTGCACGATCTTGATGTTGTCAATGGAGATGCCGAGTGCCTTCCCCACGATCTGCGCGAATGTCGTTTCGTGGCCCTGGCCCTGGGTTTTGGCGACGGTGTAAACGGTGATCGCGCCGTTCGCTTCAAGCGTCAACTCGATCTCGTCGGTGAAGTTGCCAGCACCGGTGGGCTCGATCACCACGGAGATGCCGATGCCGCGCAGCTTGCCCGCCGCCGCCGATTGCGCGCGGCGCGCGGCGAAGCCCTGGTAGTCCGCGAGTTTCAGCGCCTTCTCGAACATCCCCGGAAAATCCGCGTTCTCGTACGTGGAACCTGTCGGTGTTTTGTACGGATACACATCGCCGGAAATGAAATTGCGCCGCCGCAATTCCGCCGCGTCGATGCCCAGCTCCACCGCGGCCTGACTCACGATGCGCTCGATGGCGTACGCCACATCCGGGCGCCCCGCGCCGCGATACGCGCCCACCGGCGTGGTGTTGGTAAGCGGCACGCGGTAGCGCGTGTAGAGCGCCGGGATGCGGTACACCCCGGTCATGCAGGTGGTGGTATTGCGTATGTGGCCCTGCGGCCCCGGCGCGAGATAGGCGCCGAAGTCGCTGATCCAGTCAAAACGCAGTGCCAGGAACTTGCCATCACGGTCCATCGCCAGCTCGCCGTCGATCAGGGTCGCGCGCCCGTGGTTGTCGGTGAGAAACGCCTCGGTGCGCGTGGACACCCACTTCACCGGACGGCCGCTCGCCTTGGCTGCGAGCATCATGGCGACGTATTCGGGATAGGGTGGCGAGCGCTGGCCGAAACCGCCGCCGACATCGCCGACCTCAAGGATCAGCTTGTCCTCCGGCGATCTTGAATATACCGCCAAGCCCTTGCGGATCGTCGTTACGCCCTGCATCGGCACATTAAAGCGATACACCCCGGTTGCGGCATCGTAGCGCACCATCGCCGCGCGCGGCTCCATCGGGCTGGGCGACACGCGCGTGGACAGCACGCGCAGCTTCGTGATGTGCGCGGCGCTTTTCATGGCATCGGCCACCGCTTGCTCGTTGCCCGCCTCGGACTCAAACACCAGATTGCCCGGCACCGTTGCATCCAACTGCGGCGCGCCCGACGCTAGCGCGGCTTCGCCATCCACCAGCGCCGGCAGCACGCGGTATTCGACCTCCACCCACTCGGCGGCATCCGCTGCCGCAGCGGCACTTTCCGCCACCACCATCACCACCGCCTCGCCGACAAAGCGCACCTTGCCATGCGCCAACGCGGGCCGATCCAGCACGCGCGGCTTCATGCCATTGCGCCCGGGGAAAGCCGATAATGCATCAGGCGCCTTGACATACCCCTCGCGCACCGCGTCCTCGCCCGTGAACACGTGCGTCACGCCAGGGTGCGCCAGCGCGCGCTGGGCGTTCACCGAAACAATCTCCGCATGCGCATGATCCGAGCGCACGAAGTGCGCATACAGTTGCCCGGGTGCGTTCCAGTCGGCGGAGAACTTGCCCGTGCCGGTAATGAGGCGGAAATCTTCTACGCGTTTGCCGTCGAGGTGGTGACCGTGATTTGCGTGAGTGTCCATGTCTGATTTGTTCCTTGAAAAGCGTCTGGAGTACGGATGGTAAACCCGGTTCGCTTGGGCGGCCAGT
Organism: Betaproteobacteria bacterium; assembly: GCA_947467315.1. Taxonomy (GTDB): domain Bacteria; phylum Pseudomonadota; class Gammaproteobacteria; order Burkholderiales; family SG8-41; genus UBA5216. The sequence continues at coordinate 6,633 of CANIID010000206.1, read as the reverse complement.
GAGCGGCTATCCTGCCGTCACCCCGTCACCTTAACCAACTTCTGCAAACACCGAATCCGCGCCGGCTTGGGCACATTCGGGTACGAGCGCGAGAATGACACGTAGGCAACCTCGCCCACATACAGATCGCCGTGTGAATCCACACACATGCCGTGCGGCGAGATGAATTGCCCCGGCCCGGTACCGCGCGCGGGGTCGGCCTGCACGGTGGCGAGCAGTTTGCCTTTGTGGTCCATGATGCTGATGCGCGGGCCGATATTCGGGAGGTTGATGTTCACCGACAGATGCGGGCCGATTTCGGCGATGTAGCAGATCGGGCATTTGCCCGGGGTCATGTAAAGGCCGCTGGGACGATGCAGGTTATTCCACTGCGTTTCATAACGGCCCTTACCGTCGAACACCTGCACGCGATGATTCTCGCGGTCGGCGACATACACCCAGCCATCCGCATCACAGGTGACGTTGTGCGCGATATTGAACTCGCCGGGTCGGGTACCGGGCTTGCCCCACGAGAACAATAATTTCCCATCGGGAGAATATTTATGCACGCGGGCGTTGCCGTAGCCATCCGAGATGTAGATATCGCCCTGCGGGGACAGCGCGGTATGGGTGCAGCGATTAAACGGCTCGCCGCTCATATAGGCCGATGATTTGCCGGGAATGCCGATGGTCAGCAGCACCTTGCCGTCGAGCGTGCATTGGCGCATGGAGTGATCGCCGTCGTCGGTGAGGTAGATGGTGTCATCGGCGCCCATGTGTACGCCGTGCGGGTTTTTGAAAATGCCCTCACCCCACGAGCGCAGAAAATTGCCCGTGCGATCGAACACCACCATCGGGTGCGGGCCACGATTGAAGGCGTAGACATTGTCGTGGCGATCTACGCCCACTGCTGCGACATCGCCGCTATCCCAGCCCTCGGGCCATTTCGCCCAACCGTCCTGCGCGCGGTAGGCGAAATCGCCACTGCCCATGACGCCTTTGCTCATGTTTGATTCCTTTCTATCATCCTGAATCGTTCGTAAATCACACGCCGCACATCACTCCGGCTTGATGCCCGCCGCAGCGGCGATCTTGCGGTATTTCTCAATATCGATTTTCTGCCGGTTGCTCAGCGCCTCGGCGGTCGAGCCCACCACATCGGTGCCGGCCTCGATCTGCCGCTGTTTGTAATCGGGTGATTGAATAATGGCTGAAATATCCGTGTAAATTTTATCCACGATGTCCTTGGGTGTTTTCGCCGCCACCCAAATCGCGTACCACTGCACGATGTCGAAGCCCGGCGCGCCGGATTCAGCAACGGTCGGCACCTCCGGCAGAGCGCCCGAGCGCTGCGCCGAGGTCACGGCCAGCGCGCGCAATCGGCCGGATTTGATATGCGGTATCGCCGTGGTCGGCGCGGTCAATCCAATCGGCACGTGGCCACCCAGCAAATCGATCAGCGCCGGTGCGGCGCCTTTGTACGGCACGTGAACCATGTCGATATTAAAAGTGGTTTTCATCAACTCGCCCGCGAAATGCTGCGGCGTGCCGTTGCCGATCGACGCGTAGCTCAGTGCGCCCGGCTTGGCGCGCGCGAGCGCCACCAGCTCCTTCACCGTTTTTGCCGGCAACGAGGGATGCGCCAGCAGCACCGGCGGTGTAGTACCCACCAGCGTGATAGGCTGCAAATCACGTATCGGGTCGTAGGGCATTTTCTTGAACAGCACGACATTCATCGACATTTCGCTCGATGCACTCAGCAGCAGCGTGTAGCCGTCGGCCGGACTCTTGACGACAAAATCGGTGCCGATCATCGCGCTGCCACCGGGGCGGCTGTCCACCACCACGGATTGACCCCAACGCTCCGTGAGTTTTTGCGCGATTGGGCGCGCGGTGAAATCCGAGCCGCCACCCGCCGGATAGGTAATCACGAAGCGCACGGTTTTCGAGGGGTAGCTCTGTGCCGCTGCGCTCAACGCCATACCGGCCACCGCCAGCGCAAGCGCGCTGTGCCACCACCACATGTGTGTCCTGGTCATCGGTTGTTCGCTCTCAAACTGAGGAGGGGTTCAAACAGGCGACGCAACAATATCACGCAGCCCTGTCCGCCGGTGAACAGAACGAGGGCGCGATTTCGCGTGCGGAGTGGCAACAGCGCCATGGCAAAGTGCCGTTGCTTCATAGGCTCACTTGATACAACGCTGCGCTCACGAGAGTGGCTGCATCATCCGCCGCGCCTGCTTGTCACACCAATAGCCAGCAGAAATTCCTGTAATGTCTGCCGCCGCTGCACGAGATACCGGCCAAACGCTTCACTGCCCAGCCACATATTTTCGTACTGACTGCTTTGCGCATGCGCCTTCCACGCCGGACTTTGATAGACGCGTTCGATGATCGCCTCCCATGAATCCACCGCCGCTTTGGATACGCCGCCCGGCAGGGCCAGCCCGCGTCCGGTGCCGACGTGTAGGTTGTAGCCCAGTTCGCGCAGCGTGGGCACATCGGGCAAGGCGGCCATGCGCTGGCCCGACGACACCGCCAGCACGCGCAATTTTTTAGCTTCCACCGCCACGATACTTTCAGACACATTCTCCGTCGAGAATTGTACGTGCCCGCCCATCACCGCGGTCAGCGCTTCAGACCCGCTCTTGAACGCGACGAACCTGAATTTCACGCCGGCGTCGCGTTCAATCAGCCAGCCCAGCATGCGCCCGGCGCTGGTGGGCGACGAAATGCTCGCGGCAAGCGTGGCCGGCTCACGTTTGGCGGCATCGATAAATTCCTTGAACGTGCGATACGGCGAATCCGCCGCCACGATGATCGCCTGCGGATCCTGCGCCAGCAGCGCAATGGGCGTGAAATCATCCATGCTCACGCCCATGTCGGAGCGCAGCGTCGCCGACAGCAGCGCGCTGCCCACGCCGGTAAGCAACGCGTGCGGATCACCGCGTTTGGATTTCATGTAACTGTATGCCACGCCGCCCGCGCCGCCGGGCTTGTTGAGCACCGACACCGGTACCGTGACGAGTTTTTCGCGCGTGAGAATTTCCGCGAGAATGCGCGCCACACGATCCGGCCCGCCGCCCGGCGCGGTATGCACCACCAGCTCCAGCGGCCGCGTCAACACGGCCTGCGCCAGACTTGTTCCCGCGTTCAACATCGCCGCCAACAACAGTGTGCCGCGTGCGACCGCCGTTCTTGTGTTCATGCTTCGTCCTTGCTGGCGGCTCGCGCCGCGCGAAATAGCGCCGAGTATAAATCGGCGCAAACACACGCCCCGGACGCGCAACAGGTAAGCTTACGAACGCCGGATCACGGAAGCCATAATACATTGTAACCATATGTTTTTATTGGTATTTTTTTGACTCCCCCGCATGACAATCTGACGTGAGATTTGCTGCGTTTTTTCTGCTACCCTTGCCGCCTTTCACCAATTTTTATGGCGAGGCAATCATGGCATTACGTCCCCCCGACGACCGCGGCGTTGAAGCAAACATGGATGCGGACAACCTGTACCGCGAAGAAATCGTCACCGACCGCAAAGTCGGCACGCTGCGTATGATGACGCCGCTCACGAAAGACGGCGCGCACGACATCGCGCGCGCCACGCTGTTCATTGGCGAAGCGCAGATCATGACGCAGGCGGGTCCGCTGCCGATCAATTTTGAAATCGAAGCCACGAATCTCGGCGAAGCCGTGGCCAAATTCGGCGAAGCCGCGAAAGAAGGCGTTGAGCGCACGGTGCGTGAATTGCAGGAACTGCGCCGCCAGCAGCAATCGTCCATCGTCGTGCCCGGCGCCGGTGGCATGGGCGGTATGGGTGGCATGGGCGGCATGGGTGGCGGCAAATTGCAGTTGCCTTAACCCATACTAACCACCATTGGGCAGCCCGTGATGCATACGCTTTTGTTTCGTGCAACCATCGCCGCCTGCCTGACGTGGGCACTTAACGCGCATGCACAGCAGCGCGCGGCATCCGAATACCCCAGCCGTCCGATTCGTCTGATAGTCCCCTTTGTCGCAGGCGGCCCGATGGATGTGATCGGACGCCTGGTCGGGCAAAAGGTCACTGCCGTGTGGGGACAAAACTTTGTCATCGACAATCGCGCCGGCGCAGGCGGCATTATCGGCACTGAAGCCGTGGCCAAAGCGCCACCCGATGGTTACACCGTGTTGCATACCTCGAGCTCGCACTCGCAACTGCCCGCGTTTAACAAGCTGCCCTACGACCCGGTGCGCGATTTCACACCCGTCACCACCGCCACGCGCACCATCGGCTATGTCCTTGCCGTTCACCCATCGATCCCGGTCACCTCGGTGAAGGAGTTGATCGCGATGGCGAAGCAAAGTCCCGACAGACTCAATTACGGCAACACCGGCGTCGGCGGCGTGCTGTATGTGGGCATGGAATTGCTCAACGCTGCGGCGGGCGGCCTCAAGATGCAAACGGTGCAATACAAAGGCATCGGTCAAATGGTGACCGATCTGGCTGGAGGGCACATCGATCTGGCCTTTCTCACCGCCTCGAACGCCGTAGGCATGGCGCGGTCCGGCAAGGTCAGGGCCATCGGCATCAGCGGCGCGCAGCGCTGGAAACAACTGCCCAACGTGCCCACCATCGACGAGGCCGGTGTGAAAGGCTTTGAATACTACGCGTGGTTCGGCTTCTGGTATCCGGCGAACACGCCGGCGGATATCGTCAACAAGTTCCATGGCGAACTGTCGAAGGCGGTGACTGCACCCGATGTGCTCGCGCGCTTTGACGAACTCGGCTTCGAGCCGTACATCCTCAAGCCCGATGAATTCGGCAAGTTGATCCAGACGGACATCGACGTCACGCGCAAGATCGCCGCCAAGCTGGGCGTGAAGCCGCAATAAACCGCGCGCGCGAAACACTGCGAACCACGCACCGCGCGCGGCACCATGAAAATCGGCATCGATCTGGGGGGCACCAAGACTGAAATCGCCGCCTTCGACGCGCGCGGCGCCGAGTTGCTGCGGCGGCGCGAGCCTACGCCTTCCGGCAACTACGCCGCCACGCTTGCGTTACTTGCAAAACTGGTTGCGGATGCAGAGCGCGAGCTGGTCACGACAGCGACTGTCGGCATAGGCACACCCGGCGCACTGTCGCCGTCCACCGGCTTAATGCGCAACTCCAATTCCACCTGTCTGAATCAACAGCCGCTTAAGATCGACGTGCAGCGTGTGTTAGGCCGCAAAGTGCGGCTCGCCAACGACGCCAATTGTTTTGCGTTATCCGAAGCTACGGACGGCGCGGCTGCCGGCGCGGCGTCGGTGTTCGGCGTGATTCTCGGCACCGGCGTGGGTGGCGGCATCGTGATTAACGGATGCTTACTCGACGGCCCCAACGCCATCGCCGGTGAATGGGGCCACAATCCGCTGCCGTGGCCGGAAGATGATGAACGGCCCGGTGCGCCGTGTTATTGCGGCCAGCGCGGCTGCATCGAAACGTTTTTGTCAGGGCCAGGACTGGCGCGCGACCATGCGCGAGTGCATGGCGCATCGTTCAGCGCAGAAGAAATCGTGGCGCGCTGCGCAAGCGACGACGCCACCGAACACACACTGGCACGCTACGAAAACCGCCTCGCGCGCGCGCTCGCTTCGGTCATCAATATGCTTGATCCGGAAGTGATCGTGCTCGGCGGCGGCTTGTCGAACATCGAACGGCTTTACAAAAACATCCCCGCGCTGTGGGGGAAATGGGTATTCTCCGACACCGTGCGCACGCGCCTCGTGCGCAACGTCCACGGCGACTCGAGCGGCGTGCGCGGCGCGGCGTGGCTGTGGCCCTAAAAGAGAATTATGGATACCGAAATAAAACCAATTGAAAACAAAGAGTTACGTTGCGGCGTCGTGCCGGTGCGTTTTGCCGGGGGTGATTGGCAACTGCTGATTCTGCGTCGCGGCGATAGCTGGGATTTCCCCGCCGGCATCATCAACATTCACGAAGATTCACTGGAAGCCGCCAAGCGCGAAACCGCTACGGCCACTACGCTGACCGATCTGGAGTTTGCCTTCGGCGAAGACTACAAAGAAACTGTGCCCTATTCAGGCAACACGGTTGGACGTTACTACGTCGCCGAAACGCGCACTGCGGAAATCATGTTGCCCATTTCAAAAAAACTCGGCAAGCCCGCGCACGACGAATGGCGCTGGGTCACCTGTGATGATGCTGAAGACTTTCTGCCGCCGCGGCTGACGCATGTGCTGGCGTGGGTGCGCGGTCGAATCGAGGAATGAGTTACCGCGCTCACGCAATTCTCGACCCTCAATACTGAATTTTTACTCCGCCTTCACCCCCGACGCCTTAATCACGCGCGCCCACCGCTCGTGATCCTTGCGCAAAAATTTCAGATACCCGCCCGGCGTGTCGCCCACCGTGATCGCACCCAGCCCTTTCAGGCGCGCAACGGTTTCGGGCCGCGCGAGCGACTTGCGCATCTCGGCACTCAGCCGATCCACGATGGCTGCGGGTGTGCCCATCGGCGCGAGTAAACCCACCCACGGCGCGGTTTCCTCAAAGCCCGGAAAGCCGGCTTCACCCATAGTCGGCGTGTCGGGAAAATCCGCGTGGCGTTTCGCGGTGCCCACCGCCAGCACGCGCAGGCGCTTGCTGGCCACTTGATCGGCGAT